>CAYVVQ010000047.1:0-7486 GCA_964454455.1 uncultured Desulfobacterales bacterium | reverse complement strand
TCGGGCATGCTCCTCCACGTCATGGCCTCGGCCGGACTGGCGGTCTGGGGCGTTCACCTTCTTCGGCGGCCGGACGGTGAGGACGCTGCCACGCGCGGCTGGCTGCTGCTGGTCGTGCCGTGCCCCGTGTGCATGATCGTCTTGATCCTGAGCCTGGTCGCGGCCCGCACCTTCCTACCCGGAGGAGGCTGGACCATCATGCTCGGGGTCTACGCCGTGTTCGCGGCCATTGCCGGGCTCACGGCGGCGGCGTTTCGATCGGGCCGTCTGACCGGTGGTGCCTCTCCCTCGAGGACGCTCGGGTGGGCCATGCTCCTGACCGCGGTCTATTTCCTGACCTCGATTCTATTCCTGCCGCCGATTCAGGACGCGGGGGAGATCTACTCTGTGGCCGAACGTCTGACCGTGGCTGAAGAGACCTCCCCCCGTCTGCTCTCGGGGGCGTTTGCGGCGGCGCTGCTCTCCTTCGGCATCGGCTTCTTCCGTGCCAGGGGGCGTGCCCGGAGGGTCGACCCATGGCTGTAAGCGCTTTGCTCAAGTCGTTGATTTACGTGATTTCCTCCTCCCTGCTCTACCCGGTCCTCGTCCTCCTCGTCCTTCTGACGGCCTGGATCGTGATCCAGGCGGGGGGGCTGGTGGCGGAGTGGCTGGAGCGGGCCCGCCTGAACCCCCTGGGTCCCGAAGATGTCTGCGGCGGTGATACCGCAGGCTCCGTCATGGCCCACCGGGTTCGGACCTATGCCGCAGACCTCGGGACGCTGCTCGAGCGTGAAGGAGGGACGGCCGGGCTCCTGGACATCGAAAACCTTCTTCGCGAGCGGAGCCATCAGGCCTGGCGCGGCCTGGACCGGGTGCGCATGGTGGTTCGCATCGGTCCCAGCCTGGGTCTCATCGGGACCTTGATCCCCATGGGAACGGGGCTTGCCGCCCTGGGCCAGGGGGACCTCTCCCGCCTCTCCTCGGACCTGGTCATCGCCTTTACCACGACCGTGGTCGGCCTGGCGGTGGGAATGGCCGCCTATGTCTTTTACACGCTTCGCCGGCGCTGGGTGGAGGAGGACGTCAAGAACATGGAGCTCGTGACCGAGGTCCTGGCCGGAGAGCGGGAGGAGGAGAGATGATGAGATACTTCAGATCCGGCAGGAACGGAAGCGCGGCCCGTTTCTCGATGGAGGCGCCTTCCGGGGGGAACGACCCCCTGAGCGGCGTGGCCAACCTTTTCGACATCGGTCTCGTGTTCATCGTGGGGCTGGTGGTCACCCTGTTCACGGCCTACCATCTTCAGGATCTCTTCAGCGAGACGGCCGACATGACCGTCTTGAAGCAGACCGAAAACGGGCAGCTCGAGGTGATCACCAAGAAGGGGAAAAAGGTCAGCGCCATGCGCATGACCCGGGAGCAGGCCCGGGGCCGGGGGGAGCGCCTGGGCGTGGCCTACCGCCTGGAGGACGGCTCCATGGTCTACGTGCCGGAGTGAGAGGACGAATGGATGTGGCAAACATTCTTCGAGTTGCTGAAGGGCGCCGTTGTCAGGCGTTTCGAGGGAGAAAGGAGCGGATATGAAACGACCCGGTTTTACGAAATGCATGTTCTTTCTGGCGGCTCTGTGGGCGGTGCTTGCAGGATCTTCATACGCTGCGCGGGCGGGGGACCCCGTATCGTTTCCCGATGCGCTGGGCCGGTCGGTGGAGATCGAGACGAAGCCTTCACGTGTGGTCTCCCTCTCTCCCTCGGTCACCGAGGTGCTCATTGCGCTGGGCGCCGGCGATGTGCTCGTGGGGGTTACCTGGCACGATGACAAGATCCCGGGAGCAAGCCCCCCGAAGCTTGTGGGCGGCTTTCTGCGACCCTCCCTTGAGGCGGTTCGAGCCTGCGATCCCGACCTGGTCCTGGGCTCGCCCCTTCAGGCGGCCCACCTTGCACCCCTTCTGAAGGAGGAGTTCAAGGTGGCTTTCGTGGAGACAAAAAGCCTTTCCGGGAGCTTTGAAACGCTTCGGCTCCTCGGTCGCCTCATGGACCGGGAGGCCGGTGCGGAGGAGCTCGTGAGAGACATTCAGGAGCGGATCGGGCTCATTCAGGAAAAGGTCGCACGTATCCCGCAGGACCGGAGAAAACGGGTCATGCGTCTCATGGGCCGCGGCCGCATCATGACGCCGGGGGACGACTCCTTTCAGAACGACATGATCCGGGCGGCCGGAGGCCTCCCGCCCGAGCTGGGGCTCAGCGGAGCCGTGGTGCCGGTGGATCTGGAGGCCTGGAAGGCATTCGACCCGCAGGTCCTCTACGGCTGCGGGGGGGACCGCGAGGCTGCCGCCGAATGGCTGGACCGCCCGGGCTGGCGCGACGTGGAGGCGGTGCGGGAAGGCCGTATCTTCGATTTCCCTTGTGCACTGACCTGCAGGGCCGCCGCCCACTCCGGCGACTTCGTGGCCTGGCTGGCCTCGAGAATCTACCCCGAGGCCTTTGCCGAGGAGGAGAACCGGGTGCGGGAGGAGGGGGTCCTCGAGGAACGGCCGGTTTCGGTCCCGCTGGCCTATGTGCGGAAGGCCCGCATCCTTCGAAGCCGCATTCACGATTTTGTGAACAAGACCCTGGTCCTGGACTTCACCGAGCCTCAGCGGGTCCTTTCCACCCTGGAAGGAGAACGCCGGGGCATCGTCTCCGCGGGAAACCACTTCTTTCCGCCCCCCTGCTGGGCCCTCGGGCATGCCCTGGGCCTGGATGCGCTGCGCGAGCGGGTCTACAGCGTCATCGGCCGGAAAGCGAAGACGGCTTCCTTTCTCTTTACAGGCGCGGACATGGAGAACCTCTCGGTCCAGGTGGAACGCTTTCGAGAGATGACCGTGGTGGCGGTGGTGACCGCAGGCGTGGAGTCCAACGCCGTACGCATGTCCCGGGACCCGGGCCGGTACTACGAACCGGGCACCGTCAACATCCTGCTCCTCACGAACATGCAGCTCACGCCAAGGGCCATGAGCCGGGCCGTGATCAGCGCCACAGAGGGGAAGATCGCGGCCCTGCAGGATTTGGATGTTCGCAGCCGGGAGCGCCCCCTCCATTATCAGGCCACGGGCACGGGCACGGACAACATCCTGGTGGTGGAAGGACGGGGGCCGCGGATCGACCATGCCGGCGGCCACACCCGGATGGGCGAACTTCTCGCCCGGGCCGTGTACAAAGGGGTGCAGGAGGCCGTGTTTCTTCAGAACGGGCTTCGTGCGGACCGCACCTTGATCACCCGTCTGGATGAGCGGGGCATCACGCCCTACGCCCTGGTGGCCGGGTGTTCGTGGGACACGGCGCTTCGCGGAGAGCGGCTCGAGCGCCTGGAGCAGGTCCTTCTGGATCCCCCCTATGCTGCATTCGTGGCCTCGGCGTTTGCCGTCTCCGATGACATGGAGCGGGGGCTGATTCAGGACCTGACCTTCTTTCGCAGCCAGTGCCGGCTGGTGGCCGAGTCCCTGGCCGGCCGGCCGTTGGAGGTCCTTCCGGACCTGGTGGGCGGCGATGTGCCCGAACCCCTGGCCTTGGCGCTCAGCGCCCTGCTCCGCGGGATCGGGGGAGAGGAGATCTAATCCGTGCGGGCCGCCGCGTCCATTCTGGGTCTTCTGCTCCTTGTCGCCGCGTCGCCCGCCATGGCCCAGCGCGTCTCCCTCCTGATCCTCGAGGGGGATACGGTCACGGCGTCCAAGGCCCTTGGCGCGTTGAAAACTCCGCCGGGCCTGGATGTCCGGTTCTTTACCGCCGGTGATCTGGAAGGGGACGAGGCGGCCGCGGACTTCGTGCGTTCTTCCGATCTCGTCCTCGTGGACGTGATGATGGAGCCGCTTGCCCGGTTCGTGCTCGATCACGTGGACGCCACACGCACGCCCGTCTTCGCCCTTCGGGGCTCGCGGGACGATGAAACCCTTCGAAAGCAGGGGCTGCGGTTCGATCCGGGCATTCGGGCCTATTTCACGCACCTCTCCGTGGAAAACGTTCGGAACATGATCCTTCGGGCGGTTCATGAAACCCTGGACCCCTCGGTCACGTTTGACGAGCCCGTGCTCCTTCCTCGAGCCGGCGTGTACCACCCGGGGCACGATCGAACCTGGAGCGATCCCGGGGGCTTTCTCGCGTGGTACGAAAGGAACGGACGCCTTCGGCCGGGCGGGCCTTGGGCCGGGATCACCTTCTATGCCTCCTCCATGGTCCCGGGGCAGAAGGAGGGTCTGGACAACGTGATTCACAGCCTGGAAGCGGCGGGTTTCAATGTCCTCGCCGCGTTCGGCCCGGCGGAGGAGGTCCTTTCCTCGGTTTTCCTGGACCCCGGGGGGAGCCCCCGCGTGGACATCGTCCTCGCCTTTTCGCTCAAGTTCAGGTCGGCGCTCCACGAGGGCGTGCGCTCGGCCCTGGTCTCGCTGAACGTGCCCGTGATCAACGGCATCCATCTCTTCTCTTCCACCCTGAAGGAATGGAGGGCCGACCCCCAGGGCATCCCGCCCGTGGAGGTGGCCTGGACCCTGGCCAATCCGGAGATCTCCGGCCTGGTGGAGCCTACGCCCCTGGGCGGGAAGGTGCCCCTCGAGGAGGCTTCGAAGCGGACGGTTTTCGTTCGAAGGACGATCCAGGAGAACCTCGATCTCCTGCTCCCGCGGCTGAAACGATGGGTTCGACTCAGACGGAAGCCGGAGAACGAGAAGCGCATCGCCATCCTCTACTACAACCACAGCCAGGGGAAGCAGAACATCGGGGCGAGCTATTTGAACGTCTTTCGAAGCCTGGAGGGCATTCTGGCCCGCTTGAAGGCGGAGGGGGTTGGCGTGAAAGGGGAGGAGGCCCTCTCCGAGGAGGCCCTCCGCGCCTCGATTCTGCGCTCCGGCCGCAACGTGGGGAGCTGGGCTCCGGGGGAGCTGGAGCGCATGGCGGCAGAAGGGGAGCTCGTGCGGGTTCCCATGGCGGAGTACGCCTCCTGGTTCGAGGCCCTTCCCCGGGCCTTTCGAGACCGCGTGGTCGAGCAGTGGGGGCCTCCCGAGGCCTCCCGCATCATGGTCAAGGACGGGGCCTTCATCATCCCGGCGGTCCGGCTGGGAAACGTCGTGCTCATGCCCGAGCCCTCGCGGGGTTGGGGCGACGAGCCCATGAAGCTCTACCACGACCCGGAGCTTCAGCCCCATCACCAGTACATCGCCGCCTATCTGTGGCTTCGAAAGGGGTTCCACGCGGACGCGGTCATCCACCTGGGGACCCACGCCACCCACGAGTGGCTTCCGGGCAAGCAGGCCGGACTCTCCCATGACTGCCCCCCCGAGGTCCTGCTGGGGGACCTGCCCAACATCTACCCCTACATCGTGGACGACGTGGGCGAGGCCATTCAGGCGAAGCGAAGAGGGCGGGGGGTGATCGTGGACCACCTCACCCCGCCGCTCACGCGAGGAGGCCTCTACGGCGCCTATGCCGAGCTCTACGAGACGATCCAGGGCTACAGCCGGGCCGCGGCCATGGAGGGGCGGACCCGCAGGCACCTGCTGGCGCGCATTCAGGCCCTGGGCGAGGAAACCGGGATCCTGAAGGACCTGGGCCTCGAGGAGGTGACCGAGGCGGACTTGGAGGCGGTGGAGCACGAGCTGCTCGAGATCCGCGAGGAGCTCATGCCTTACGGGCTCCACACCTTCGGGGTCTCCCCCGAGGGAAAGGCCCTCGAAGACACGGTGGCGGCTGTGGTCGATCAGAACCCCGATCTGGAAGCGGGACAGGTGCGGAAGGACTTTGCGGTCTCCGGACCTCAGGAGATGGACCGGCTGGTCCGCGCCCTCAACGGGGGCTATGTGCCGCCGGGCGAGGGCAACGACCCCCTTCGCAACCCGGAAGCCCTGCCCACCGGAAAGAACGTCTACGGGTTCGATCCCCGGAAGATCCCGTCGCCGGCGGCCTGGGACCTGGGCCGAAAGGCCGCTCAGGAGATCCTGGAGAAGGCCCTTCAGGAAAAGGGTCGTTTCCCGGAGAAGGTCGCCGTGGTGCTCTGGGCCACGGAGACCATTCGGAACGAGGGGATCAACGAGAGCACCATCCTCTTCCTCATGGGCATGAGGCCCCGGTGGGACGCGTCCGGCCGGGTGAAGGGCGTGGAGCCCATACCGGCCCGACTTCTGAACCGTCCCCGCATCGACGTGCTCGTCAACCCCTCGGGCCTCTACCGGGATCTCTTTCCGAACCTCATGCTCCTGATCGACGAGGCTGTGACCCGGGCTGCGGCCGAGACGGATCTCGAGAACTTCATCCGCCGCCACACCGAGGTCATGGAGAGGCGCCTGGTGGACGAGGGCCTGGGCCCGGAGGAGGCCGCCGCCCTGGCCCGCGTGCGGATCTTCACGGAGAAGCCGGGGAGTTACGGAAACGGGGTCTCGGAGGTGACCTCGAACTCGGGCCTCTGGGAGTCGGACGAGGAGATCGCCCGGGTCTACGAGAACCGAACGGGGTACGCCTTCGGCCAGGGGATGTGGGGGAAGGAGGCTCGAGAGGTCTTTCACGAGCACCTTCGAGGGGTGGAGACGGCCGTCCACTCCATCTCCTCGGCCGTCTACGGGACCATGGACAACGACGACCTCTACCAGTTCCTGGGCGGGCTCTCCCTGGCCGTGCGAACGGCCCGGGGCGAGGCCCCGAAGACGGTCCTCACCATGAACCGGGAGGCGGACGAGGTCCGTGTGGAGGATCTGGCGCGGGTGATCGCACGAGAATACCGGACGCGCTACTTCAACCCCAAGTGGATTCGAGGAATGCAGGGGGAGGGCTATGCCGGCGCCCGGGAGATGGCCCGCTTCGCCGAGTACCTCTGGGGGTGGCAGGTGACCACGCCCGAGGCCGTGGCCCCGGAGGCGTGGGAACAGGCCTTTGCCGTGTACGTGGAGGACGAGCACGACCTGGGGCTCGAGGACTTCTTCGACCGGGAAAACCCCTGGGCCCACCAGTCCATGACCGCGCGCATGCTCGAGTGCGTGCGAAAAGGGTACTGGGACGCGGACGAGGACGTACGAAAACGGCTGGCCGCATCCTATGCGCTGAACGTGGTTGAGAAGGGCGCGGCCTGCTGCGACCACACGTGCAACAATCCCCTCCTCAACCAAATGGTGGTGAGCATCCTCTCCCTTCCGGGGGTGGTCTCGCCCGAGGTGGCGGTCGCGTTTCAGGCTGCGGTGGAGCAGTCCTCCGGGAAATCCTTGGACGAGCAGGTGAGCGCAAGGCAGGCGCTTCAGGCGGCTCTCACTGAAGGGTTCTCCCCCTCCCGGGAGCGCACCGGAGAGGAGCAACGTCGTGACACCCCGGCAAAGGAGGAGACCTCCCGCAGCGACGACGGAAAGCGGATCGTAGAGGGCTTTCGCATGGAGGCGGTGAACCCCGAGGTGTCCACGGAGCGGCCTCCGTCCTCGGGGGCCCCGTGGTGGGCCTCGCTCCTGGTCCTCTGCTGGGTGGCCCTCTTCGGCCTGGGCGCTTCGAGAAGGGGCCG
>CAYVVQ010000046.1:24632-27862 GCA_964454455.1 uncultured Desulfobacterales bacterium | reverse complement strand
CCCATTTTCACGTCTCCACCATTGGGTGGCCTCGTCGGTGCGGTGCAGGAGGAGGCTCGCCAGGAAGGCCAGCCTGGCCGCCTGGGGGCTCTTCCGGAGCCGCCAGGAGGTCTCGGCCCGGGCCAGGGCCTCCCGGCCGCGGCCCTGCTTCAGGGCGCGGCTTCCCCGGTCCAGCTCGCGCTCGGCGGTGTCGGCGATCCTTCGAAGGCCGGAGAGGTCGCAGCCGCAGCGGGCGCATGGGTCCGCGTCCTCGTTGGCCCTTCCGCAGGCCGGGCAGCGGATGCGCATCAGTCCTCCAGGTAGAAGAGCATGTCCGAGAGGGACTCGTTGAGCCCGGCCAGGCGCTCCCGGTCGCCGCTACTGACCGCCTTTCGGCTCTCCTCGATCAGGGAGCGGAGCTCCTCCGCGTCCACCTCGTCCACGGCATCCAGCAGAGCGCGGGCCCGCCTTCGCAGGTCCCTGGCCTCGGCCAGGACCCGGTCCCCGGCCTCATTCCCTTCCGGCGCCAGCGCGGAGACGTTCCGGCGCGCCTCGGCCAGGTCGAACGCGGCCTTGGCCCCCTCGGTCTCCATGCGCACGGTCTTGGCAAGCCCGGTCCGCTTCTCCTCGGCCGTGACCTCGAGAATGCCGTTCAGGTCGAGGTGGAGGTGGAGGACGATCTCGTTGCCCGCCGGGACCGGGCTCAGCCCCTCCACCATGAAGTTCCCGATGAAGATGTTCTCCGAGGCCAGCGGGGACTCGCCCTGGTAGATCCGGACGTCCACGGCCTCCTGGTTGTCTCTGAAGGTGTAGAAGACGTCCGCCTTGCTCGCGGGGAGCGCGGTGTTGCGCCCGATGATGGGCACGAAGGCGTCGTCCGTATACATTCCACCCTCGAAGGAGACGGCCCGGGTCCCGAAGGTGTAGGGCGTGATGTCCACCAGGACCGACCGGGTCTCCAGGCCCTCCAGCGCCCCGGCCTGGATGGCCGCGCCCAGGGCCACGATGAGGTCGGGATGGATCTCGTGATGGGGCTCGATCCCGAGCTCGTGGCGGATGGTCTCGGCCACGAGGGGGATGCGGGTGGACCCGCCCACCAGGATCACCCGGTCCAGGTCCCGGGGCAGGACCGAGGCGTCGGAGAGGCACTGGTGAACGGACTGCATGGTCCTCTGCAGGAGCGGGCGGATGCTCTCCTCGAACTCCGCCCTCGAGACCTCCAGGTCCAGGTGAAGATCGCCCTGGACGTACTCCTCCCGCACGCGGGCGTAGGGCGCATCGGAGAGCTCCTGCTTGGCCCGCTCCACCGCCGCCCAGAGGCGGTTTCTCACCCGCGGGTCCTCGGAGAGGGCCTCCCCGTGCGCCTCCTGGAACCGCCGGGCCACATCCTCCGTGAGGAGGCGGTCGAAGTCGTCCCCGCCCAGGTGCGTGTCCCCGTGACTCGCCTTCACCTCCACCACGCCCCGTTCCACCCGGACCAGGCTGGCGTCGAAGGTGCCCCCGCCCAGGTCGTAGACCAGGACGGTCTGGTCGCTCTCCAGGCCGGCGTCGTAGGCCAGGGCGGCGGCCGTGGGCTCGTTGACGATCCTCAGCACCTCCAGACCGGCGAGGAGACCGGCGTCCCGCGTGGCCTTGCGCTGCCGGTCGTCGAAGTAGGCGGGGACCGTGATGACCGCCCGGGTCACGGGTTCGCCCAGCCGGGCCTCGGCCTCCTGCTTGAGCCTCCCCAGGATGAAGGAGGCGATCTCCTCCGGGGAGTAGGCCCTGTCGCCGAGGGTGAAGCGGTCGTCCCGCCCCATGCTGCGCTTGACCGAGAGGACCGTGGCCTCGGGAAAGGCCGCCATCTGGTTCCGCGCGCTCCGGCCGACCATCAGCCCGCCGTCGCGGTCCAGTCCCACGCAGGAGGGCATGACCGGCTCCCCGTCCACGGGAAGGACGCGCGGCCCCGATTCCTCCAGGATGGCCACTTCGGAGTTGGTCGTTCCGAGATCGATCCCCACCACCCTGCTCATGTCGTCTCCTTCCTCCTTCCCGCCGCCACCACCACCTCGGCGAGCTTCAGCACCTGCCCCCGGCAGAGGTACCCCCGGGAGACCTCCTCCACGACCGTGTCCGGCTCGGCCGTGGCGGAGGCCCGGGTGTCCACCGCGGTCATGAGGGCCGGGTCGAAGGGGCGGTCCTCGGTTTCCACCGCCTCGATCCCTTCCCCGCGGAGGAGCGCCTCGAAGTGCCCCCCGAGGATCTCGAGCGCCTCCTCGACGTCGGACCAGGCCTTTCGCCAGGCCCCGCCGCCGAAGAAACGCCCGACGCGGGGAGGACGCGCCATGCGGCGCCCCATGCGCCGGAACCGCTCGAAGAGCTCCACCAGGGGGAGGTAGAGGGACTTTCTGGAGGCCCACTCCGCCTCGCTCCGGTCCGCCCGGTCCTCGTTCAGCCGGGCCGAGAGGGCCTGCAGGGTCTGCTCGAAGCCGGCCAGGGCCTCCCCGAACCGGGAGAAGGTGTCGTGGCTCCGCCGGGCGCCCGTTCGCACCTCGCTCCTGAGGGCGGCCAGCTCCTGGTAGAACGCGTAGAGGTCCGGGGGATCCTCCGGGGGCGGGCCGGAGAGGTCCCGGCTCTCCACCTCCTCGATCCAGCGCCTGAAGCCCGCCTCGACAGCGGACTTCCAGTCCGCCGCGTCCCCGGTCCGGTCCCCGCCGCCTCCGGGGGCTCCGGCTCCGTTCAGGGGGTCGAGCATCGGCGCAGCCTCTCTTTCATCTCCTCGAACGCGGGCGGCTTCGGGCGGTGCGACCGGGAGAAGTGGACGAGCAGGGTCTCGAAGGGGGACCGGGTGCCCGGCTCCCGGTCGAACAGCTCGTGCTGCACTCGATCCTGCTCCGTCTTCAGGGCCTCGTAGGCCCGGTTGATGCGGGCGAACCTCTCGGGGAAGCGCTCCGGCGGGTAGCGCCGGACGAGCTCGAGATAGGCCGCGCGCACGGTCTCGTCGTCCGCGCCGGCCTGAACGCCCAGGGTGTCGTATGGGTCCATGTCGTCCTCCTCGAAGGAACGCGGGCTCAATCGCCGAAGAGATCGAGCTGCTTCGATTCGTCCTGTTTTCGGCTCCGCTTCCGGTTCCCGGGCCCGCCCGCCCGGCGGGCCGGGCCTTCCCGCGGGGGAACGTCCGCGTCCCTCTCTACTTCCTTGCGGTCGATTCTCGAGGCCGCCTGCTTCAAGGCCTCGATATCCAGGGCGATCTCCTCGTCGTCCTCGTCGAG
>CAYVVQ010000046.1:0-24532 GCA_964454455.1 uncultured Desulfobacterales bacterium | reverse complement strand
CCGCCTGCTTCAAGGCCTCGATATCCAGGGCGATCTCCTCGTCGTCCTCGTCGAGGTCGTCCTCCCCCTCGGAGAAAGGATCCTCCTCGAGGAGGTCCTCGTCCTCGTCGAGCGTCTCGGGGCCCAATAGCCGTTCGAAGGTGTCCACGGCCTTCGTGAGGGCGGACACCCAAGTCTGTGCCATGTGGACGAGCTCCTCGTCCCGCTCCTCCTCGGCCAGGCGGCGGATCTCCCTGGCCTCGTCCAGGTGGGCCCTTTGCGGCATGCCGAGGCGTCCCTCCTCCTGAAGCAGGGTGAGGCGATAGAGCCGGAAGAAGGGGTCCTCCGGTCGTTGGGCCAGCATCCGCCGGATGTAGCGCTTGCGCAGGGCGAGATCCACCACGCCCTGCTCGAGGCCGTTTCCCACCACCACGCGGGCCAGCTCCCTGGAGACCGTCTTCTGCTCGAGGCCTGCGGCCAGGTGCGCGTTCAGCCGGTTGCGCTCCCGCTTCAGCCTCTCGTGGGCCTTGCTGAGGTGGAGCAGGTGCGCCAGGACGTCGATGAGGTGCCGCGCAGGCTCGGCTGCGGGCGGACCGCCGAGCACGGCCTCCAGGCGGGTCCGGCTCTTCTCGAGAACCTCCGCGTCGACATTCTGCGCCCGGGCCAGGAAGCGCACAAAGGCGTGCAGCCGCAGTCCGTCCCCGCCCTCCTCGAACGCCCGGTCCAGCAGCTCCCGGCCTTCCCCTTCGAGGCCTATGACCAACGAGTAGATTCCCCATCGTGCCAGGACACAGGCACGACCCAGGACGAGGTCTTCGGATCGCGCGTCCGTTCGCTCCAGGACCCTGGTCAGCAGGGCCCGGAACTTCTCCAGGCGGCGTTCGTTCGCATAACGGGCCCCGGTTCGAATGCACCCCAGGACGAACCCCCGACGCACGCCGCGGTCCAGGGGGTCCAGGTCCAGGGCGCGCTCCAGGTACTTGATCCCCTTCACGAAGGCCTTTCGGTCCATGCAGCGCGCGCCCGCCCGGTGGAGCGCCTCCTTGTCGTCGGGGAAGCGCTTGATGATCTCGTCCAGGGTGCGGTTGACCCCGCGGCCGTCCCCCACGGCCTCGTAGAGGCGAAGCAGGGCGAAGTGGGTGTCGCGGTTGTCCGGATCGAGCTCGAGGCTCTTCCGATAGCTCTCCTCGGCCCTCTCCTCGTCGAGGGGCTCGCTTTGCCCCTCTGAACGCCCCGTGAAAAGGGCCGCAAACGGGCTGTCGGGGACCTCCTCGGAGAAGTAGTCCCCCAGATGAGCCCACACCGCGGCTTCCACTCGCGGGCTCCGACCGCGGACCCGCTCTCGGGCCGCCAGAAAGGTTTCCCACAATGTGGAGATCTCCCTGAACGTCCCGGGCTCCGGAGGCGCGTTCTCCTCCCAGTAGAGGGCCGCCGCCCGGGCCGCGAGGGCCACCTCCAGGGGCGGCCGCCTGTTCCCGTCCACCAGGGACTCCTCGAGAAAGGTGAGGAACCGCTCGGCCGGCCGCTCGTCCAGGGAGAAGAGCCCCTTGAAGAACAGGTCGGTCAGGGACCTCTGGATTCCGGGGGCCTCCGAGGGGAACCCCGCGAGATGCTTTCGGAGAAAGAGGTAGGCATCCCGGATGCGCCCGGCCCGCCACAGGTACTCTGCACGGGGGAGCACGCCTGCCAGGTCGTCGCGCCCGGCGATGCGGCAGGCCTCCGCCAGCAGGTCCCGGTCCCTGAAGCGCGCCGCCGCGGCTTCCGTCCCCTCCAGGAGGAGCCGGTAGGGGGCCGCGGCCCGGGCCGGCACGGAGTCCCCGGGGAGACGGGAGAACGCCTTGAGGGCCGCCTCGTCCTCGCCGCGGTGAAAGGCGCAGAGCCCCTTGGCAAACCACTTCCAGTGGGAGAACGGGGACCGGAGCCCCACGGGCCTCAGGGCCTCCAGCGCCTCCGGGTAGGCTTCCTCGGAGATCCGCTCCAGGGCCTCCTGCACCCTCGCCCGGTCGGCCTCGATCTCCTCGGGGAGCCCGGGGTCCTCCCCGGGAGGCGCGAAGCGGAGCACCAGGGCGTCGGCCGGTTCGGGGTTCTCCACGCCCGTGACGGGTCCGGTCTCCCGCAGGGTCTGCACCGCTCCCGTTGCGGCCTTCTCCCAGTCCGACCGCTTGAGACCGATGGTGACCCGCAGATCGGGAGGCACGGCCGAGGCGTCCAGGGCCGCCAGGTCGTCCAGGACCTTTCTCGCCTCGGAGATCTTCCCCTGCTCCGCCAGCGCACGGCAGAGCCCGGTGGAGGCCTCCACCAGGCCCGGCAGGAAACGGTCCCGGTCCAGCTTGACCAGCTTCCGGTAGAGGCTCCGGGCCTGACGATGGTTTTCCCCGGCCAGGGCCTCCCGGGCCTTCTGCTCCAGCTGCTCGGGCGAGGCCGGCCGGCCCCCGCCGGACCCCTTCTTCTTCCTGTTTTTGCGCTTTCTTCCCATGGCGGCAAATGGGTCAGGAACCTGGCTGACCCCAACTTCTGCTATCCGAGATTGCACAACCTTAACAAATTCTCCGCGGTTTTCAAGGATCCGCCGGCCGGTTCCCGTCCCTGGCGGACCAGGAAACGCTTGACGGATCACCAGCCCGGGTCCATAACCGGAGGAAGCACGAACGCCCCCGGGAGCGAGGGGATTGTGTAGGAATGCCGGCTGCCTCGGGGCGGTTCGGTCCTCCGGGGCGGGAAGGGAGGCATGATTTTGAGCTACCAGCGCGTGATCCTTCGCGAGTTCGGGGGACCGGAGGTCCTCGAGGTCCGGCGGGAACCCGAGTTGCCCGAGCCCGGCCCCGGCGAGGTCCGGGTCCGGGTGCTGGTCACCGGCGCCAACTTCACGGACGTGATGATCCGAAAGGGGAAGTACCCGGAGGTCAAGGAGAAGCCGCCCTTCTCGCCGGGCTACGACATGGTGGGGGTCGTGGACAAGCGGGGGGAGGGGGCCGCGCGCTTCGAGGAGGGCCGGCGGGTGGCGGACCTCACCGTCATCGGGGCCTACAGCGAGTACCTGTGCCTGCCGGAGACCCGGTTGACGCCCGTTCCCGACGACCTGGACCCGGCGGAGGCCGCCTGCCTGGTCCTGAGCTACGTGACCGCCTACCAGATGCTGCACCGGACGGCCCGCGTCGCCCGGGGTCAACGCATCCTGGTGCACGGCGCGGGCGGGGCGGTGGGAACGGCCCTCCTGCAGCTGGGTCGTCTGCACGACCTGGACATGGTGGGGACGGCCTCCCGCCCCGACCACGAGCGGGTTTCCGGGCTGGGGGCGGTGCCGATCGACTATCGGGAGCCGGATTGGGAGGGACGCGCGCGGGCGGCGGCGGGCAAGGGATTCGACGCCGCCTTCGACCCGATCGGCGGGGAGAGCTTCAAGAGATCCTTCCGGCTCCTAGAGCCGGGGGGCCTGCTCGTGGCCTACGGGTTCTACCGGGCCGTCCTGGGAAAAGGGGGGAGCATCCCCCTCGACTTCCTGCGGCTGAAGCTGTGGGACCTGCTCCCCAACGGCCGCTCGACCACCTTCTACTCCATCGGCGCCCTGCGGAAGAGGCATCCCGACTGGTTCATCGAGGACCTGACGCAGCTCTTCGACCTGCTTCGAGCGGGGCGGATCCAGCCGAGGATCGCCGATCGCATGCCGCTCGCCGAGGCGGCCGAGGCCCACGAGCGCATCGAGCAGGGCGGTCTCCGGGGCAGGATCGTCCTGGACGTCGCCGGCTCGGCCGGGTGATCCGTGCCGGAACCCCACCCGCGTCCCGTCCCTAGATCTGGTTCTTCAGGATCTCCGCGATCTGGGATCGGGTGATGAGCCCCATCTGGGCCATGATCAACCCGATGGGCCGCTCCTGCCCCTCCTTTTTCATGTTCTCCCGGAGCTGCAACCTGAGGGCCTCCATCACCTCTTCCCGCTCCACGAGGCCCTGCTCGACGGCCACCTCCCCGAACAGCTTCCGCCTTCGATCCGGCCTGTCTCCCTCCACCGTTCTCCCTCCGATTCCCCGCGAATGGATGGTCTTTCCCTATCTCATCGGAAGATGGAGGGCGGGGCTTGAAGGCGGAGGGGGTTCCGGGGCTCAAACGCCCGCGGCTTTCCGGGCCTCCGCGCGCAAAACGATTGCCATACGGACGGCTTTTCCCTATTGTCGGAAGGACGATCACCCCCTGCCACCGCCCCCATGAAGCGCTCGGTCTCATGGCCTTTCTCCTCGCCGCGGCCGTGCTCACGACCCTGGCCTGCGCCCCGGGCCTGTTCGAAAAGTCGAGTTGGACGGATTCGCGAAAACCCGCTCACCCGCCGCTGGAAACGGGATAACATGACATTCCGAGGGCAGAACGCAAGGCTTCGGGCTTTTTGCGACATCATCAAATTTCAAGATCTGACCCCATTTGTGGAGAACTGCATTGGATGCCAACGATCTGGAGCGGTTGCTGCAGCAGACCCGGAGTGAGCTCTCCGAAACCCGGGAGCGGATGCAAACGGAGAAGAAGATCTCCGAGAGCATCATCGCCTGCCTGCCGGGGTTCTACTTCATGGTGGACGAGGCCGGACGGTACCTTCGCTGGAACAAGAACCTCGAGGACATGCTGGGTTACTCCCACGAGGAGATGCTGGGTCGGGACAGCCTGGAGCTCGTGCCGGACGAGGACAAGGAGAAGATCCGGGAGGCGACGCAGAGGGGGTTCCGCGAGGGCTCCTTCCGGGTCGAGTACCACAACACGCGAAAGGACGGGGTGAAGATCCCCTACTTCGCCCAGGGGGTCTCCACGGAGATCGACGGCCGGGCCTACCTCATCGGGGTGGAGATCGATCTCACCAGGCTCAGGGACACGGAGCGGGCGCTCCGGGAGAGCGAGGAACATCTGCGGTCCCTGATGGAGACGGCCGACAACTTCTCGGTGTACCGCATCGCCTTCCGGGAGGGGGATCCCGGCCGCGCGGACATCGTCTTCGTGAGCCCGTCCATCAAGAAGCTCATGGGAATCCGGAATCCCGACGCGCTCGACGACTGGTTCGAAAACATCCACCCCGAGGACAAGGAGCGCATTCTGGATGCCCACTTCTCCCTGCCGAGGAAGACGCGCGTGGACGAAACCATGCGGGTATTCAATCCCGTGATCGGGGAGTGGCGTTGGATCCAGTTCATCTCCACGAGCGTCATGGACGGGGAAGGACGTTTGAAGTACTCCAACGGGATCATCTTCGACATCACGGAGCGGGTGGAGGTCACGGAGATGTTGAAGCAGAAGGAGGAGGAGCTCGAAAGAAAGACGAGCAAGCTGGCACAGCTGAATACGGCCCTGCATGTGCTCGTGGAGCAGCGGGAGCAGGAGATCAGCGACATCGAGCGGGGCATCCTGAACACCTTCGACCGCCTGATCAAACCTTACGTGCAGGATTTGTCCGGGACGCCGCTCACCGACGAGCAGAAGACCTACATCGAGATCATTCAGTCGAACCTCCAAAAGATTCACTCCCCGTTGAGCAAGAAGCTGTCGAACTGGCGGCAGCGGTTCACCCCGGCCGAGATCCGCATCGCGGACCTGATCCGGAACGGAAAGCAGACCAAGGAGATCGCCGAGCTCCTCCACATCTCGCACAACGCCGTGTCGTTTCACCGGAAACGCATTCGAAAGAAGCTCGGCCTGACCGGGAAAAAGATCAACCTTGTAGGGTACTTGCAGTCGCTGGAAGAACAATGAAGCCCATTCAGTGGTAGTTTATAACTACCCTTTTGCTCCCAAACAATTCCTATTTACCCCGCCCCCCGTTTCCAACCATAGTAGAATCCTCACAGCGTGCGTCCCCGGCCGACCGCGCTCGGACGGAACGGCGCAGTGTACCCTGGATACTGGAGGAGGACGGCGTGGTGGAGGATGCAATCAAAGTCAGAATACGCGTCAACGGCGCGTGGCACCAGTTCGAAACGGGGCGCGACCTGACCCCTTCCGAGACCCTGTCCCACCTGTTGCGGGAGCGGCTCGGGCTGACGGGCGTCAAGGTCGCCTGCGACCAGGGAGCGTGCGGCGCGTGCACCGTGCTCGTGGACGGGGTGGCGGTCCTCTCCTGCATGCAGCTCGCCGTGGACGCGGACGGCCGAGACGTGGTGACCGTGGAGGGTCTCCCGGACGATGACCCCGTGGTCGCGGCCTTTGCCGACCAGGCCGAGCCCGGGTACGGCACGGCGCTCCAGTGCGGGTACTGCACGCCGGGCTTCGTCATGACGGCCAAGGGGCTCCTGGACGAGAACCCGAACCCCACGACCGAAGAGGTCCGCATGGCGCTTTCCGGGAACCTGTGCCGTTGCGGCTGCTACCAGGCCATTGCGCGGGCGGTGCAGCGGGCCGCGGCCGGAGAAAAGGAGGCGGACTGATGCACTCAGGGTTCAAGCCCAGGAAGCCGCGAAAGTACGTCGGCACCTATCGCGCGAAGATCGAGGGGCGCGCCAAAGCGAGCGGCCGGACCGAGTATCTGGACGACATCGCCTCCGGGCTCCGATTCCCCGGTATGCTCCACGCCAAGGTCCTTCGCTCGCCCCACCCCCACGCGGTGATCCGAAGCATGAACACGGACGCGGCCGAGCGTATGCCGGGCGTGCACGTCGTACTCCGCTACGACGACCCCGAGGTCGCGGCCCTCAAGCCCACCACAAACGCCTGGACCAGCTTCAACACCGTGGGCTACGACACCATGTACTACCCCACCTACCGGGATCGGAAGGTCCTGGGCGGCAAGGCCCACTGGGTGGGGGACGAGGTGGGCTGCGTGGTGGTGGCCGAGACCGAGGCGATCGCGGAGGAGGCCCTTCGGAGCGTGGAGATCGACTGGGAGGAGCTGCCGTTCGTCCTGGACCCCCGGCAGGCCATGGAGCCCGGGGCACCGGTGATCCACCCGGAGATCAACCCGGAGGGAAACACCCTGCCGCCCGAGCCCTTCTGCGGGCCCGACGTCTACCGCATCCGCGGGGACGTGGAACAGGCCTTCGCCGAGGCCGACGAGGTCGTCGAGGCCAGCTCCGTCTACCACTACGCGGACCACGGCTGCCTGGACACGCGGGCCTGTCTCATGCTCTGGAAGGACGACGAGCTGACCTGCTGGACCAATCTCTACCAGGCCGACCAGACCCGGATGTTCATCGCCCAGATGCTGGAGCTCCCCCTCCACAAGGTCCGGGTCATCTGTCCCTACATCGGGGGGAGCTTCGGGCGGGGGAACACGGGGGATCAGATCTACTACATCTTCACGGCCATCGCCGCGAAGAGGGCCCGGAGGCCGGTCA
The DNA here is from genome assembly GCA_964454455.1 of uncultured Desulfobacterales bacterium. Classification (GTDB taxonomy): domain Bacteria; phylum Desulfobacterota; class DSM-4660; order Desulfatiglandales; family HGW-15; genus JAIPEI01. Next base: position 17,249 of record CAYVVQ010000046.1, on the reverse strand, counting down.
AGTTCCGGCACACCCGGTGGGAGGACTTCCACGACACCCGGAACGGCACGGAGTGGTCCGTCCGCATGGCGGCGACGCGTGACGGGCGGATCACGGGGTGCTCCTTTCACGGCATCGGGGACTCCGGGGCCTACTCCGAGCACACCATCGCCGCCCTGAAGTACATGTCCGGCTACGAGATCGACGAGTGCATGCTCGCCCACATCCCCAACATGCGCATGGAGGCTTACGCGGTCTACACCAACAAGATCCCGGGCTCCTGCAAGCGGGGGATCGGGAACAACCAGTTCAACATGACGCTCTTCCTGGCCGTGGAGCTCCTCGCGGAGAAGCTGGGCATGGACCCGGTGGAGCTGGCCATTCAGAACTTCGGCCACGAGTGGGAGGGGCTCCCCAACCGGAGCGTGGCCGCCGTCCTTCGGGAAGGGGCCGAACGCATCGGCTGGGACAAGCGGCGGCCCACGGGCCAGGGCGAGCTCGTCGACGGCTGCCGCAGGCGGGGCCTGGGGTTTTCCCTCCACGACGGCTGGCACGCGGCGTGGCAGGAGGAGCCCCGGGGCATGATCCAGCTGGGGGTCCGGCTCAACCCGGACATGACGGTGATCCTCCAGGCCCCCATGGCGGAGACGGGCTGCGGGTCCAACTCCTGCGTGGTGTGGGCCTGCGCCGAGCACCTCGACTTCATCGGGGTGCCGCCCGAGAACATCAAGTGGATCGAGAAGGCGGACACCGAGACCGGCTACAAGGACATGGTCCAGACGGACAGCTCGGTCTCCTACCTCCACGCGGAGCTGATGCCCGAGGCGGCCGCCCTGTTGAAGGAGAAGCTGCTCGGGATGGCGGCCGCCGGGCTGGAGCGGCCGAAGGAGTCGCTCGACATCGAGAACGGCCGCGCGTTCGTGAAGGACGACCCGGAGACGGGCATCGCGCTCGAGGACCTGCTCTGGAACGACACCATGCTCCCCATTCTGGTCACCGTGGAGCGCATGCCCCCCCTCGAGAAGACGGGGGTGCCCTACGAGGCCTCCTTCGCCGAGGTGGAGGTGGACGTGGAGACCGGCCTGGTGACCGTCACCCGCATCGTCCAGCTCAACGACTGCGGCACGGTCATGTACGCCGCCGGGGCCGAGGCCCAGCAGATCGGCGGGCAGGTCATGGGTCTGGGGGAGGCCCTCACCGAGGAGATCGTCTACGACCCGGCCACGGGCATTCCCCTGAACTTCAACTGGGTGGACTACCAGATGCCCACCATGCTGGACGTCCCCCCGGTGGACCCCGTGCCCATGGAGGTCTGGGAGGGGGCCGGCGAGTACGGGGCCTGCGGCATCGGCGAGTCCGTGACCACGTGCATCTGCCGGGCCGTGGCCAACGCCGTCTACAACGCCACCGGGGCCCGGGTGGACTCCACCCCCCTCAAGCCGGAAAAGGTCCTGGCGGCCCTGGCGGCGGTGAAGCGCGGAGAGGCGGAAGGGGAGGGGGCACGATGAAGCCGTTCGACTACATTCGCGGGAACAGCCTGGAGGCGGCGCGACAGGCCCTGGAGGGAACCGGGGGAAGGGCCCGGCCGCTGGCCGGCGGGACCGATCTCCTGGGGGGACTCAAGGACGCCATTCACCCCGTCCCGCCCCAGGCCCTGGTGGACCTGAAGTCCATCGGGGGGCTGAGCGGCGTGGAGGAGCGGACCGACGGGGTCCACATCGGCGCCACGACCCGCCTCCGCGACCTGGCCCGGGACCCGGTGCTGCAGAAGCGATTCGCGGCGGTCTGCCAGGCCGCCGAGGCCGTGGCCTCCCCCCAGATCCGCAACATGGGCACCCTGGGGGGCAACCTCTGCCAGGAGCCGCGCTGCTGGTACTACCGAAACCCGCAGAACACCTTTCACTGCGCCCGAAAGGGCGGGGACCGCTGCCACGCCCTCACCGGGGACAACCGATTCCACTCGGTCTTCGGGTCCGTGCGGGTGGCAGAGACCCCTTGCACGGCCGCCTGTCCCGTCGAGACGGACATCGCCGCCTACCTGGAACTCCTGCGTGAAGGCCGAATGGACGAGGCTGCGGCCCTGATCCTGGAGGTCAACCCCATGCCCGCGGTCACGGGCCGGGTCTGCCCCCACTTCTGCGAGCAGCGGTGCAACCGGGGCGGCTTTGACGAGCCCGTCTCGGTCCGCGGCGTCGAGCGCTTCCTGGGCGACCACGTCCTGGACCACCCCGAACGCTTCCTCTCCCCACCCGGGGAGGACAGCGGCAAGGCGGTGGCCGTGATCGGGTCCGGGCCTTCGGGCCTGGCCGCCGCCTGGTTCCTGCGGCGTTCGGGTCACCGGGTGGTCGTGTTCGACCGCATGGAGAAGGCCGGAGGCATGCTCCGCTACGCCATTCCCGCCTTCCGGCTTCCCAAGGAGGTGGTGGACCGGATGGCGGCCTTCCTGGAAGCCGTGGGGGTGGCCTTCGTCCTGGGGGTGGACATGGGAGGAGCCCCGCCTTCGAGCCTGCTGGACGAGTACGACGCCGTGTACGCGGCCGGCGGGGCCTGGGCCACGCCCTCCATCGGGCTCGAAGGGGAGGGGCACACCACCACGGGGCTCGCCTTTCTCGCGTCCGTCCAGGAAGGAGAGACGGCCGCCCCGGGGAAGCGGGTCCTCGTGATCGGCGGGGGCAACGTGGCCGTGGACGCCGCGGTCACGGCCAGGCGGCTGGGGGCCGAGGAGGTGGTCATGGCCTGCCTGGAGTGCCGCGAGGAGATGCCCGCCCTCGACTGGGAGGTGCGCCAGGCCCTGGAGGAGGGGGTGGAGCTCATGACCTCCCTGGGCCCCTCGAGGGTCCTGACCGAAGGCGGCCGGGTCGCCGGCGTGGAGCTCATCGCCTGCACCTCGGTCTTCGACGGCGAAGGGCGTTTCGCCCCGCGCTTCGATGCCTGCCGACAGCGGACCGTGGCCTGCGACGCCGTGATCCTGGCCGTGGGCCAGCGCCCGGACGGCACCCTGAACGAGCCGGGCATGGAGCCCACCGCGGCCCGCGTGGACCCGGTCACCCAGGCCACGCCGGTCCGGGGCGTCTTTGCGGGCGGCGACGCAGTCTCCGGGCCGGCCACCGTGGTCGAGGCGATCGCAGCCGGGCGCCGCGCAGCCCGGGGCATCAACGCGTTTCTGGGGATGGCCGATCCCGGAACGAACCGGCCGCCGAAGCGCCTGAACCGGTTCGCGGAGAGCGCCCTGGCTCCTTCCGCCCGTCAAGGGGTCGAGCCCCGCCCGGCGGGGGAACGCACCCGGGACGAGGAAGACCTGAAAGGCCTCGACGCCGGCCAGGTGTCGAACGAGGCGAACCGCTGCTTCAACTGCGGCTGCGTGGCGGTCAGCCCCTCGGACCTCGCCCCGGTGCTGACGGCCCTGGGGGCCCGGATCGTCACGACCAAGCGGACCGTCCCTGCGGAGGCCTTCTTCGACGCAGGCCTCCTGTCCTCGACCATCCTGGAGGCCGGCGAGCTGGTCACCGGGGTGTTCATCCCCTCCGCCGAGGACCTCCGGACGAGCTACGTGAAGTTCCGCATTCGAAACGCCATCGACTTTCCCATTGCGGGCGCGGCCGTGGCGCTTCGAATGGAGGGGAACACGGTGCGCGCGGCCCGGATCGTCCTCGGGGCCGCTGCGCCGGTTCCGCTGCGCGCGCGGCAGGCCGAGCGGCTGCTCGAGGGGAAGGCGCCCGGGGAGGAGGAGGTCGCCGGGGCCGCCGAGGCCGCGTTGAGAGGCGCCCTGCCCCTCGGAAGCAACGCTTACAAGGTCAACGTCCTTCAAGCCCTGGTCAAGCGGGCGGTCAAGAAGGCCTTGGCATCACCCCAAAACCCCAAAGAAGGAGGATAGACCATGAAACAGTTGAAAACGTGTGTGGGCATCGCCTTTGCGGTCCTCGTCCTCGGCCTCTCCACCGGCTGGGCCGAAGAGATCAAGTGGAAGGCCCAGACCGCCATGCCGCCCGAGGACTCCGGCACCCGGCATCACGCCGAGGCCATGATCGAGGCCACCAACGAGGCCCTCGAAGGAAAGCTCAAGACCACGCTCTTTCAGCTGGGCCAGCTGGTGCCCGAAGGGGAAATGGGGGTGGCCCTCTCCCGGGGAGTCTACGACGTGGCCTACATGCCCGCCATGGCCCGCACCGAGGCCGGGAACGTGGCCTTCGGGCTTCCCTTTTCCTGGGACAGCTTGGACGACGTCATGGCCTTCTACTACGATTACGGTTTCCTGGACTGGATGCGGGAGCACGAGGCCAAGCAGAACATCTACTTCGGCTGTCCTCTGCCCTGGGGTCCCGTGGCGCTGTTCAGCAACTTTCCCGTGCACAAGCTCGAGGACTACAAGGGGAAGAAGATCTGGTCGTGGGGGCTCATGTCCGCCGTGATCGAGGCCTTCGGGGCCAAGCCCGTCTGGTTCGACCCGGGCGATATCTACATGGCCCTCAAGCTCGGCACCATCGACGGCGTGCTCTTCGGACCCGCGGAGCTCGAGACCATGAAGCTCAAGGAGGTGGTCAAGTACATCAACCTGCCGGCCATCATCGACCCGCTGGTCCTGGACTGGACCGTCAACCTGGACTCCTGGAACGAGCTGACGCCGGAGATGAAGGCGACCTACGAGGAGGTCATGCGCGGGAACATCCGCGACATGTATGACCGCATCGCCGTGGAGAACCAGATGGGGTTCGACAAGGCCGAGGAGGCCGGCGTGGAGATCGTTCGGCTCGACGAAGCGGAAGAGGCCAAGCTGAAGAAGCTCGCCCGGGAGACCTGGGACATTCAGGCGAAAAAGGGAAAGGCCAGTGCCGAGGCCGTGAACATGCTTCGCGAATTTCTGAAAACGAGGTAAAACGAGTCGGTCGCAGCCGCCCGGGGAACCGGCCGGGCGCGGGCAGGCATGTCCCGCGCCCGGCCGCTCCGGGATCAAGGGAGCGGGATCGTACATGGATGCCTTCAAACGGATCATCGCCGTTGTGGACGGGCTGAACGATCGCGTCGGAAAGGTCCTCTGCTTTTCCCTCGTCGTGATCATGTGCATCCAGGTCATGGACGTGGTGCTCCGGTACGTCTTCAACAACCCCACCATCTGGGCCATGGACACGAACACCATGCTCTTCACGGGCACCGCCATGCTCGCCGGCGGCTATGCCCTGCTCCACGACACGCACGTCAGGCTGGACATCCTCTATCGGAACTGGGCCCCGCGAACCCGGGCGGTGGTGGACCTCTTCACCATGTCCCTGGCCGTAGTGGCCTTCAGCCTCGTCATCTGGCAGGGGATCGACAACGCCTGGTTCGCCTGGAAGATGAATCAGCACGCCAACTCCTACTGGGCGCCCCCCATGTGGCCCGTGAAGCTCTGCCTCCCCCTCGGAGGGCTCCTCCTGCTCATGCAGGGGATCTCCCGCTGGCTGAAGCTCCTGATGACGGTCCTCGGAAAGGACGAGGAGGCCGCGTCATGAGCATCGGTTTGATCACGGTTCTCCTCTTCGCCTGCCTCTTCACGCTCCTCCTCCTCGGCCTCCCGGTCGCCTTCGCGCTCCTCATCACCGGCATCGTGTTCACGCTCTCCCTGTGGGGGCCGTCCCACCTCTTCGTCCTGGCCTCCTCCATGCAGGGGGCGCTGAGCACCGAGGTCTACATCGCCATCCCGCTCTTCATCCTCATGGGAAACATCCTCAGCCACACGGGGATCGCGGACGAGCTGTTTCACGCCCTCTACCTCTGGACGGGGCGGCTCAAGGGCGGGCTGGCCATGGGCACGGTGGGCGCCGGGACCATCCTTGCGGCCATGTGCGGGTCGAGCGAGGCCGGGACCCTCACGGTGGGTCTGATGGCCCTGCCCGCCATGCTGAAGCGGGGGTACGACCCCCGAATCGCCATCGGGTCGATCGCCTCGGGGGGCCTGCTGGGCTTTCTCATCCCGCCCAGCGTCATCGCCATCGTCTACGCAGGCATCTCCGGGGTCTCCATGGGCAAGCTCTATTTCGCATCCTTCATCCCCGGCATGCTCCTCGCGACCCTCTACATCCTCTACATCGGCGTGCGCTCCGCGTTGGAGCCCGGGTTCTGCCCGTCCATCCCCAAGGAGGAGGCGCCCACCTGGGAGGAGCGCTTCCAGGCGCTCGCCAAGGTGGTCCTGCCCCTCCTGATCATCTTCGTCGTCCTGGGCGGCATCTACGGCGGCATCACCACGCCCACCGAGGCGGCGGGCGTGGGCGCGGTCACAGCCTTCATCGTGGCAATCCTCAAGCGCAAGATCACGTGGAAGGCCGTCAACGACGCCCTGCGGGCCACCTTTCAGCTGCTGGGCATGATCGGATGGATCATCATGTGCGTCACGGTCTTCTCGAACGTCTACAACGCCCTGGGCGCCCCGGAGATCGTGAACTCCCTCATCAGCCACTTCCCGGCGGGGGGCTTCGGCGTGATCATCTTCATGCAGCTCTCCATTTTCGTCCTGGGAACGTTCATGGACGACTTCGCCCTGCTGTTCCTGACCATGCCCATCTTCGTGCCCATCATCAAGTCCCTGGGGTTCGACCCCATCTGGTTCGGGGTCCTGATCCTCATCAACATGCAGTGCGCGCTGCTGACGCCGCCCTACGGGTTCAACCTGTTTTACATGCGGGCGATCACGCCTCCGGAGATCAAGACCTTGACCATCTACAAGGGCGTGCTGCCCTTTATCGGGCTGCAGCTCGTGTGTCTCATCCTCGTGATGCTCTTCCCCCAAATCGCCCTCTGGCTCCCCAACGCCCTCACCGGGAAGTGACCGATCGAGGATCGGGACGCTCGCTGGAGCGGTTCTTCACGGACCGGGTGGAGGTACCGGGCCGGGGCCGCCCCCGGCCTCAGGCGGTGCGAGCCGGATCCGTTCCCAGCGGGAAGGATGTCTGACGGTCTCTAGGAGGAAGGGGTGACGGGGTCCACGGGCAGCCGGGCGTGGATCCCGAGGTGCTGCTCGAAGAGAAGGGCCGCGCCCAGGAGGCGGTCCTCGCAGCGCGGGGGCGCCGTGATCATGAGGCCCACCGGGAGGCCGGCCGGGGTGAAGCCGCAGGGGACGGAGATGGACGGGCAGGCGGTGAGGCTCGACAGGAAGGTGACCGTGAGCCAGTCCATGTAGGTCTCCATGGGCCGGCCGTCGATCTCCCCGGGGTAGCGCAGCCCATTGTCGAAGGGCGGGACCACGGCGGCCGGGTGAACCAGGAGGTCGAAGTCGTCGAAGAAGCGCATGACCCCGTGGAAGATCTCCCCCCGCTTCCGCTCGGCCCGTCCGATCTCCTCCCCGGTGAGGGCCAGGCCCTTTTCCGTGTTCCAGACGATCTCCGGCTTGAGCTGCCCGCGGTGGGCCTCGAGGACCGGGCCGAACCGGGCCGCGAAGAACCGGGCCCGCAGGGTGAGGTAGACCCGGCGCAGCTCGGAGCAGTCCGGGCAGGCCTCCTCGAGGTGGGCGCCCAGATCCTCCCAGGAGCGGAGCGCACGGCGGAACACCTCGCGGACCTCCGGGTCCACGGGCAGGACGCCCAGGTCCTCCGAGAAGCCGATGCGGGCGGGATGGTGGGGCTGATCCAGGGCCTCGGAGAAGGGGACGGCCGGCCCGGGCAGGGAGAGGGGGTCGCCCGGGCTCCAGCCCGTCTGGGCGTCCAGCAGGAGGGCCGTGTCCCGCACGTCCCGCCCCATGGGGCCCAGGACCGGCAGGGTCTCGAACGGGAGGGGCCCCGGGTCCGTGGGCACCCGCCCCGGGCTGGGCCGCAGGCCCACCACCGAGCAGAAGGCCGCCGGCGTCCTGAGGCTCCCGCCCAGGTCGCTCCCCGTGGCCAGCCACACCTCGCCCGAGGCCAGGGCGACGGCCGAGCCCCCGGACGAGCCGCCACAGCTCCTGCGGGTGTCCCAGGGGTTGACGGTGATGCCGAACACCTCGTTGAAGGTGTGCCCGCCCGCCCCGAACTCGGGGGTGTTGCTCTTCCCGATCACCACGGCCCCGCGGGCCTCGAGGTTCCCCACCATGGCGCAGGAGCGCTCCGGCAGGTGATCGGCGAAGAGGGGGGACCCGTAGGTGGTCCGCACCCCGGCCACGTCCTCCAAATCCTTGACCGCGACGGGGAGGCCGTAAAGGAAGGTCTTCGGGGCATCTGCCGGGCGGGGCTCCGACATCCTGCGCGCCCGGTCCGCGGCCCGCTCCAGGCAGAGGGTGGGGAGGGCGTTCAGCCGCCCCTCCACCGCCTCGATCCGGCGCGCGGCCGCCTCCAGGAGCTCCAGCGGGGTGACCTCCCGCTTGCGGAGAAGCGCCACGGCCTCCCGGGCCGACAGTCGCACAAGCTCGTCCATCATGCCTCCACAACCCCTCTGAGCGCGGTCCACGCCACCCGCCCCCGGGGGGGCCACCCACCTCAGCGGAAAGCCTCGAGAGAAACCGCCACTCGTGGAAAGGCGTCCAGGAGCTGCCCGTCCACGGTCACCAGGGGAACGCGCAGGTCGCCGGCCAGGGCGACGAACTCGCAGTCGTAGGCCGTGCACCCGCTCTCCGCCGCAAGGCGCAGGACCTCGCCGGAGGGCACGTCATACTCCCCGCCACGCATCAGGGCGGCGGCGCTTTCCATGATCTGCCCGGCCTGCCCGAGCTCGAGCCACGCCTTGCGCAGGTAAAGGGCCAGGACGTTCCGGAGCTCGCTTCGCCACAGGAGCGGTGCCGCCCAGTCCGGATCTTTCTCGAGGACCCGCTCGGCCGATGCCGATCGGTCGCTCGTGAGAAACAGGTACCCGATCACGTTGGTGTCCACGACGATCAAGGCCGCCCCTCGGTCTTGGCCCGATCGAACCCCTCGTCCCGGACGGGTCGCTCCTCGGTCCATCTCCGCAACCGCCGGGCCTCGTCCAGGACGGAGTCGACGTCCACACGCCGGCTGGCCACGGCCCGCTCGATGCACACGATGATCTCGCTGTTGACGGAGCGACGGCTGGACGCGGCCGCCTGCTTCAGCCGTTCATAAAGCGGCTCAGGAATGTTCTTCAGAGTGATGGTGGCCATGGTTTCCTCTATGGTTCCAATTTGGAACCACTTTATAGCCCGTGAGCCCTCCTGTCAAACCGAAAAGGGCTCACGGGGCGCGACCTGATCCGCGTGGGGTTCACAAGCTCATCCCGCTGATATCACGCATTAAATTCAGGCATGGGTCGACGCGGGCCTCCGGCGGGGGTATGATGGGTGGCGGGCTTGCCCCCGAGCGGGACAGAACCCCTACAGACGATTTCAAACGATCCAGCGAGGTCCGACCATGATCAAGCGACGCCTCATCCCGATGCTCTCGATCCTGCTCATCCCGGGTCTTCTGTGGGCCGCGCCCGAGGCCGACCTCTGGGAGCGGTGGCAGGCCCATGACCCCGATGCACAGCTGAGCGTGGACCACTCGCCCTGGACCGCCTTTCTGGAGACCTACCTGGTGCAGGGGGAAGACGGCATCAACCGGGTGGACTACCGGGGCGTGACCCCGAAGGACCGGGCCCGCCTGGACGCCTACCTGGAAACGCTCGCGGCGACGGAGGTGGACCGCATCTCCCGGGCATCCCAGCTCCCCTTCTGGATCAACCTCTACAACGCCCTCACCGTGCAGGTGGTCCTGGACCACTTTCCCGTGGACTCCATTCGGGACATCGACATCTCGCCGGGCCTCTTCTCGAACGGCCCCTGGGGCAAGAAGCTGATCCGGGTCGAGGGGGAGGAGCTCAGCCTGGACGACGTGGAGCACCGCATCCTCCGGCCCATCTGGCAGGACCCCCGCATTCACTACGCGGTCAACTGCGCGGCCCTGGGCTGCCCCAACCTCCAGCCCCGGGCCTTCACGCCGGAGAACACCGAGGCGCTCCTCGAGAAGGGCGCGGTCGACTACGTCAACCACCCCCGGGGCGTGCTCATTCGAGACGGGGACCTGGGGGTCTCCTCCATCTACGACTGGTTTCAGGAGGACTTCGGCGGATCCGAGGCCGGGGTGATCGACCATCTTCTCCGCTACGCGCGGCCCGGGCTCCGGGAACGGCTCCTGGACTTCCGGGAGATCGACGACCACCGCTACGACTGGTCCCTGAACCAGGCGGGGGGTGAAAATGGGGTCAGGTCTTGAATTTTGACTTTTTTCGATTGAGTCCCAAGCCTTGCTCAAAACGTCAAAATTCAAGACCTGACCCCATTCGTGGGTGAGTGATGTACAAGAAGATCGAGGACTACGGCATCATCGGCGACCTGCAGACCGCAGCCCTGGTCGGTCTGGACGGGAGCATCGACTGGTTCTGCTACCCCTACGTGGACTCGCCGTCCGTGTTCGGGGCCCTGCTGGACGCCGAGAAGGGCGGATACTTCGCAATCCGCCCGGCCGAGCCGTTCGACGCCGTGGCCTTTTACCTGGAGGAGACCAACATCCTGGTCACCCGGTTCCGGACCCGCACCGGCATCCTGCAGCTGACCGACTTCATGCCGGTCTCCTTCCGGGAGGGGCCCAGCGACGAAGAGGGGGCCGCTTCCCACGTCCTCTACCGCCGGCTCGAGCTCAAGCGCGGTCGCATGCGGGTGGGGGTGCGGTTCCAGCCGCGGTTCGACTACGCCTCGCTCGAGACCCTCTTGACCCCGGCCCACGGCGGGGTGCTGGCCGAGGCCGGGGACTGGAGCATGGGGCTCACCTGTACCCGGGACCTGGAGATGGAGGCGCCCGCGGACCGGGCCCGGTGCTTCTGGGACCTGGAGGCGGGCGAGCGGATCTGGACGCGGCTCGGCTTCACGGACACCCGGAAGTGCGGCGAGCGGGACACGTCGCCCCTGGACCCGGACGAGGCCGAGGCCGACCTGGAGGCCACGAAGGGGTTCTGGCGAAGCTGGCTCCACCGGAGCGAGACCGGCCGGAAGGTGGAGCCCGGGGCCTACCGGGCCATGCTCCACCGCTCCGCCCTGCTGCTCAAGCTCCTCTACTACCACCCCAGCGGGACCATCGCCGCAGCCCCCACCACCAGCCTGCCGGAGGTGATCGGCGGCTCCCGCAACTGGGACTACCGCTACACTTGGGTCCGGGACACCGCCTTCACCCTGCGGGCGCTCTTCGAGCTGGGACACATGTCCGAGACCCAGGGGTACCTGAGCTGGCTGGAGTCGATCATCGCCGGGCGGGGCGCGGAACGGCTCCAGGTCCTCTACGGCCTCCGGGGCGAGACCGACCTGCCGGAGCGCGAGCTGGACCACCTGGACGGGTACAAGGGCTCGAGGCCTGTGCGGGTGGGAAACGACGCAGCCCGGCAGTTCCAGTTGGACATCTACGGCGAGCTCCTGGACGCCGGTATGCAGCTTTCCGACTACGTGGGCAAGATCGACCACGGGCTCTGGTCCATGCTCGAGGGCATCTGCGACCACGTGGCGAAGGTCTGGCGGGAGCCGGACCACGGCATCTGGGAGGTGCGGGGCGGACCCTACCATTTCGTCCACTCCAAGGTGATGTGCTGGGTGGCGCTGGACCGGGGGGTGGCCATTGCCGAGCGCTACGGGTTCTCCGGGGACCTGGCGGGGTGGCGCCGCACCATGGAGGAGATCCGGAAGGAGGTCCTCGACCGCGGGTTCTGCGAGGAGAAGCAGGCGTTCGTCCAGCACTACGACACCACCGACCTGGACGCCACGGGGCTCCTCATCCCCCTGCTCGGCTTCCTCCCCGCGGACGACCCCCGTGTGGCCGGCACCGTGGACGCCATCCAGAGGGAGCTGGGCCGGGACGGCCTCGTCTACCGCTACCTGGGGGACGACGGCCTGGACGGGCGGGAGGGCACCTTTCTCCTCTGCACCTTCTGGCTCATCGACTGCCTGGTGGACCAGGGGCGGCTCGACGAGGCCGAGTCCCTCCTGCGGGGGGTGGAGCGGGCGGCCAACCACCTGGGGCTGTTTGCCGAGGAGTACTGCCCAATCTGGCGGGAGGCCCTGGGCAACTTTCCCCAGGCCTTCACCCACATCGGGTACATCAACTCGGTGATCCGGCTCGTCCGGGCCCGGGAGGGCCGGCGGGACGAGCCCGAGCGCGACCTGTCGGACAAGGCGCTGGCGTTCGTCCGAAAGAAGCTGCTCTTCTCGCGTCTGGTCCTGAACGAGGGGGAGCCCCGGGAGACGGTTCCCGAAGAGGAGCTGCCCCGCCGCCTCAAGACCACCATGAACCGCCTGCGGGGGGCCTTCTTCAACACGCCCGAGGGCCGGGTCCAGTACGAGCGGATGAAGCACTCGGACCTCTACGAGAGCTACCTGGACCTCAGCCGGAACCTGCAGCGTTTCTCCCCGGACCGCCTGGAGACGCGGGAGGAGAAGATCGCCTTCTGGATCAACCTCTACAACGTGATCGTCATCCACGGGGTGATCGAGCTGGGCATCCGGGACTCGGTGCGGGAGGTGCGGGGCTTCTTCCAGCGCATCGCCTACCGGATCGGCGCCCACGAGTTCACCCCGGACGACATCGAGCACGGGATCCTGCGGGGGAACCGGCGCCCCCCGCACGCCCTGACGCGAAGGTTCGGAGCGGGCGACCCCCGCCTGGCCCTCAGCCTGCCCGAGGTGGATCCCCGCATCCACTTCGCCCTGGTCTGCGCGTCCTCCTCCTGCCCGCCCATCGAGGTCTACACCGCGGAGGACCTGGACCGTCAGCTGACCGAGTCGGGGAGGACCTTCCTGAACGGCGGAGGCGTCGAGATCGACCGGGAGGCGGAGACCGTCCGGCTCTCCAAGGTGCTTCACTGGTACCGGGACGACTTCGGGGAGGACCGGGAGGAACGTCTCCGGTTCATCGCGCCGTTTCTCTACCGGGAGGAGGACCGGGCATTCCTGGAGCGGCACGCCGGCCGGTGCCGGGTCGAGCACATGCCCTACGACTGGCACCTGAACCGCTCAACCTGAGGGAATGGGGTCAGGTCTTGAATTTTGACGTTTGTGGTGCGGTTTGCCTCGGGCCGGGAAAAAAGTCAAAATTCAAGATCTGACCCCATTCTTGCCGTTCATGGAAAAGGCCTTGGGGATGATGTGGAGGAACGAGACGGCGATCAGCGTCCCCGCGGCAAAGCAAACGAAGTATATCGAGTTTCTCTCGCCCCACGCCTCGAACCGGTGGATCACGTAGATCCCCGCCGAGGTGACCAGGGCGGCCAGCGCGCTCGATCCCAGCGCGGTCCAGAAGGTGTGTTCCATGACGGCTCCCGGGCGGCTACTTCCCCTCGAGCTTCTCGATCTTGTCCTGGACGGCCTCCATCTGGCGGCGCAGCTCCTCGGCGGTCTGCTTCAGCCGGTCCAGGTCCCCGGAGCCGGCAGTTCCGGGCTCGGAGGGGGGCTCGGACGGGGGCTCGGACGGGGAAGCGCCCATGCCGCGGCCGCCACCACCGCCCATGCCCCGGCCTCCGCCGCCCCCCATCCCACGGCCACCGCCCATGCCGCGGCCACCGCCGCCGCCCATGCCGAAGTGGCTCTGGACCGTGGGACCGGCGGAGCGATCCAGGGTGCCCGAGGCGAACTGTTTCACGGCGTCCCGCACCCGGCCGGTCACGCCGGTGATCACCTGAATGCCGGCGGCCCCGAAGGCTTGGAAGGCGTTGGGCCCGCAGTTCCCGGTGAGCACGGCGGTCACGCCCTGGTTGGCCATGAGTTGGGCGGACTGGGGGCCGGCCCCGCCTCCCAGCGCGATGTTGGGGTTCTGCATGGCCTCGAACTCGAGGGTGTCGGGGTCCACGATCAAAAAGTAGGCGCAGCGGCCGAAACGCATCTCCACCGCGTCGTCGAGGGTGGGTCCGGTTGATGAGACGGCGATTTTCATGGTCTTGCCTCCTTGGCGAGAAAGTTGATGGCGTCGCAAAAACCCCGAAGCCTCGAGATCTGCCCCTGGGATTTCAATAGGTGATAGCGTGCCCAGCGACGGGCGAGCGGGTTTTTGCGAACCCGTCAAAGTTGATGGTTCCGGACTCGCAGCCCGGAAGCAGGGAACCCGCGTCTTCCCCCTCGAGGCAGCAAGGGGTGTGCCAACGAGTCCACGCGCCGGACAAGCGACTTGAATCTCGATGGCGTCGTAAAAAGCCCTGAACCTTGAGATCTGCCCTCAAAATATCAATAGGTTATGGCGTTTCCCGCGGCGGGTGAGCGGGTTTTTGCGAACCCGTCAATCTTTCAATGTACTGGTACCGGGCGAGACAGGCGATGAAGTGCAAAGGTCCGGAGAGGAATGCTGCATTTCTGCAACACTCAAAGCCGCCGGGTCCGCGGTCGACGGCCGCGCGGGGGAGGACCATCCCCTGTCAGGGGAGGCGCTGCACAGGGTTCACCCCGCCCATGGGTTCGGCCAGCTCCACCAGGTGGCGGTGGTGGGTGAAGAAGATCACCTGGGTCCTGCCGGAGAGCTCGGCCAGGATCTCCAGTGCGGCCCGGGCGCGATCGTCGTCGAACTTGATCAGGATGTCGTCCACCACGAACGGCATGGGCTCCCCCCCCGCCTCCAGGTAGGCCTCCAGGCTGGCCAGCCTCAGGGCCAGGTAGAGCTGGTCTGCGGTGCCGTCGCTCATGCCGCCCACCGGCACCAGTTCCCGGCCGGGTCGGACTCCGGCGAGCACGGGGGCGCCCTGCTCGTCGTACTCGGCCCGGACCCCCTCGAAACGGCCCAGGGTGAGCCGGGAGAAGAGCGCGTTGGTTCGCTCCAGCACGGGGCCCTGGTGCTTCTCCCGGTATCGCTCCACGGCCCGGGCCAAGACCGTGGAGGCGATGCGGAGCCGGGCGTAGCGCTCCACGCTGTGCTCCAGCCCTCCCAGGATCCGCTGGGCCTCCTCGGCCAGCTCGGCCGCCCGGGGGCTCCCGTCCATGCGGGCGAGCTCCCCCTTTTCCTTGCCGATGGTCTCGCCCAGGACGGCCTGCTCCTCCCTCAGCCCGGCGATCTCCTCCTCCAGCCGGAGGAGCCTCCCCTCGATCTCGTCCGGGTCGATCTCCAGGGCCTCCCCCACGAAGGCACCCACCGGGCGCCCCCCGCTCAACCCCCGGAGCTGCTCGTCCAGCGCCTCCAGGTCCGCATCCAGCCGGCGGAGCCGGTTCGACCGCTTCTCCGCCTCCGCCAGCTCCTCGTAGACCCGGCAGCAGGCCTCCCCGCACAGGACGTCCAGGGCGGAGCGGAGCTCCAGGGCGCGCCCCTCGGCCTTGCGCACCCGTTCCTCCCGGCGCTCCCGCTCCTTCTCCAGGCGGGCCCTCTGGACGCTCTCCTCGCGGGCGCGGTTGAGCCGCGCGTGGAGCTCGGGCACGGTCTGGTCCGCGGGCCGGCCCGTCAGGTCCGGGGCGGACCGTGCCAGGAGCGCGTCCACCCGGTCCGTGTAAGCGTCCCTGTCCCGGTCGATCCCCGCGATGCGCTTCTGGAGGATGCCCGCCTCCCGAATCTTTTCGAGGAGCGCGGCCAGATCCTCCATCACCGCAACGGCCTGGGCCGGGGAGGCGTCCGGGCCGAGCCCCAGCGGGGCCACCTCCCCCTTCCACCGCTCCCGCCACCCGGTGAGGTCCCGCTCCGCCCGGTCGAGCCTGACCTCGGCCTCCCTCCGCTCCTGCTCCTTCTCCCGCTTCTCGGACAGGAGCTTCTCCCGGCGGGAGGCCAGGGCCCCCTGGCGCTCCACGATCCGGCGGCACCGGGCCGCCAGGTCGGACAGCACCTCGCCTTCCCCGGCCGGGGGCAGGGCCAGGGCCCGGAGGCGCTCGTCCAGCTCGGCCCGGCGGGCCGCGAGCTCCCGCTCCAGCGCGCCCGCCTTGTCCTCCCGATCACGGAGCGCCTGGAGCCGTTCCACGAGCCCCTGCCGGTCCTGGAGCCAGGCCCGCATCTCCCTCGGGGACCGGGGCGTGACGCCGGCCGGGGCCCAGGCGGCCCGCCAAGCCGCAGCCGCCTCCTCCCGGGCCGCCTCGGCCTCCTCCAGGCGGGAGGCCAGCCGCTCCTGCCGGTCCCTGTGGCGGGCGCGGTCCGCCACGAGCCCGGCCTTGCGGGCCACCCGGTCCGCCTCGCGCCGAAGCCGGTCGGCCAGGTCGTCCGCGCGGCGGACCAGGGCCTCGTAGCCCTCCCCGGCATCCCCGTCCGGCCGGTCTCCGGTCTCCAGGGCGCGGCGCAGGCCCTGCCAGGCCTCGTCGCGCCGGGTCCGGGCGGCCTCCAGGTCCCGCTCGGTGGGGACCTCCCCCTCCAGAGCCAGCCCCGCCAGTCCGGCATCGACCTCGGCCAGGGACTCCTCCGCGGCCTCCCTGTCGGAGCGGAGCCGGGAGACCGCCTGCTCGGTCTCCCCCAGGCGCTCCTCGAAGGCGTCCACGTCCGCGGTCGACGGCACGGGGAGACATTCGAGCGCCTCCAGGCCGCCCTTCCAGAGGGACCCGCCTTCCACGGCGCGCTCCAGGGCCTCGCGTGTGCGGTCGATCTCGGCGCGCTCGTTGCGGAGGTGATCCTCGAGGGCGAGCGTGCCGGCCGCCCGCTCCAGGCTCTCCTCCAGCGACTCCACGGGGAGGGGAGCCTCCAGGCCGGCCAGCTCCTCCTCCAGCGCCCGGATCCGGGTTTCCAGGCGGGGGAGGGCCTCCCGGGCCGCCTCCAGCCGCTCCGTCAGCCGCTCGTGCCGCTGTCCCAGCTCCCGGATGCGGACGGTGTGGGCCCGCTCGAGACGCAGGCTCTCGGCCTCCTCCAGGGGGACGTCCTTTCGGAGGCCCGAGAGGATCTCCCGGGCCTCGGTCTGGAGGTGGTCCCGCCGGTCCCGCAGCTTGATCCGGTCCCGCGCCGCCGCCTGAACGCCGCCGAGCTCCCGGTAGAGGGTGTCGATCTGCTCGTCCCGGTCGAGCACGGCCTCGTCCACCCGGAGCTGCGACAGGGCCCGGGCGGTCTCCTCCAGGTCCTCCCGGGCCTGCTCCAGGCCGCTCTCGGCCACCTGGAGATCGGTGAGGAGGCGCGACCGGCGCTCCCCGAACGTTTCGGGCAGGAGCACGGCGTCGGCGAAGGCGCTCCTTTCCTCCAGGCGGTCCTTCCGCCTGGAGATCAGGGGGAGGGCGTCCCGGATGCGCGCAAGCCGGTTCCGTTCGGTCTCTCGGGTCCGGAGCTCACGGTCCACGGCCTCCCTCCGCTCCACGGCCTCGCGGAGGGCCGTGTCGTGCCGCTCCCAGTCCTGCCCCGGCAGCTGGGCCTCTCTGAGGGCCTTCCGGGTCTCCCGGAAGGCCGAGACCGCCCGGTTGATCTCCCGGGTGGAGGCGGCCGGCG
>CAYVVQ010000045.1:15473-27932 GCA_964454455.1 uncultured Desulfobacterales bacterium | reverse complement strand
CCCGAGGAAGCTCTATCCCCGGCTTCCCGAGATCGGAATCGAGCCGAAGCGGATCGCGCTCATCTACCTCCCCTTTCAGGTGAAACGGAACGAGGTGCTCTACCCCCCCTGCCGGTTGCGGATCAACCGCAACCTCCTGGTCTACGGGCGGCGGCTCTGAACGGCCGCCGGCGTACCGTCCCGGCGCGGGTTTTCCGTTGACAGGACGGGGTCCGCTTTCTATGCTCCGCCGGAACGGAAAAACCTCAGGACAGTCGGGATCTTGGCCATGAGCGGATATCGAGACTGGTTTCTGGCCATGAGGCCCTGGTCGTTCACCATGTCGGCCATCTCGGTGAGCGTCGGTGCGGCCCTGGCCGCTACGCACGGGCCCTTTTCGTGGGGCCTTTACCTCCTGACCGTGATCGCCCTGGTCGCCGTCCACGGCGGCGTCAACCTGATGAACGACTTCTTCGACTTCAGGAGCGGAGTGGACATCGAGGAGGTGGCCACCGCCCGTTACCGCCCGCACCCCCTGGTCGAGGGAAAGATCTCCCCCATGCCGGTCCTGTGGCTCTCCATCCTGCTGCTCGGCATCGGGGCGGTCCTGGGGCTGGCGCTCGCCTTCCTGCGCGGCTGGGAGATCTTCTGGATCGGCCTGATCGGGGTCGCCGCAGGCGTCTTCTACACGGCGCCGCCCTTTGCCTACAAGTACAAGGCGCTGGGGGAGGTGTCGGTCTTCTTGATGTGGGGCCCCCTGAGCGTGGAGGCCGCCTACTTCGTGCAGCGGCAGCAGCTCGGCTGGGACGCGTTCTGGGTCTCCATCCCGTTCGGCGTGCTGGTGGCCCTGGTGCTGTTCGCCAACAACCTGCGTGACGCGGAGACCGACGGGAGCGCCGAGGTGAGCAACCTGGCGATCCTCTTCGGCCCGGGGAACGGTCCCCTGGTGTACGCCGCCATGGTCGTGGCGGCCCTCGCCTCGGTGGTGGTCATGTCCATCGTGGGACCCCTCGGTCCCTGGTCCCTGATCGTGCTTCTCTCCGTTCCCGTGGCCGTCAAGCTCCTGCGGGTCATGGTGCGGGGGGTGCCCTCCGACGCCGACGCCCGCACCGCGCAGCTGAACACCGTCTTTGGCGTTCTCCTGGTGATCTCCCTGGCCCTGGAGGCCCTCTGGTGAGGGCGACGCCGTCCGGATCCCGGCTCCTCGGACCGGCGGCCCTGGCCTTCGGTCTCTGGGTGTGGGCGTTCGCCGTCCCGGCGGGGAACTTCTGGGTCAAGATCTCCCTCTCCGCCGCCGCCCTGGCCGCCGTCTCCCTCTGGCTGCGAAAGGACCTCCGGTCCGGGCTCCGCTTCGACGGCCGGGCGCTCCTGCTCGGGCTCGCGGCGGCCGCGGCCCTCTACGGGGTGTTTGCGGCGGGCCGCTTCCTGCCCCTCCAGCTGTTCGGGTTCGCAGGCGACCAGATCGGGGCCATATACGACAAGGGCGGAGGCACGCCGCCCTGGGCCATCGCCCTTCTGCTCTTCTTCGTGACGGGTCCCAGCGAGGAGATCTTCTGGAGGGGCTTCCTTCAACGGGGGCTTCAGGAGCGGTTCGGCGGGTGGCGGGGGTACGCGATCGCCACGGCCCTCTACGCCGGGGTCCACGTCTGCTCCTGGAACTTCATGCTCACGGGCGCGGCCGCCGTGGCCGGCGCCTTCTGGGGGGCCTTCTACTGGCGCACCGGGAACCTGGCCGCCGCGGTGGTCTCCCACTCGGTCTGGTCCGCGGTGATCTTCGCCGTCCTGCCGCTCCACTAGCCCGGACCGGCGAGCTTGTCCACGTACCCGGCGTACCGGACCAGCGCGGCCAGCGCGCGGGCGCCGCGTTCGGGGCTGGGAAGGACGGGCACGCCATGATCCTGGAGCGCCCGGATGAAGGGGTCCTCCCGGGTCCGGAAGGAGAAGCCGATCACGGGCGCCCGGCGCCGGTTGCGGAGATCGGCCACGGCGCGGGCCTGCTCCGCGAGGATCTGCCGGGACTGCTCGGGCAGCTGGTCCGGCGGCACGCCCATGGCCTCCAGGATCCGTTTCACCGCCCTGGACGGCACGAGAAAGTAGACGAGGAGCCCGGCCGTCTCCGGGTCGTCCAGGAGGATCTCCGGGATGGCGGAGAAGTAGTCGAGGGGGTTCTTGGTGAAGGTGAAGTCCACGGGATTGCCCATGCTCCCCGTGCCCGGGACGTAGGGGGCGAGGCGCTCCAGGGTCGCGGGCGAGAGGGCGGGAAGCCTCAGCCCGGCCCGCCCGCAGGCATCCGCCGCCGCCGCACCCGGCCCTCCCGAGTGGGTCTGGATCACCGCCCCGTCCCCCCCGGGCCGCGTGCCCGAGCCGAGCACCCAGCAGAAGTCGAAAAGCTCCTCGATGGTGGAGGCCCGGATGACGCCGGACTGCCGGAACACGCCGTCGTAGAGTCGGTCCGGGCCGGCAAGGGCACCGGTGTGACTCAGCCCGGCCCTGCGGCCGGCCTCGGATCCGCCCGCATAGTAGGCCACAATGGGCTTGTGAGGCACGACGGCCCGGGCGGCCTCCACGAAGGCCCTGCCCCGGCGGATCGCCTCGATGTAGAGCCCGATCACCCGCGTCTGCGGGCAGGCGGCCAGGTACTCCAGCCCGTCCACCAGGTCGATGTTCGCCTCGTTTCCCACGCTGATGCCCGTGCTGAAGCCCAGCCCGAACCGGCCCAGATGGTCGAACATCTGGGTCACGAAGCTCCCGCTCTGGCTCACCATGCCGATGAAGCCCGGATCGCAGGTGTACTCGAAGAAGGTGGTGTTGAGCCGGACGTGCGGGTTCACCACGCCGATGCAGTTGGGCCCCAGAAAACGAATGCCGTGCCGGGAAGCCGTCTCCGCCACCTCGGCCTGAAGGGCCCTTCCTTCCTCGGTGCCGAGCTCCGCAAACCCGCCCGAGACCACGATGGCCCGGCGGATTCCTTTTTCGCCGCAGGCCTCCAGGGTTTCCGCCACGAGCCGGGTGGGAAGAATGATCAGGGCGAGATCGGGGATCTCCGGGATGTCTCGGACGTCGCGATAGGCGGGAAGGCCCAGGACGGTCTCCTCCTTGGGGTGGACCGGGTAGACGGCGCCTTCGAAGCCCAGGTCCAGCAGGGCCGAGAGCTGGGTCGTTCCCATGGCGAAGTAGCGGTTCGACGCGCCGAACACGGCGATGCTGCGCGGGTTGCAGATCCGGCGGAGCGGGCTGGACTCGAGGGTGCTCTCCATGGCGCCGGTCATTCCTTTCCGAGGACCACGAGGGCGTCGGCCGCGACGATCCCGCCCTGCGGGGTGATGATGACGGGATTCACGTCCAGCTCGGCCACCGGGTCGAGCTCCAGACCGATCCGGCCCATGGCGACCAGGGCCCGGCACAAGGACTCCAGGTCGGCGGCGGACTGGCCCCGGAATGGACCCAGGAGGGCCGAGGCGCGGAGCTCCCGGGTCATCTCCCCGGCCTCCGCGGCGTCGAAGGGTGCCACGCGGAACGCCGTGTCCTCCAGGATCTCGGTCAGCACGCCGCCCAGCCCGAGCATGACGCAGGGGCCGAACTGGGGATCCCGGGTCAGGCCCAGGACGAGCTCCCGGTTCCCGGGGACCATCTCCTGGACGAGGACGCCGTCGAGGGGGGACGGCGCCGAGGCGAGGATGCGAGCGGCTCCGCGGCGCACCGCCTCCGAATCGGAAAGGTGGAGCAGAACGGCCTCCTGCTCGCTCTTGTGCATGAGCTCGGCCGAGCAGGCCTTGAGCACCACCGGGTAGCCCAGCTCCTCGGCGAGGGAGGCGGCCTCCGCCTCATCGTCCGCCAGGCCCTCCCGCGTCACCGGGATGCCGTAGGCCGCCAGGACCTGTTTGGACTCGTGCTCGGACAGGGCGTTTTGACCCCGGTCCCGTGCGGATCGAACGAGATGCGCTGCTTCCGCGATGGTCATGGCTGCGTCCCCGCCTGTGGGTTTGGTTGTCTGCCGCGGCGCTCCCCGATGTCACAAAAACCGCGGCGCCCGGCCCGAGAACAGGCCTGACGCCGCGGGCGGTTCCCGCATCCCCCCCGGGGTCAGGAGTCGTCCGGGGATTCCTGGGAGGGCTTCTTCTTCCTTTTTCGGCGGCCCTTCTTGGGTTTCTTCTGCTGCGGCTCCTCCGAAGCGGAGGGGGCGAGCCCGAAAACACCGCCCGGCTCCGAGCTCGTGGCGACCTTCTTGCCCGGCGGCCCGGTGGGTCGCTGCTCCTTCCCCGGCCGGGTCTCCTGTCGGGGTTTCTCCTCCTTTGGGCCTTCTGAAGGGATGCTTTCCTCCTGGCCCTTGGCTTTTTCCTCCGATTCCGCCGGGCGTGCCTTCTTCCCGGATTGCCGTTTTCTGGAGCGGGAGCGGGGTTTCGAGCTCTTCTTGGCGGCTTCCCCTGACGGTTTTTCCGCGCCTTCGCCCTCTGCGGGCGACGGTTCAGGCTCCGCAGGGGGCTGGGTCTGGGCCTGGGGTTGGGCCTGGGGATCCGGCGGACCGGGTTTTCGAGCCGGACGCCGGCGGCCCGACTCCCTGGAGCGCGTGTCCCTCTTGGGCTTGCGCGGTCTCGGCGGCCGGGACCCGTCCTTGCGTTCGCCCCTCACGAAGCCTGCCCGGTCCTTCACGAACCAGTCCTCTTCGGGCCAGACCACGGGGAGCTTGTACCCGAGCATCTCCTCCAGGGGCTCCAGGTGGTAGACATAGCGCTCGCAGGCCAGGGTCAGGGCCCGTCCCTTCTTACCCGCCCGGGCGGTCCGGCCGATCCGGTGGATGTAGTTCTCCGAGTCCTGCGGCAGGTCGTAGTTGACGACGTGGGTGATGTCCTCCACGTGGATTCCCCGGGAGGCCACGTCCGTGGCCACGAGGATCTTCACCTCCCCGGCCTTGAACCGCCCCATGAGCGCGAGCCGTTTCGGCTGGGGCAGGTCGCCCGTGATGCCTTCGGCCGGGTACCCGTTTCCCCGGAGCTTGCGCGTCAGCCAGTCCACGCCGGCCTTGGTGTTGCAGAAGATCAGGACGCGTTCCCACTCCTCGCGCTGGAGAAGGCCCAGGAGGAGTTCGAGCTTCTCGTCGCGGCTCACGTGGTACAGGCCCTGGTCGATCCCCTCGACCACCACCTCCTCCGGGGTCACGGAGATGACCTCGGGCAGGTTCATGTACTCGTAGGTGAGCTCCAGGACCCGGTAGCTGAGGGTGGCGGAGAAGAGCATGGACTGGCGCTTGTCGTAGCGCGGCAGCCTCCGGAGGATGAAGCGCATGTCCTGGGTGAACCCGAGATCGAAGAGGCGGTCGGCCTCGTCGATGACGAGCGTGTTGATGCCGGCGGCCTTGAAGATCCCCTGCTTGAGGTAATCGATGATCCGGCCGGGCGTGCAGATGACGATGTCCGGTCCTTTCCTGAGAATGTCCGCCTGTTTCTTGTAGTCGATGCCGCCCACCACCTGGGCGAGGGTGAGTCCCGTGTGGGCGCCCAGGAGCGCTGTGTCCTCGTAGATCTGCAGCGCCAGCTCCCGGGTGGGGGCCACGATGAGGGCGGAGGGGAGGCCTTCATTTTTCCGGCCGGCCTCTGAGAGCAGCCGCTCGAACACCGTGACCAGGAACGCGGCGGTCTTTCCCGTGCCGGTCTGGGCCTGCCCGGCCACGTCGCCCCCCGTCAGGGAAAGGGGGAGGACCTGGGCCTGGATGGGGGTGCAGTAGGTGAACCCTGCGTCCTTCAGTCCGGAGAGGACCTCGTCCTTGAGGCGAAAGTCTTCGAATCGGGTTTGCGTCAGGAATCGGGGGGTGCTCGCGCGGAGCGCGCCTTGCACTTCTGAGTCTTCGGGCATGTTGTTCTTCTCTTGTTTCGTTCCAGAGTCGGGGCCTCGCTCGTGGCGAGCGCGGCCGTTCGGTTGCCCCCGGGGATCGAGCCCCGGGGAGGGTCATGCGGCGCGACGGCATCGAGCCGCGATCGTGTGTTTCGGGTTCCAGCGTATCAGAAGGTTCCCCGAAAACACCAGCCGGATATCACGGCCTCTTCGGCGGACGCGGCAGCCGCTCCGTTCAGGTTGAAAACAGCATAGATAAATTCGACGGGATTGTAAAGGGAGGTCGAAAGCCCTGCCCCGGGTCTCGACGCCTCCGCAAAACGGCCCCTCCCCCCCGAAAAGGGACGACCGCGGGCGCCGCAGCCTGCCGGCTGCAACGCCCGCGGTCTCGTCGGGTGCGAAGGGAGCGTTGGGGCGATCAGGCCGCCTGGCTCTCGTCGTCCTCGCTGTAGTCGTGCTTGAGGTCGCCGTCCACGGTCCCGTGGACCTTCTCCCGCTCCTCGGCGAAGTCGAAGCCGGTCCAGATGCCGATGGACCGCAGGATGGAGTCCTGCGGGTGGTAGCGGCGGAAGAGCTTGAAGTAGTAGGCCGCCTCCTTGCTGTTGAGCACGGCCTCCGGGTTTTCCGCCTTGAGGCGCTCCCACTCGTCGTCGCTGACCTCCTGCTCGGCCAGTCGCTCGCCCAGGTCCTCGCAGCCGGCGCCCTGGGTGTACTGGACCTTGTAGCGCCACAGGATCTCGTCCGGGAGGTACCCGGTCTCCTCGAAGGCCTTGCGCAGGATCCACTTCTCGATCTTGGCGCCGTTGTGCTCCCGGATCTTGAGCTCCGGGGGGATCTTCATGGCGAGGTCCATCATGGCCGTGTCGAAGAAGGGCACGCGGAGCTCCAGGCTGAACGCCATGCCCATGCGGTCCGCCCGCTGGAGGTTGATGTTGTGGACGTTCAGGAGGAGCCTCCGGGCCTCCTCGTTGAGGTTGTCGAACGGAAAGTGCTTCATGTAGTGGTAGCCGGTGAAGATCTCGTCGGCCCCCTCGCCGGTGAGCACCACGGTGACGTACTCGGACGCCAGCTTGCAGGTGAAGTAGCAGGGCACGGCGCAGCGCACCAGGGACGGGTCGTAGGTCTCGAGCTTCTGGATCACTTGGGGCAGCGCCTCGTAGTAGTCGTTCTCGGTGAACACCAGCTCGTGGTGGGTGGAGCCGATGTGCCCGGCCGCGATGCGCGCCGCCTTGATGTCGTCGCTCAGCTCGCCGTTCTGGTCCTTCATGCCCACGACGAACGTGTGAAGGTTGGGAATCTCGTCCGCCGCGATGGCCGCCACCAGGGAGCTGTCGAGCCCCCCGCTGCAAAAGGAGCCCACCGGGACCTCCGGGTCGGCCAGCAGCCGGTCCTTGACGCACTTGATGAAGGTCTCCCGAATGATCTTGGTGGTCTTGTCGATGTCCGTGAGCTTGTGCTCCTCGACCGGTGGTACGTCGTAGAACCGCACGAACCCCTCCCCGGGAGTGTAGTAGTGACCGGCCGGAAACTCGTGCACCTCATCCACCCCTGCGAGGCTCATGGCGCCCAGCTCGGAGGAGAAGTAGAGGTGGTCGTTGTAGTACCCGTAGTAGAGCGGCTTGATGCCGACGGGATCCCGGGCCAGCATGAACTCCTCCCCGTCGAAGATGGCGAAGGCGAACATGCCGTTCAGCTCCTTGACGCAGTCCGGACCCTTTTCCTGGTAGAGGTGGAGGATCACTTCGGTGTCGGACTTGGTCTTGAAACGGTACTTGGGAGACAGCTGTGTACGAATTTTCCGGAAGTTGTACACCTCACCGTTACAGATGATGCCGATGCTTCCCCCGTTCGCCGTGATGGGCTGGTGCCCTTTGGCCACGTCCACAATGGAGAGCCGCGTGTGACCGAAGGTGAACTTTCCGTACTCGTGGATCCCCCGGTCGTTGGGGCCCCGGTGGGGCAGGGCGTCCAGCATCCTTTGGATGGTCTCCGGGTCACGCGTTCCCACGCATCCTGCTATGCCGCACATGGTACTGTCTCCTTTCCGGTTCATGGAACCGATGATCACGCCCGGGCTTTCGCCTCGCCTTTCCTGCCATTCGATCGGCGCATTCCGATCGCATTCACATCTCTGACGACACCACCCGGGAGTGGCCGGCCGTCTCGTGGCGGGAGAGGGAAGGGGGGAGCGCCGCCTGCTGACAATCACGTTGCGCGGAAAGAGATCCTCGCAAGGAAAACGAGGCCTGGAAACGCCGATGATGGGAAATCATGCCGATGCACGGCGTCTTTCGGGGGCCTCTGTTCAGTTCAGCTTACATGGGCGGCTGAAGGGCGCAAAAGTTAAGTTAAACAAAAATGTTCTCAACTGAAACCATTTGAGTAGAAACCTACGATACACGGAACATCCTGTCAAGACATTTCTTTCGAGAGGAGAGACTTTCAGGCCGAGGCCGCAGCCGGTGCGCTGCTCCGCATCCAGGGCCGGCGTGGACGCCGCTCACAGCCCCGGACCCGGGACCCCGAAACCGATCTGAAGGGGCACGGCCCCGTAAGTGGACTGTTTTCAGCGTTCCCGACACCGGGGGGCGTTTGACACCCCGCAGCCCTTCGGCTATGGTCGAACGAACGCCCCTCCCGGAGCAGGAGGGCCGGAAAACCCCGGAACCCGCGTAGGGCCGAGTTCTGGGAAAGGTGCGGTGACGACCCGTGAAAAAGGCCATCGATCCACGGATGCACTCGGCCGAGCATGTGCTGAACCAGGTCATGGACCGGACGTTCGGCTGCGGTCGGTGCGTCGCCGCCCACATCGAGCGGAAGAAATCCAAGTGCGACTACCGGTTCGACCGGGCCCTGACCGGGGAGGAGGAGAAGCGGATCGAGGATGAGGTGAACCGGGTCATCCGGGAGGATCTGCCGGTCACCGAGCGGTCCGCGTCTCGTGAGGCGTGTGCCGGGCGCTTCGATCTGGGCCGGCTCCCCGGGGACGCGGGAAGCGAGATCCGCATCGTCGAGGTGGGCGACTACGACGCCTGCCCCTGCATCGGGCCCCACGTTTGTTCCACGGCCGAGATCGGATCGTTCCGAATCGTCTCCACGGATTTCCGGGACGGCACCCTGAGAATCCGGTACAAGCTGGGAAGCGTCGAGCCGTCATGACAGAGAAGCGGAAACGCCGAGGGGACCATTTGCGGATGATCCGGGGCGGAAAGGACCCGGCGGCCAGGCTCGGGCCGGTCCACGTGGTCGTCGCACCGCCGGATCGCCCCCCCTTTCCCGTGGAGGCGCTGATCCTGGAGGAGGACACCTTTCTCGTGCTGAGCGCCGAGCCCGTCGTGGTGGACCCACCCGAGGAGCCCATGCGGCTCATGACCCGGCTGATCGAGACGCGCCCCGAGACCCCCGGAAGCGTCCTGGTGCGGGAGCGGGAACCGGTCCGTATGCTCGCCGTGGTCCACGACGTGAACCGCGAGCCCAGCTGGCGTGAGGAATGGGTGGCCCGGGCGCTCGAGAGGGCCCTCGAGAAGGCCGAGCAGAGGGGGATGCGTTCCGTGGGGCTCGAGATGCTCGGGTGCATGCACGGCAGGCTGGACCCGGTTCGCTTCGCCTCCCTACTCAAGGCCACCCTCGCAAGGCTGGCGCCCTGCAAGGTCCGGCGCATCTGGCTCATGCCTTCCAGGAAGCGGAAGCCGGGGGAGATCGGCCGCTGCCTTCGGGAGGCGCCGTAGCCATTGGGGTCCGGGCGGACTGCTCGAGGCCGGTCGCGCGGCCTCCTCCCTCCCCGGGGATTCTGCGGTACGGTCGGCACCGGCTCGTCCGGATCAGGTCTCGACGGGTCGCCGGCTCCGGGGCACGGTATAACCTCTTGAAATCCCGAGGGCAGGCATGATTCGCAGTTTCAGTGGAAAAACACCCCGGATCGCAGCCACGGCCTTCGTGAGCGAGGCCGCCTACGTGGTGGGCGACGTGGAGATCGGGGAGGGGTCCAGCATCTGGCCCGGCGCGGTCGTCCGGGGGGATTTCGGACGCATCCGCCTCGGCCGGGACGTCGCCGTGGAGGACAACTGCGTGATCCACTCCGGGACCCCCTCGTCCCCGGTGGGCGACGTGGAGATCGGGGACCGGGTCCTGATCGGGCACGGCGCCGTGCTGAACGGCCGCCGGGTGGGGAGCGACGTCCTGATCGGCATGAACGCCACCATCCTGCACGACTCGGAGGTCGGGAGCGAGTGCATCGTGGCGGCCGGCTGCCTCGTGGGACAGGGCATGGTGGTGCCCGACCGCTCCCTGGTGGTGGGCGTGCCGGGCAAGATCAAGGGCGCCCCCACCGAGGAGCAGATGTGGTGGATCCGCGAGGGCACGAAGGAGTACGAGGCGCTGGTGCGCCGCTACCTGGAGGAGGGGCTCTACTAGAGCCCAGGAACCTTACGGGGGGGAGGAGATGTCGGCATCACGTGCAGGATACCCGCGGGTCCGGGAGATGGGACGCCGGGAGTTTCTCCGGGTCCTGGGTCTGGGTGCGGCCGGCCTGGCCGCCGGTTGCGCCGTCAACCCGGTGACCGGCGAGTCCCAGCTCATGCTGGTCTCGGAGCAGGATGAGATCCGGATCGATCGAGGCAATCGGGACCACCAGTTCTCGGCGGACTACGGCGTTCTGCAGGATCGCAGCCTGAACGACTACGTGGACCAAACGGGGCGTCGGGTGGCCTCCCTGACCCACCGCCCCCGGATGCCCTACTCCTTCCGGGGCGTGAACGCCCCCTATGTGAACGCCTACGCGTTTCCGGGCGGCAGCATCGCCTGCACCCGGGGGATCCTCGTGGAGCTGGAGAACGAGGCCCAACTCGCCGCGCTCCTCGGGCACGAGCTCGGCCACGTCAACGCCCGGCACACGGCCCAGCAGATGTCCAAGAGCGCGTTGGTCTCGGCCGCCGTGGGCGGGATCTCCGCCATCGCGTCCTCGGGCGATTCCCTTCTGGGGGACCTGGTCTCCGGCCTGGGAGGGATCGGCGCCGGCGCCCTGCTGGCCAAGTACAGCCGGGACAACGAACGGGAGGCGGACCGGCTGGCCCTCACCTACATGGCGCGCGCCGGGTACAGCCCCGAGGGCATGGTGGGCCTCATGGACATGCTCCGCGAGACCTCGGACCGCAAGCCCAACGCCCTGGAGCTCATGTTCTCCACCCACCCCATGAGCGAGGAGCGGTACGCCCGGGTCAATGAGGCCGTCCGGACCCGCTACCGGGACGAGCTGGGTCGGCCGCTCCACCGGGATCGGTACATGGATCGAACGGCCGGGCTGCGCGCGGTAAAGGGGGCCATCGAGGCCATGCAGGAAGGGGACAAGGCCATGGGGCGGAAGGCCTGGTCCGAGGCGGACAACCGGTACCGCAAGGCCCTGGCGATCGCCCCCGACGACTACGCCGCCCTGGTGAAGTGCGCGGAGTGCCAGGCGGCCCGAAAGCGCTACGCAGAGGCCCGCCGATACGCCGAGGCGGCCCAGCAGGTGTATCCCGGCGAGGCCCGGGCCTACTCCGTGAGCGGGATCTCGCGCCTCATGGAGCGGGACTGGGAGGGGGCCCACCGGGAGCTCTCCGCCTACGAGGAGCGGCTCCCGGGAAACCCGGGCATCACCTTTCTCCAGGGGCTCTCCCTGGAGGGAATGGGCCGGAGGCGCGATGCCGCGCAGGCCTACTACGACTACCTTCAGGCCGTCTCCAGCGGGGAGCAGGCCCGATACGCGTATAACCGGCTCGTGGAGTGGGGATATGTCCGCCGGCCGCAGCAGTGAGGCCGGGGGGAGCGCCCGCACGCCGGACCCGGGTCATCCCTGGCCGAGCCTCCTCCAGGGCGTCCTGGTGCGACGCTACAAGCGCTTTCTGGCGGACGTCCGGCTACGAAACGGCCGCGTGGTGACCGCCCACTGCCCCAACTCCGGGAGCATGCAGACCTGCTCCGAACCGGGCCGCCCCGTTTACCTCTCCTCGAGCGACAACCCCCGGCGCAAGCTCGGCTACACCTGGGAGCTGATCGAGATGCCCTCGAGCCTGGTGGGCGTGAACACCCAGGTGCCCAACCGGCTCGTCGCCGACGGGGCGCGCCGCGGAGTGATTCCGGAGTTGGACGGATACGAGCAGTGGCGGCGGGAGGTGCCCTACGGCCGGGGCTCGCGCATCGATATCCAGATGGAGCGGGGGTCGGCACGCTGCTACGTGGAGGTCAAAAACTGCACCCTGGTGGAGGGGAATACGGCCTGCTTTCCGGACGCCGTCACCGCCCGGGGGCTCAAGCATCTTTGGGAGCTGATGGACCAAGTGGCGGCCGGGCACCGCGGGGTGATCTTTTTCCTGATCCAGCGGATGGATGCGGCTCGCTTCACGCCCGCCGATCGGATCGACCCGGCTTACGGCGAGGCCCTTCGCCGCGTCGTGGAGGGCGGGGTGGAGGCCCTGGCCTGGGATGTGGAGATCGACCTGGAGCGCATCCGCCTGCGCCGGGCCGTGCCCGTCGACCTGTGAGCCGGTCGGCCGCGGGTTCCCCGGCAGGGGCGAGTCCCGGAGTGCCATGGATGATCAAAAGAAAGCGTTCCTCTTCGGCAACCTGATCTTCGTCTCGCCGTTCCTCTCCCTGGTGCTCCTCCACTTCCTGGTG
>CAYVVQ010000045.1:0-15373 GCA_964454455.1 uncultured Desulfobacterales bacterium | reverse complement strand
GGGGCTCGCCGTGCAGCAGGCGGGACACCGTCGACACTAGGTCGTGCCATGCACACGGATCGAAAAAGAGGCGCCCGAAGACCCATCCCCATCCGCGAGTAGCGAGGAGCCCGCCATGCCCAGGACCAAGATCATCTGCACCATCGGACCGGCCAGCGATTCCCCGGACGTTCTCCGCGCCCTGGTGGCGAACGGGATGAACGTGGCCCGCCTGAACTTCTCCCACGGCCGGCCGGAGGGCCACCTGCGAAAGATCCGCCTGATCCGGGAGATCTCCGGGGAGCTCGGCCGGGTGGTGGCCGTGCTGCAGGATCTGGCCGGCCCGAAGATCCGGGTGGGCGCCGTGCCGGAGCCCGGCATCCGGCTGGAGGCGGGCGAGACCTTCGTGCTCACGGGGGAGCCGGCCGCCGGCTCCCACAACCGGGTCTCGGTCTCCTACCCCGCTCTTCCCGAGGAGGTGAAGGCCGGGGACCGGATCCTCCTCGCCGACGGCCTCATGGAGCTCGTCGTGCGGGAGACGCACGGCCCCGACATCCGGACCGAGGTGGTCACCGGAGGGGTGCTCACCTCCCGGAAAGGGATCAACCTTCCCTCGAGCAGCGTGCGGCTCCCCTCCTTCACGGAAAAAGACCGCGAGGATCTGCTCTTCGGGCTCGAGCACGGGGTGGACTTCGTGGCCGTCAGCTTCGTCCGGAGCGGGACGGACATCCACCGGGTGAAGAAGATCATCGGGGAGCAGGGGAAGGACACCCCGGTGATCGCCAAGATCGAGAAGCACGAGGCGCTGAACGAGCTGGACGCGATCATGGACGCCGCGGACGGGATCATGGTGGCCCGGGGCGATCTGGGCGTGGAGATCCCGCTCGAGCAGGTCCCCGCGATCCAGAAGACCCTGATCCGGCGCGCCAACCGGGTGGGCAAGCCGGTGATCACGGCCACCCAGATGCTGCGGTCCATGGTGGACGCTCCCCGGCCCACCCGGGCCGAGGCGGCGGACGTCGCCAACGCCGTCCTGGACGGGACGGACGCCGTCATGCTATCGGAGGAGACGGCCAGCGGGAGGCACCCGGTGGACGCCCTGCGCTTCATGGCCCGCATCGTGACCTCGGCCGAGGAGGCGTTCCCCCACGATCGATACCTCGGGCTGACCCCCGGATCGGGGGTGTCGGCGTCCGTGGCCCACGCG
This sequence comes from uncultured Desulfobacterales bacterium, assembly GCA_964454455.1. Classification (GTDB taxonomy): domain Bacteria; phylum Desulfobacterota; class DSM-4660; order Desulfatiglandales; family HGW-15; genus JAIPEI01. The sequence continues at coordinate 14,187 of CAYVVQ010000045.1, read as the reverse complement.
GCCTGCGTGCTGGCCGATCACCTCGGGGCCGCGGCCGTCGTGGCCCCGACCAGCTCCGGGAGGACCGCGGCCCACGTCTCGCGGTTCCGCCCGAGGCAGCCGGTCATTGCGGTTTCCCCCAACGAGGCGACCGTTCGCCGATCCACGCTTTACTGGGGCTGCGAGCCGGTCCTCACGGGCCCTCCCGATGCGGACGAGGATGTGGTGGAGCTCGCCGTCAGGACGGCCCTCGCAAACGGGCGGGTGAACGCCGGAGACCTGCTCGTGGTCACGGCCGGGCACCCCTTCTGGGTCCCCGGCTCCACGAACATGATCCGCGTCCGTTCCGCCTGAGGCGGAATGGGCTCCCAAATTCCTATGGCCGGGGAGGCATCTTTCTGATAAGATTCTTAAGTCGCGGCGGTCGCCGGAGCCCAAACCCGCTGCGGTCCGCTTCCCGCCCCTGTCGGTCGTCGCACCGCCCGGGGCCGGCGCGATCCATTCCCCACATCGGGTTTGCTTTGTTCCCCATTCGTGCGTTCTTCCTGCTTTCACGGGCCCCGTCCCAAAGGCGGTCGAGCCTCGAGCAGGTGGCATAGAAAGGAGTGATCCTTTACATGGAAGAGACGGCCAAGATCATCATCGACGGAACAACCTACGAGCTCCCCGTGGTCCGCGGCACCGAAGGGGAGCGGGCCATCGACATTTCCAGTCTTCGCGAGGAGGCGGGCCTCATCACCCTCGATCCGGGCTATCCCAACACGGGCGCCTGCAAGAGCAGCATCACCTTCATGGACGGGGAGCAGGGCATCCTCCGCTACCGGGGCTACCCGGTGGAGCAGCTTGCGGAGCAGTCCACCTTCGTGGAGACCGCCTACCTGCTCATCAACGGGGAGCTTCCTACGCGCGAGGAGCTCACCCGGTTCTCCGTCCTCTTGAACGACCACAGCCTGGTCCACCGGGACATGCTCCAGTTCTTCGATAACTACCCGAGACGCGCCCACCCCATGGGCATCCTCTCCTCCATGGTGAACGCGCTGCGCGCGTTCTACCCGGAGCTTCCGGAGCGCACCGAGGAGGAGGAGATCCTCGTCACCTTCACCCGGCTGATCTCGAAGATCAGGACCATGGCCGCCATCTCCTACAAGCTGAGCCGCGGCCACGAGGTCATCTACCCCCGGCCCGACCTCACCTACGCCGCCAACTTCCTGAACATGATGTTCGACTCCCCGGTGCGGCCCTACGAGCTGGACCCGGACATCGCCAAGGCGCTCAACGTGTTCTGGATCCTCCACGCGGACCACGAGCAGAACTGCTCCACCGCGGCCGTGCGACTCGTGGGGAGCGCCCGCGTCAACCTCTACGCCGCCATCTCGGCGGGGATCTGTGCCCTCTGGGGCCCCCTTCACGGCGGGGCCAACCAGGCCGTGGTGGAGATGCTCGGCGACATCCAGGAGAACGGCGGGGATCCCGCCCCCTTCATCGAGCGGGCCAAGGACCGGAACGACCTGTTTCGACTCATGGGGTTCGGGCACCGGGTCTACAAGACCTACGATCCCAGGGCGAAGATCATGAAGAAGATGGCCGACAAGGTCCTCAAGAAACAGAAAAGCGACGACCCGCTCCTGGAGATCGCCCGCCGGCTGGAGGAGGTGGCCCTGGAGGATCCCTACTTTATCGATCACCACCTGTACCCGAATGTGGACTTCTACAGCGGCATCGTCATGCGGGCCATGGGGATTCCCACGAACATGTTCACCGTGATGTTCGCCATCGGGCGCCTTCCCGGCTGGATCAGCCAGTGGAAGGAGAGCATGGACGATCCGGGCTGGAAGCTTCAGCGCCCCAGGCAGGTCTACACCGGCCCCAACGAGCGCGACTACGTTCCCATGGACCGGAGGAAGTAGCCGGGTCCTCCCGCGAACCACCCACCGGCGGACGGGACGACGAAGGCGTTCCGTCCGCTCGACATTTTCCGTGGAGGCAATGTGGCCGACAAGTCGGGTGACGAGCTCAAACGGCTCAAGAAGGACTACCTGGAGCTGGACCGCGTGCATCAGGAGGAGAAGGAGCTGCTGATCCGGATCGTCCGGGCCCTGGGGTCGGCCGCGGCGTCGGATCCGGAGCTGGATGCGGCCGTCGAGGCCATGGAGGCCGAGCTCGTCCCGGGCGAACCCCTCGACCAGGAACGGCTCGAGGGGTCCCTCGACCGCTTCAAGAGCGGGCTTCGAGCCGTGTCGGAGGCCTCCCCGGATGCCGGGGGCGCCCCCGCATCCGATCTGCAGGCGGAGCGGGTGTTCGAGGCCTGCCGCATCCTGCGCAAGGTCATGATCGTCCTCCTGGAGGACTTCTACCCCCTCTCGCCGGAGCTGAGCGCCCGGGCCGAGGAGGTCCAACTGGACTGCGCGGCGTCGGGGGCGGAGATGGACCTGGAGGGGCCCGCCGAACGGTTCCTCGCGTTCCTGGAGGGGCTCAGGGAGAACATCACGGGCGACTTCCGCGAGATCGGCAACACCCTGTTCGCGCTGCTCGACCAGGTCAAGGAGCTGGAGTCGTCGTTCGTGGAGGAGTACGGCACCGAGGGGGAGCGCCTCAAGGAGATCGAGTACTTCGAGATGAAGGTGAACAACGAGGTTGGCTCCATCGTGGAGTCGTTCGACATCCACACCACCGTGAGCGAGATCAAGAAGGCGGTGACCCGGAAGATCGAGAATCTCAAGGCGCTCGTCACGCAGAAAAAGCAGGAGGAGGTGAGCCGCTCGGAGTCCTTTCAGCAGAGCATCCTGAGCCTGAAGAAGCGGATCGACGAGGTGGAACAGGACGCCCTGGAGATGTCCAGGAGGGCCGATCAATTCCAGACGGCCGCCATGAAGGACGAGCTGACCGACCTTTACAACCGCAAGGCGTTCGACGAGCGGATGGAAAAGGCGCTCGAGGCCTTCAACCTGGGCGGGACACCCTTCGCCCTGATCCTCTTCGACGTGGACCGGTTCAAGGAGATCAACGACACCTTCGGCCACGTGGCGGGGGACAAGGTCCTCCAGAAGGTGAGCGAGTGCCTGAGGGAGACCTTTCGGAAGGACGACTTCATCGCCCGTTACGGCGGGGACGAGTTCGTCGTTCTCATCGAGGAGCTGAGCCGGGACCTGGCCCGGGAAAAGATCCTGGCCTTCCTCGAGAAACTCCAGCGGCTGCGGTTCACCTCCCACGCCCGGGGGGACCTCTCGGTGGGTGTGAGCCCCGGGATCGCCATGGCGAAAAAGGGGGACACGCCGGATTCCCTCCTCGAGAGGGCGGACCGGGCCATGTACGAGGTCAAGAAGCGGAGGCGGTGAGAACGCCGGAATCCGCTCCCACGCGCCGTTGCGTAATGCCATGAAACCCGAGGCCGACACAGGCGCCCGAAGCGAAAAATGTCTCCGGAGCGGTCCGCTCGAGGCGTTGTACCGCCGGTTCAACCGGCGGTGCTTCGTCCAACCCGATCCCCTCCAGTTCCTCTACGACTACCCCTCGGTCCGCGACCGGGAGGTGGCCGCCCTGGTGGCCGCGTCGCTGGCGTACGGCCGGGTGGCCCAGATCCTCAAGAGCGTCTCCATGGTGCTGTCCGTGCTGGGGCCGGCGCCGCGCGACTATCTCCTGGAGTGTCCCCACGAGGAGCTGCGGTCCGCGCTTTCCGGCTTTCGGCATCGTTTCAGCCCGGGGGAGGAGATGGCCGACCTGCTCCGCGCCGTCCGGCGGATCATCCGGGAGACCGGCTCCCTGGAGGCCTGCTTCGCCCGGGGGCTGTCCATCGGCGACGCCACCGTCCTGCCGGCCCTCACGGACTTTGTCCGATCTCTCCGCGATGCAGGGGGACGGGACGGGTTCCTGGTGGCCAGGCCGGAGCGAGGGAGCGCGTGCAAGCGGTGGCACTTGTTTCTCCGATGGATGGTGCGCCGGGACGACGTGGATCCGGGGGGATGGACGGTCGTCCCCGCCTCCATGCTCGTCGTGCCCCTGGACACCCACATGCATCGAATCGGACGGGGACTCGGCGGTACGGCGAGGAAGCAGGCCGACGGCAAGGCGGCCCTGGAGGTGACCGGGATGTTTCGGGCCGTCGCGCCCGAGGACCCGGTCCGCTACGACTTCTCTCTCACCCGGCTGGGCATCCGGCCGGAGGGTGACCCCGAGGAGTGGATCGCCGCGTGTCGAGGCCGCGGCAGGAGGTCGACATGAAGATTCTGATGACCGGAGGGACGGGGTTCGTGGGCTCGAGGCTGACGGAGACCCTGGGCAGGGACGGCCACCGGGTGACCGTGCTCACCCGCTCCGCGCGAGGGGACCGGACCCTGCCGGAGGGCTCCGTGTTCCTGGAGGCGGATCCCACCGAGCCCGGCCCGTGGCAGGAGCAGGTGCCGGAGCACGACGTGCTGATCAACCTGGCCGGCGCCTCCATCTTCCAGCGGTGGACCGACAAGGCCAAGCAGCGCATCCGGGAGAGCCGGCTCCGGACGACCCGGAACCTGACGGACGCCCTGGCCGGCGTGGAACGGGAGAGGTGCCCCCGGCTTCTCAGCACCTCGGCCGTGGGCTACTACGGCTACGCCGGGGAGGAGACCCTGACGGAGGACAGCCCCCCGGGGGACGACTTCCTGGCCGTCCTGTCCAGGGACTGGGAGGAGGCGGCGCTGAGGGCCCGCCCGGCGGGCGCCGGGGTGACGATCCTGCGGTTCGGCGTGGTGCTGGGCGGGGAGGAAGGGGCCCTGGCCAGGATGGTCCCCCTCTTCCGAAAGTATCTGGGCGGGCCGCTGGGCAGCGGGAAGCAGTGGTTTTCCTGGATCCATGTCCAGGACCTGGTCTCGATCTACCGGTTCCTGATGGATCGACCGGATCTGGAGGGCCCGCTGAACTGCACGGCGCCCCGACCCGTGCGCAACCGGGAGCTGACCCGGGCCCTGGCCGGGGCCCTGGGAAAACCCGCCCCCATGCCGCCGGTCCCCGGTTTCGTCATCCGGGCGGTGCTGGGGGAGTTCGGGAACGTGCTGCTCGAGGGGCAGCGGGTGATCCCGGAACGGTTGACCCGGGCGGGGTTCGCGTTCCGATACCCCGCCATCGAAGGGGCGCTGGACGATCTCGTGGGGTGAGGAGGGTCAGGCCGGTTTCACTCCGAGCGGCCGATGACCAGGTGGGCGCGCCCGAAAGGCCCCAGGCTCACGTACCGGTGACCCTGGATCTCCATGTTGTAGCCGGCCGTGAGCGGAAAGAGACCCCCTGCGTTCCAGATGATGCGGACGCCCTTGTCCCTGGGGACGAAGGCGCTCCGGCAGAGCCGGGCGAGGATCTCCCTGGCCTCGGACTCGGACCGTTTCACGTTCGTTGTCACGAGCTTGCGTTCGGACCCCTGCTCCGGCGCGGCCGCCTTCTCTTCGGACTCCTCACCGCCGGAACCCGCACCCGCAAGCAGCGCATCCACATCGTCCTGGGAGAGAATCTCGTCGTTCGTGACCATGGGGCTCGATCGCGTCTCCTTCCGTATCCTACGTCATCGGCCGAAACTCCGCTTTCCTGAAGGGGTTTTCCCGGAAACCGGGCACAAAAAAAGCCTCCCCCCGAAAGGAGCGGCTTCCGTGGTGCGATCCGGAGCCGTTTCGGGCTAATTCAGGATGAACCCGAGAAACACGTCCTCCATGGCGCACTCCTCGCAGTCCGGATGCTCTTCCGAGACCTCCTCGAAGTAGACGATCTTACCCCGGTACTCGTCGAGAAGCTCGAACTCCCCGTCGTCGGCCACCCGGAGGAGCCGCTCCGAGCACGAAGGGCAAACGGGCCCGTGCTCGGCATCGTACTCGAAAAAGCCCGAGACCCAGTTGGACTGGATGGCATGCTCGATGGACTCCACTTCCACCCCGCAAATGACGCATCGTACCATGTTCGAGCGAACCTCCTGAAGGCGATTACTGGACGAATACTAGCAAAACGGGTTCAAAGCAAGAGGAATATTGACGGCGTCTCAAACGGCTCCGGACCCGGAGATCCGACCCGGACATCTCAACCGGCAGAGGTCCGGCCCTCCTTCCCGGTCAGGGGCGACTTCCCGTCTTCCCGGTTGCGGACAGGGCCGCGTGACCGAGCTTTCGAAGCACCTCGGCCACGGCCTCCGAGAGCCCCATGGCCCGGCCTTCTCCGATGTCGTAAAGCTCGAGGGGAGGCAGGGGAAGGACGATTCCCTCGCTGCCGCTGAAAGCGGCGGAGAGCGACACCCGTCCGCCGGTCACGCTCAACCGCTCGATGGTCACGGTCTTCTTGCTCGTGGCCTTGCCCGCGCGCTCCAGCAGGGGAACGCCTTGCTTGAGCCGGTGGCGAAGGCCCTCCAGAAAGACCGAGAGGTTGCTCCGGCCGAACCCCACGGCCTCGTACGTCAGCTCGGCGCCACGGATCTCCACTTCCCTGACCCGGATGCGGTCCTTCACAAGGCTGGCGGGGTCCACCCTCAGGGAGATCTGCTCCAGGTAGACCATCCTGGGGGTCTCGAACCCTTCGGGGTTTTTCAGCTCGATGCCGGACAGGGTGAGGGTCCGCTTCCACAGGGAGAGGCGCACGGATTCGACGCGGGTCCCCACGTCCAGAAAGCGGTGGCCGGACTCGTTGATCGCCCGGGTGATCAATGAGTCGGCGAAGAACACCGCGACCAGGCACGCGACGAGCAGCAGGAGAGCCGCACCGCTGATCCACAGGCACAATCGCTTCATCGGGTCTCCCTTCCCTCCGGGAGCGAAACGGGCGGTCTACCGGCTCCGGATGGTACAATGGCCCCGAAAGGGGAAAACGATCGAGGGAACGGAGCCTCCCTTGGACAGGGTGGTGTTCGTCTGCTTCGGGAATCGGGCCCTCGAGACCTGCCGGGGGCTCTACGGTCGCGTGCTCGGCTCCTGACGGACCCGGTTCCTCAGGTCGTCTCGTCGGCGTCTTTCAGGAACAGGGCGTGGTACTCCTCCTCGGAGAGGTGCTTCCTGAGGAGGTCCCCCACCAGGGTGAACACGGCCTCCAGGTCCTCGTCGCTCATACGCTCCTTCAGGCGGGCCATGACCTCGTCGTCCGAGAACTTCTGGAGGTAGTAGACCACGGTGTTCTCGTCGGTCTCGCGGTCCAGGCCGAAACCGACGAGCCCGTCGTACGCTTCCACAAACCGGTGGCTGTGCTTCGACATGTCGAACATCCCGTTCCCGTGCGGGGGGTCCGATTCCCGCGGTTCACCCGGCCCTTTTCTTGCGCTTTCCGCCGCCGGCCCGGGCCAGGATGAGCTCGGCCACGATGCTGACGGCGATCTCCTCGGGCGTCTCGGCCCCGATGTCCAGCCCGATGGGAGCGTGGACCCGATCCAGCTGTTCCTGCGAGAACCCCTCTTCCAGCAGTCGGTCGTAGATGATGCGGATCTTCCGGCTGCTGCCGATCATGCCCACGTAACGCGCCCCGGTTCGGAGGGCCTGCTCCAGGGCGGTCTTGTCGTGGAGGTGTCCCCGCGTCACGATCACGAGGTAGGAGGACCCGTTCACCGGCAGCTGCTCCAGGAGGCCCTCGAAGGCCGCCTGCCGGACCTCCCGGGCCTCGGGGAACCTCCCGGGATCCGCGAACTCGGGTCGGTCGTCGATCACCACCACCTCGAACCCCACCCGGGCGGCCATGGGAACGATCTGGGCGGCCACGTGCCCTCCGCCGAACAGGTACAGGACGGGGTTCGACACCACGGGCTCGACCAGCACCTCGAGCGGCCCGCAGGCCTCGTCCTCCAGAACGGCCGTGTGCGCCTGCTCCCGGCCCATGCGGTCCAGGAGGATCTCCACCAGGGCCGCCGGCATCTCCTCCACGCCGAGAAGCGAGCCGCTCACCCCGCCCCCCGCCTCCACGAAGGCCTTGGGCGTTCCGGAACCCGTCCACCGGTCCGGATCGATCGAGGTGACCACCAGGCCGGAACCGCCCCGGTTCAACACCTTCAGGGCGCGCTCGAAGATCCGAACCTGCTCGGGGTTCTGTGAGGAGACCGGCTCCAGGAACACCTCCCCCTCCCCGCCGCAGAGCATGTCCGTGTCCGCCACGTCGGTTCCGGTCAGCCGGAACGCGAACCGGCGCGGCTTGCCCTCCCGCATCACCCGCCCGGCCTCTTCAACCACCCGGGCCTCGAACAGTCCGCCCCCGATGGTCCCCTGAGCCGTGCCGTCTTCGAAGACGACGAAACGGGTCCCCGTGTCCCGGGGGACCGATCCGGTCCGCTTGATCAGGGTGGCAAGGACCACGGGACGGTTTTGCTGAATGGCTTCGACGATGATGGGGTAGAGGGTGTGCATGGTTCATGTCCTCGCTCGGGTGGTGTAGCGATTCTGCCGCAGGGAGCCGATTACCACACCATGGATGCGGGCCTCGCTGCTTTCCAGGATCCGGCAAGCCAGGTCGTGCGCCTCGTCGGGATCCGCTGCGAGGTCCAGCTTGTTCAGGAAGGCGGTCCGCCGCGCCTCTTCGGGGCTTCCCCGGAACAGGCCGTCCGGGTGGGCGAACAGCCGGGCCAGGATCGAGGGGGTGACCGGGCCCCCCCGTGGGACCCCGGTCACCTCCTCGAACCGTTCCATTCGAAAGACCACGTCCTCTTCCACGCCCCGCCCCAGGGACTCCAGGCCGGCCACGGCCACCACCCGGGTGACCGACTCCGGCACCACGGGCTCCCCGGGCCCGGGGGCCTTGAGGGGCCTTCCGGCCGCGCCGTCCCCCTCCACGACCAGGTAGTCGAGCTTGCCCGAGAAAAAGAGGGCGTCGGCCAGGTCCGGTTCGATGCCTTCCACCTTGCCCGAGGGAAGCAGCCGCCGCGCCAGGAAAGCCGGTCGTCCCGCGGCGAGCTCCCGGTCCAGCAGGTCCCTCCAGCCCTTCTCGCCGGTGAGGACGAGCCGGCCGGCCTCCATTGCCTCCCGATGCCACACCTTGGTGGTCGTGGAACCCGCGACCCGGGCGCCGCGCTCTCGAAGCTCCCGGACCAGCGCGATCAGGAGCGAGGACTTCCCTCCCGCTCCCACGACGGCCAGATGATCCCTGGAACCGAGATCCAGCGCGTCCGCGACGTGGTTGCTGACCCGCTCCACCCTACTGCTTCCTGAGCACCCGGTTGTCCCCCACGCGCACCGTGACCTGGTTCAGGTCGAAGTGCTCGATCAGCGGGATGGCGTACTTCCGTGACGCCCCGGTCATCTCCTTGAACTGGGGCGTGGTGATCTCGCCGTGCTCCTTCAGGAAGGCGACCAGGCGCTCCCGCAGCCCGTCCACGGCCTGCCGGTGGAAGTAGAGATCCTCCTTCACCTTCACCAGCACCCCCTCCTTCGTCATGAGCTGGAGGACGTCCCGCGCGGTGCGCTCGGGAAACCGGTCCGCGAGCTCCTTGAAGTAGGGGGGCTGGAGGCCGCCCTCCCGGTAGATCGCCTCGATCTCCTCCCGCACCTTCTCCTGGTCCTGCCCCAGGGTGACCTTGTGCTCGGCGAGGTGCAGGACCTCCTGCTCCCGCGCCACCAGATCCTCCTGGACCAGGTGACCGATCAGGTAGTTGAAGAGCTTCGCGTTCCGAGCCCCCTCCGTCCGGGAGCGCAGCTCCTCCTTGGAGAGCCCCGCCTTCAGGGGATTGTTCCGGTGATAGGCCTCGAGGGTGCCCAGGATCTCCTTTCGGGCCAGATCGTAGAACTCGCGGTGGATGTACGTCTTCCGCTCCCGGTCGTACATGAGGATCCTCTGTCGGCTCAAGAGCTTCTGGACGATCTCCTTCAGCTGGGACTCGCGGGAGTTCGTGAGGAAGGGCAGGTCCTTGTGCTCCACGCCCTGGAACCGGCCCAGGGCCACGAACTGCTCGGTGATCCGGGAGAGGTCGCCGCTGTTGAAGACGTTCAGCTCCTCGAGGACCCGCGGGCTGTGGCGCTTCTTCTTCCTGGGGAGAGCGTTGAGCACCTTTCCGCCGCCGACGGCCCGCACGGGCGAGTAGCTGCGGAGCACGAACCGGTCCTCCCTCAGCACCGCGATGGGCTGGTCGAGACGGATCTGGGCGTAGCAGGTCTCCCCCGGCCTGAGCTCGTCCCGGTCGAGCAGGACCACCGTGGCGAGCACCTCGGCGGTCCCCGTGTGAAACCGTACCTTGGCCCGGTTCTTCATCTTGCGCGGCGCCGCAGGCAGGAGATCCACGATCACGTCGATCATGTATGTGTTCCTGAGCGCCCGCCTCCCGGCGATGACGTTTCCTCGCTGGAGCTGGGCCTTTTCCACGCCCTGGAGGTTCATGGCGGTCCGCTGGCCGCGCCGTGCCTCCTCCACCTCCCGGTTGTGGACCTGGAGGCCCCGCACCTTGGAGTCGATCTCCTGGGGGTAGACGGTCAGCTCGTCCCCGAGGCGGACCGCGCCGGAGACCGTGGTCCCCGTGATCACGGTCCCGAACCCCTTCATCACGAACACCCGGTCCACGGGCAGGCGGAAGAAGCTTCCGGGATCCCGCTCCGGGATCTTCTGCACCAGCTCGTCCAGCACCCGGACGAGCTCCTCGATGCCCTCTTCCGTGGTGGAGGAGACCGGGACCATGGGGGCGTCCTCCAGAAAGGTGCCCTCCAGGTACTCCGCCGCGTCCTCCTGGACCATCTCGAGCCACTCCTCGTCCACCATGTCGGTCTTGGTGAGGATTACCAGGCCGTGCTGCACGTCGAGGAGCTCGCAGATCTCCAGATGCTCCCGGGTCTGGGGCATGACGCCCTCGTCCGCCGCGATGATGAGCGCCACCAGGTCGATGCCCGAAGCCCCGGCCACCATGTTCTTGACGAACTTCTCGTGCCCCGGTACGTCCACGATCCCGAGGACCTGGCCGCTGGGCAGGTCCATGTGCGCGAACCCCAGCTCGATGGTGATGCCGCGCTCCTTTTCCTCCTTGAGGCGGTCCGTGTCGATGCCGGTCATGGCGCGGATGAGGGAGGTCTTCCCGTGATCGATGTGCCCGGCCGTACCGAGGATGACTTGCTTCATAGGGCCTCACCTGTCCTGCTCGAGACGTCCTTCACTTCATAAAGGGATTGCCGGGCCCTGTCAAGGAAGGGCGGGATTGCGCGATCAGCGGAGTCGGTGAAAAGGTCGACGGTGCGGTGCGGCCATGTCGGACCCTCGATCAGTGATAGGTGGGTCCTTCGGGGTCCTCTGAGTCGTCGCCCTTGCGCCCGTCGATGACGGTGAACCGGCCCCGCTTCCTCTGAATGCGCCAGAGGAGGTAGCGGTCGTAGAGGTGACTCGGGCGGGGCAGGTTCCCGGGACCCCGGAACACCAGGTAGCCCAGGAGGATGCCGCCGAGGTGGAAGGCCCCGTGGGGGTTGACCTTGGCGAGAAAGGTGAGGAGGGTGACGATCGCGGTCCCGTAGCTCAGGTACTTCGCCTTGATGGGGAGCACGAACATGAGCAGGATCGTGGCCTCGGGGTTCATGAGACCGAACACCACGATCAGGGAGAGGAGGCTCGGCATCATGCCGGAGAAGGGCGCGTCGAACCCGGCCAGGGCGTTGAAGGGGAGCCCGATCAGGACCGCCCCCAGGGCCGACATGTAAAACAGGAAAAGGAACCCCCTGGCCCCCAGGGCCCGCTCCACCGGCGCGGAGAAAAAGTAGAACACCAGGCAGGTGATGAGAAACCCTAGGGGCGAGGCGGGGTCGTGCAGGAACGGGTGCGTGACCAGCTGCCAGATGTGAAAGTAGGGATGGCCCGGGGGAAAAAGGACCAGGGCGCGCACCACGGGCAGGTGGAACCAGTGCTCGAACAGCAGCTCCAGCACGTAGATCACCCCGTAGACGATCAGCATGATCTTCCCGACCCGGGTCAGGCCGGACCCGAACTGGTAGGTGACCTGTGTCTGCTGTGGCCGCATCTGCCTGAGTCATCCCTCCGGAGCAAGATGGTTCTTCATCGCTGGGTTCTTCGGCAAAGAGGCCGCGGGACTTGAAAGGACGTCCCGATTTCGGCCGCTCCCCATTCGCCTTATAAAGGGTTCCGGTCCTCGAATCAAGAATTTCATGGATCCCCGCATTTCCTCTTGACGCCGATCTCGAGGATCGATAGATTTCTATATTCAGCTCATATTCCCCGGTAGCTCAGTTGGTAGAGCGGGTGGCTGTTAACCACTTAGTCGGCGGTTCGAGTCCGTCCCGGGGAGCCAGACATCTCAAGGGGTTGACCAAACGCGGTCAGCCCCTTTTTGTCGGCACAATCGTATACACAAGGGCATCATCGTCCCAAGGCAAAAAGGGTGCGGAATGATCAAATGGGATGAACAGACGGATGTTGTGATTATTGGAAGCGGTTTGGCGGGGCTGTCCGCAGCGATAGAAGCAAATCAAGCGGGTGCTTCAGTGATTGTATTTGAGAAAATGAAAGTGACAGGAGGAAATACTCGCATCAGCGATGGCGGGGTGGCTGCACCGAACAATTACCTGCAAAAAAGACGGGGAATCGATGATTCGGCGGAACTTTTTTATGAAGATATCCTTAAAGCTGGATTGGGTATAAATCATCCGGAGTTGGTAAGAGTCGTGGCAGAGAGGGCGACCGAAGCCATCGAATGGACGCGAGACACATTGGGTGTGAAGTATCTCGATCGTTTGGACCGTTTCGGAGGGCATTCCGTAGCTCGATGCCTCACAACACGGAGCCACTCCGGAGTAGACTTTATTAAGGCACAACGTACTTTGCTGAAGCAAAAAGGAATTGAAATACGAACTCGCTGCCTGCTCATGTGCCTGCAGACAGACGGCAGGGGTGCCGTGCGCGGCGTGCAGATCCGATCCAACTATCGGTTTCCTTCGGATGAGAGCGGGGTTGTCAGGAACATTCACGCCAGGCGAGGCGTTGTTCTGGCAACCGGAGGATTTGGTAATGACATTCCATTCCGGATGCTTCAGAATCCCCAGTTGGATGAGTCCATCAGTTCGACCAACCACAAGGGGGCTAAGGCCGAGGGCTTGATCGCCGCCTTGGAGCAAAAGGCCGCACCGGTTCATCTCTCCTGGATACAACTGGGTCCGTGGGGTTGCGCCGATGAAAGAGGCTACGGCCGGGGAGCTAGCTTTGCCTCTTACAGTGTGTATCCCACCGGTCTCCTCGTCGATCCCACCTCAGGCCGACGCATCGTCAACGAATGGGCGGATCGCAGGCGACGCTGTGACGCCATTTTCAAGGCTGGCCACATATGTGTGGGCATCGTGGACGCCAATGGTGCTGAAGTGGCTTCGGACAGCCTTCAAGCATGTCTTACGCGGGGATACGTGAAGTCATTTGCAACACTGACGGATCTTGCCTCGGCATTTTCAATGCCCGAAAACCAATTAGAAATGACTGTTGAAAGTTACAATCAAGCTATCAGGGAGGGAGAGCAGGATCCTTTCGGCAAACCCCTTGGAGAGGGTGCGAAACTGCTGCTCAAGCCTCCCTTCTATGCCATACGGTTGTGGCCTAAGGTTCATTTCACTTCTGGAGGCGTTGGAATTAACTCAAAGGCCCAAGTCGTAAATCTCAATCATCGACCGATTCCCAATCTGTTTGGCGCAGGTGAGGTGTGTGGTGGCATTCACGGTGCAAGCCGTCTGGGGAGCTGCTCCCTGACCGAGTGCATTGTATTCGGACGCATTGCTGGACAACAGGCCGCAGCCAGTAGCCCCCCGCCCTCAGATTGATCGAGAGAGGTCATCTGGTGACAAACGGACACGCCTATCGACCTCCCCATCGCGGGAGGTTTTTTCGTCTCTGAGGTAGAGCCCCCCTACGCACTCCTGCACGATCTCCACCACAACCAGACGCTCGACGTGGGTGATTTGAGGCTGCTTGCACCCCACGCTAAAGAGTCTGACGGCCGGATCACAGACTTCCAGCCTTATCAGGGAGGACCTCCAGGCGCGTGGACAGATGACACAGGCATGACTCTGGCGACCTGTCGCGGGCTGCTCCATGCAGTCAAGACCGGCGAAACGGTCGGGATGGCGCTGAGAATGGCCTTTTCCGATTGGGCGGGCGGGTCCGAGTGCAGAAACCCCGGCAAGACCGTGTTGCCGGCGGCGAAGGAGGGGATCCCTGATCCAGGCTCATGGGCCAATGGCGACGGGTATCATGACCTGGCAGCACGTCTTCAACTTGGCCTTGGAGCTCCGTGACGGGCAGCCATGGTCCAAGATGCCGGCCTTCGAG
>CAYVVQ010000044.1:21277-28048 GCA_964454455.1 uncultured Desulfobacterales bacterium | reverse complement strand
GCTCTTGATGGCGGCGAACACCGACCCTTTGGACTTCATCAGGTTGTCGATGTCCGACTCAGTGATGGCGACGGCCTCGCCCGACTCGGTCTCCTCGGCCGCCGCGATGACGTACCGGGGGATGTCCTCCTCCAGGGAGAGCCGCGGGTCGTCCCGCTTCCGGTCGAACTTGCCCTCGTACCCGATGATCCCGTTCTTGACCAGCTCGTAGATGCAGTCGATGAGGCCGGAGCCGCAGATCCCCCTGGGAGCCGCGTTCCCGATGGTCTGGTAGGAGAGCCGTCCCTCCTCGATCTTCACCTTCTCGATGGCGCCGCGCGTGGCGCGCATGCCGCAGGTGGTTCCCCCGCCCTCGAAGGACGGACCGGCCGAGGCGGAGCAGCAGACCAGCCAGTCGCTGTTGCCGATGACGATCTCCCCGTTCGTTCCGATGTCGATGAGGCCCTGGATCGCCTCCTGCTCGGCGATGCCGGACGAGATCACCCCGGCCACGATGTCCCCCCCAACGTAGGAGGCGACGCTGGGGAGCGTCTCCAGGATGCCCTGCGGGTGAATCCGGACCCCGATCTCCGAGGCCAGGATCTGCGGGTAGGCGTCCGCCGTGGGGACGTAGGGCTCCATGCGGATGGAGCAGGGAGTGAGGCCGAGAAGGAGGTGGCTCATGGTGGTGTTCCCTGCGGCCGTGACGGCGAAGATCTCCTCCCGCTGAATTCCCACCCTCCCCACCAGGGCCTCGATCAGGTCGTTGATGTTCTTGACCACCGCCTCCTGGAGGGGGATCAATCCCGACCCGTCCTTTCGGCAGGCGTAGATCATTCGGGAGATGACGTCCTCCCCGTACTGCGCCTGCATGTTGTGGGTGCCCTCCACCTCCAGCATCCTCCCGCTGCGCAGGTCCACGAGCTGGGCCACCACCGTGGTGGTGCCCACGTCCACCGCGAGCCCGTAGTGGCTCCCCGTGGTGTCGCCCGGCTCCACCTTCTGGAGCTTGTAGCCCTTGTTGTCCTGGACCACCGTGACCGTGGTCTTCCAGTCGTTCTCCCGGAGCAGGTCCGAGAGGTTCCGGAGGCACTGGAGGGAGATCTCGTAAGAGTGCCAGCCGATGCGGCGTCTCAGCTCCCTCGAGACGCGTTCGATGTCCGTGATGTTGTCGTCCAGCGTGGGCGGGGGGAGCTCCAGGTAGACCTTTCGAGCGAGCGGCTTCAGGGGGTAGGCCGCCAGCCCGCGTTCCTCGCGGACCACGACGTCCTCTCCCTGCACCACCTCGTCCCGCCGCTCCCCCGTCATGATCTGCTCGTCCTCGAGCATGGACTCCGCGGGAACCTCCACCGTGAGCTCGTCGCGGACCTCGGTCTGGCAGGCCAGCACGTATCCTTTCTCCAGCTCCTCCGGTGAGAAGAAGGCCGCCGCGCTCTCGTCCTGCTCGGCCTTCCCCCGGGTGACGCGGACGCGGCACTCGCCGCAGACCCCTTCTCCGCCGCAGAGGTTGTTGATGTACACCTCCGCCTTGCGAGCGGCCTCGGCCAGGGTGGCACCCTCGTCGACCTCGACGGACCGCTCGAAGGGGAGGAACGTGACGCGAAATATCTTCATGGGTTCACTCCGTTCTCCGCTTCCTCACTCGACACCCCATCGTCCCGTTCGCCGGGGACGGCGACGGCGGCCGGCCCCGGAAGACCGGAGGTTGCGGCGCCGGCATGGGTGGTTTTCGTATACCACTTACCCGATCTTTCTGAAACCCCCAAATTCAGATCCGGATCCGGGCAGGGGGTTTCAGACCCCGTGTTCGGGGGCGGCCGGCCGCGCCCCGTGCCGCCTCCGATTCCCCTCTCCCGGAGTAATCGAGTTGACAGCACTAGATGTGGGATCTTATCATACCAGAGTTCGCTACATGTTCCGGCGCCCGCGGTATCTCCCGCAGCAGGCGGGCATCCGCTTTCAGGAGGAAGCCATGGCGAGGGAATGCAAGATCCTGGTGACGGAGGAGGGGACCTTCGACCTGTCCGCCTACCGGTGGGACGACCAGCTGTTCTCCCGGCTGCTGATCCGAACCACGCCGATCAACAGCGACCAGGCCCTGAGCATCAGCAAGTCCCTCCGAGAGGAGATCGGGAAGATGGAGCTCAGCACGCTCACCATCCCGCTCCTGGAGAAGATCATCGAGGCCAAGCTGCTGGAGTTCGGCCTCCAGAAGACCCCTCCTGTCAAGCTCGACAGCTCCATGTTCGTGAGGGACGAAATCCCGCTGTCCGAGAACGCCCGGACCGTCCTGGAGCGGCGCTATCTCAAGAAAGACGCCCAGGGGAAGCCCCTGGAGACCCCCGATCGGATGTTCCGGCGCGTGGCGCGGCACGTGGCCTCGGCGGAGCGCAACTTCGAGGGAGCCGAGAAGGCTCGGGAGATGGAGGAGGCCTTTTACCGGATCATGACCGAGTTCAGGTTCCTCCCCAACTCGCCCACCCTGATGAACGCCGGCCGCCGGCTGGGACAGCTCGCCGCCTGCTTCGTCCTCCCCGTGGAGGACAGCATGGAAGGAATCTTCGACAGCCTGAAGAACGCCGCGCTGATTCACAAGTCCGGAGGAGGAACCGGTTTCAGCTTCTCCAGGCTGCGTCCCAAGAGCAGCCGCGTGGGTACCACCGGGGGCATCGCGTCCGGCCCCGTCTCCTTCATGAAGATCTTCAACACCGCCACCGAGCAGGTCAAGCAGGGGGGGACCCGGCGGGGGGCGAACATGGCCGTCCTCCGCGTGGACCATCCCGACATCATGGAGTTCATCTACTGCAAGAAACAGCATAAGGAGCTCAACAACTTCAACATCTCCGTCGCCCTGACCTCCGAGTTCGTGTCCGCCGCGGCGGAGGATCGCGCCTACGACCTGATCGATCCCCGTACGGGAAGGGCCGTCGGGGCCCTCCGGGCGACCGACGTGTACGATGCCCTCGTGAAGCAGGCCTGGGAGAACGGAGATCCCGGCGTCCTCTTCCTGGACGCCATCAACCGGGACAACCCCACCCCGGAGCTCGGGGAGATCGAGAGCACGAACCCCTGCGGGGAGCAGCCCCTGCTGCCCATGGAGGCCTGCAACCTGGGCTCCGTCAACCTGTCCCGCTTCGTCACCGAGCGCGACGGGGTCCTCGCGGTGGACTACGAGGCCCTCGGGGAGAACATCCGGCTGGCGATACGGTTCCTGGACAACGTCATCGACGTCTCGGAGTACCCCCTGCCGGAAATCGCGGAGATGGTCCGCGGGAACCGGAAGATCGGCCTGGGCATCATGGGCTTTGCGGACATGCTGTTCCAGCTCGGCGTCCCGTACAACTCCGAAGAGGCCCTGGGCGTCGCCGAGGAGGTCATGGCCTTTTTTCAGGGCGAGTGCCGGGAGGCTTCACGGGCGCTCGCCGTCGAGCGGGGCGTTTTCCCGAACTTCGAACGGAGCGTCTACCGGAAACGAGACGACGCCCGGTATCGAAACGCCACCACGGTGACCATCGCGCCCACCGGGACCTTGAGCATCATCGCCGGATGCTCGAGCGGGATCGAGCCCCTCTTCGCCCTGAGCTTCATTCGGCGCGTCATGGACGACGACGAGCTCATCGAGGTGAACCCGTGGTTCGAAGCGGCCTCGCGCGAACGGGGCTTTTACAGCCGCGCCATGATGGACGCCGTGGCCAAGACGGGAAGCCTGCAGAAAATCGAGGACATCCCCGAGGATGTGAAGCAGTTGTTCGTGACGGCCCACGACGTCACCCCGGAGTGGCACGTCCGAATGCAGGCCGCCTTCCAGAAGTACACGGACAACGCCGTGTCCAAGACGGTGAACCTGTCTCGGGACGCCACGGCGGAGGACGTGAGGAAGGTCTACCGGCTCGCCAGCGACCTGGGCTGCAAAGGGGTGACCATCTATCGGGACGGCAGCAAGGAGAACCAGGTCCTCAGCTACAGCGGGGAGTCTGTCCCGCACGAGGGACTTCAGGGCGTGCTCGACCGGCCCGAGACCCTGGAGGGATTCACCACGAAGATGGTGACCGGTCTGGGCAACCTCTACGTCACCGTGACCGAGATGAACGGAAGGCCCTTCGAGGTGTTCGCCACCATCGGCAAGTCGGGCCGCTCCACCACCGCCAAGACGGAGGCCATCGGCCGCCTCGTCTCCCTCGCGTTCCGGTCCGGGGTGGACGTCGAGACCGTGGTGGACCAGCTCAAGGGGATCGGGGGCGAGCACCCGGTCTTCCAGAAGGACGGCCTGGTTCTCTCCATCCCGGACGCCATCAGCCGCATCCTGGCAAACCGCTACCTCAAGGACAAGCCCGGTCGAAAGGGCCGAAGGACCCGAAACAGCCTCCTCGGAGAGATCTGCCCGGACTGCGGCCAGACCGTCAGCTTCGAGGAAGGCTGCATGACCTGTCACTTTTGCGGGTTCTCGAAATGCGGCTAGGCCCCTCGATCAGGCATCTCTTGTTCCAACCTCGAGGGCTACGCGGGGGCGGTGCCCCCCACCGAGCCACGACGGAACGGAAAGGCCCTGTATGAACAGTCCCAAACCGCCACGCACCATTCTCTTCGTATCGAGCGGGGACTCCGTCCGCGCTCCCATGGCCCGGGGTTTCGTGAACGCCCTGCTCGGGGATCGATATCGCGCGGCGAGCGCGGGAACGGAACCCGTGAAGCACGACCCCCTCGCGCAGGAGGTGATGCGCGAGGCCGGCGTGGACCTCTCCGAACGGGAGCCCCTGCGGGTGGGGGAGATCTCGGACATCCCCGTGGACTACCTCGTGACGGTCTGCGATCGCGCCAAAAAGGTCTGCCCGCTCTTTGCCTCCTGCGGCATGTCCTTTCACAAAGGGTTCCCGGAACCGGCTGCGTCGCCGGAAGACCGGGAGACGCGGCTGGCCGAGTACCGCAAGCTGCGGGACGACATCCGCGCCTGGGTGGAGCAGACCTTCGCCTGAGTTCGGCGGGTTTCGCCGTGAGCACGTTGGGGTGGGTCTCCCCTATTGACACGGGTCCGGGTATGCCTTATATTTGTCTCTTTGAAATCGCGGTCGACACAGAATAACCACGTTTTCCCGAGACCTTAGGCGATTTCCACACATCAAGGGGGTTGGCCATGGCGTGGCTCCCGCCCGATCCGGGGATCGGCGGGAACCCGGCTGGGGAGAGACACAGATTGCGGCACCGCCGAAGGCCGCTAGCGAAACGCCCTCCTTCACGGCGTTGGGGGATGGGTTCCGCAGGCGTGGTCTTGTCTCGGTCCCTGCCCAAGCTACCGACTCCCGCCCCCGCGGCGACGCATTCCGGTAGCTTGTTTTTTTTCGAGCGAACCGGCGTGATTGCCCATCGAACCGAGAGGAGGGCGGACATGAAATCACTGGGGTACCACCTGATCCTCGAGTTGGAAGGATGCCCCTCAGCCGCTCTGGACGACCGCGAGACCGTCAGCCGCGTCATGACCGAAGCCGTGGAGGCCTCCGGCGCCACCCTGATCCAGCCGTTCTTTCACCAGTTTGCGCCCCAGGGCGTGAGCGGTGTCGTGATCATCTCCGAGTCTCACTTTTCCATCCACACCTGGCCGGAGTACGGCTATGCCGCCGCGGACATCTTCACCTGCGGGGACCAGATCGACATGGACGTTGCGGTGGAGACGCTCCGAAGGGGTCTCGGAGCGGAAGCCGTCCAGAAGATGCTTCTCACGCGGGGCATGCTCGATCTCCCGGACGACATGATCCGTCACAAGCCCGAACCGAACCTCTACTGCGTGCCGGAGACCTGATTCCCTCGCCTCCGACGTGCGGCCTAGGCGGGCCGTCCCATCACACCTCAAAGAAACAGCTTTTGATCTCGGGGGAAGGACCGTGGACGAACCGGTTCAGGTCAGGCAGGTCCGTGACGGGGCCCTCTTCCTGGAGGAGCCCGAGCTGGAAGGCCACTACGGGCTTGCCGTGCGGTTCGACCACATCCTCCTCGAGAAGCGGACCGCTTATCAGGAGCTGGTCGTCGCCGAGGCCGGTCCCCTGGGCCGCGTGCTTGTTCTGGACGGGAACATTCAGGCCACGGAGTTCGACGAGACCGGCTACCACGAGATGCTCGTCCACGTTCCGCTGATCGCCCACCCCGACCCCCGGCGCGTCCTCGTTGTGGGAGGCGGCGACGGCGGGACCCTGCGCGAGGTGCTCCGCCACGACTGCGTCTCGCGGGCGGACCTCTGTGAGATCGACGGCGAGGTCATCGAGGCGAGCCGGCGCTTTCTTCCGCGGCTCAGCCGGGGCCTCGACGACCCCAGGGTCTCCATCCACGTGGCCGACGCCACGGTCTTTGTTCGGGAGCGCCCGGGCACCTGGGACGTGATCCTGGTGGACAGCTCCGACCCGATCGGCCCGGCCGTGGGCATCTTCGGGGAACCATTCTACCGGGACCTCCGAAGGGCCTTGCGCCCCGGGGGTATCGCCGTCATTCAGGCCGAGTCCTGCTTCGTGTTCGAGGACCTGGTGCGGAGGATCACCGCCACCCTCGCGGGCCTCTTTCCGATGCTCGCCTACTATCAGGCCCTGGTGCCCACTTACACCAGCGGGGTGATCGGCTTCGCCTTCTGCTCCCTGGGACCGGACCCGCTCACCGACGATCCCGACTCGCAGCGCATCCGGGCCCTGGGCGACCTGGACTACTACACCCCCGCGCTCCACCGAGCGGCCTTCGCCCTCCCCCGCCGCTTCCTGCGGCTCCTTCCGGAGGAGGCCGCCCGAAGACAGGGGAACCTCAGCTGTTGAGGTG
>CAYVVQ010000044.1:19355-21177 GCA_964454455.1 uncultured Desulfobacterales bacterium | reverse complement strand
CCCTCATCCTTCCAGCTCCTCCTTCAGCCGACGGCCCATCAGGTCCCGGACCGCGTCCCGCGGGTCCTTGTCCTCGTAAAGGATGCTGTACACCTGGTCCGCGATGGGAAGCTCCACCCCGGCCCGCTCTCCGAGCTGATGCGCCGAGAGGGCCGTCTTCACCCCTTCGGCCACCATCTCCATGGAGGAGGTGATCTCCCGGAGCCGCATCCCCTGGCCGATCTTCAGCCCGACGGTCCGGTTCCGGCTCAGGTCCCCGGTGCAGGTGAGCACCAGGTCGCCCATGCCGGCCAGTCCCGCCAGGGTGTGCGGGTTGGCGCCCAGGGCGACGGCCAGTCGCGAGATCTCCGCGAGCCCCCGGGTGATGAGGGCGGCCCGGGCGTTGTTCCCATAGCCCAGGCCGTCCGAGACCCCCGCCCCGATGGCGATGACGTTCTTGAGCGCACCGCCCAGCTGGGTCCCCACCAGGTCCCGGCTGGCGTAGACGCGAAAGGTCTCCGTGGAGAAGACGTCCTGGACCTCCTTTCCGAGTCCCGGTTCGGGACAGGCCACGGTCACGGCGGTGGGCAGTCTCCCGCACACCTCCCGCGCGAAGCTCGGTCCGGCCAGGCAGGCGAACCGGTTCGGATCCCGATCCGGGAGCTCCTCCCGGACCACCTCGGAAACCGTCATCAGGGTGTCGTTCTCGATCCCCTTGGTGCCGGTCATGAGCCCGGTGCCGGAACCGAGGTACGGCCTGAGGCCTCGAACCACGCTCCGGATCACGTGGGAGGGAACCACGAGAACCGCGAGGTCCCGCCCCGCCAGCGCCTCCTCGTAGGTCCGGACGGCCCGCAGGGACGGGGTCAGACGGGTCCCGGGCAGGAAGGTGCGGTTCTCCCGTTCATCCAGGATCTGGCGCCGGACCTCCTCCTCCCGGACCCAGAGCGCCACGTCGTGGCCCTTCTCCGCAAGAAGGTCCGCCAGGGCGGTCCCCCAGCTCCCGGCCCCGATCACCGCGATTCTCCACGCTCGAGCTGTCAAACCGCTCTCCCCATACCTTCTTTTCACCGAACGGCCGTGTCCCGGCCGATCACTCGTCTTCCTCTTCCATCACCTTGGCCACGGCCACCACCTGCTCCCCCTCGGCCAGGTCGATCAGCTTGACCCCCTGGGTGTTCCGGCCCCTCACGGAGATATCTCCCACGCGCAGGCGGATGATCTTCCCCTGGCCGGTGATGATCATGAGCTGGTCCTGGTCGGTGACCTGGTAGGAGTAGACCACCGGTCCGTTCCGTTCCGTGGTCTTGATGGTCAGGATCCCCTTTCCGCCCCGGCTCTGGATGCGGTACTCCTCCGTGCGGGTGCGCTTTCCGAAGCCGTTTTCCGTGACCGTCAGGATGGTGGCCCCCTCCCGAATGACCTCCATGCTGACCACCTCGTCGTCGCCTTCCAGCCGGATGCCGATGTTTCCGGAGGCGACCCTCCCCATCCCCCTGAGGTCGCTCTCGTCGAATCGGATCGACTTTCCGCCGCGGGTGGTCATGAAGATGTCCTCGTCTCCGCCGGAGACCCGAACGCTGATGAGCTCGTCGCCCGGGTTGATCTTGATCCCGGCGATGCCCCGCGCCATGGGCCGGCTGTAGGCCTGGAGCTCGGTCTTCTTCACGAGGCCCTTTCGGGTGGCCATGACCACGTATTGCCCCTCTTCGAAGTCGCGCACGGCCAGGGTGGTGGCCACCCGCTCCCCCCGCTGGAGCTCGAGGAGGTTCACAATGGCCTTGCCCCGGGAGGTGCGCCCGGCCTCCGGGATCTCGTGGACCTTCTTCCAGTACACCCTCCC
>CAYVVQ010000044.1:0-19255 GCA_964454455.1 uncultured Desulfobacterales bacterium | reverse complement strand
CCAGGATCTCGGTGCGCCGCTCGTCACCATAGCGCTCCCGGATCTCCCGGGTCTCCTGCCTGATGACGTCCAGCACCATGGCCTTGCTGCCGAGGATCGCCCGGTACCGTTCGATGTTTTGGATGAGTTGCCGGTACTCGGAATCGATCTTCTCGCGCTCGAGGCCCGTCAGGCGCTGGAGCCGCATGTCCAGGATGGCCTGCGCCTGGAGGTCGGAGAAGTCGTACTCCTCCATGAGGCGGCTCTTGGCCTCCTTGGGATCGGAGGACGCGCGGATCAGCTCGATGACGTCGTCCAGGAAATCGAGCGCTTTTTTGAGGCCTTCCAGGATGTGGGCCCGTTCCTCCGCCTTTCGGAGGTCGAACAGGGTCCGGCGGATGATGATCTCGCGGCGGTGGGAGATGAAGTGCTCGAGGATCTCCTTGAGGTTCAGGATCTCCGGCTTTCCGTTGACGATGGCCAGCAGGATCATCCCGAAGGAGGTCTCCATCTGGGTGTACTTGTAGAGCCGGTTCAGGATGACCAGGGCCCGGGCGTCCTTCTTGATCTCGATGACGATCCGCATGCCGTCCCGGTCCGACTCGTCCCGGATGTCGGTGATGCCCTCCACCTTCTTCTCCTTGACGAGGTCGGCGATCTTCTCGAGCAGCTTGTTCTTGTTCACCAGGTAGGGGATCTCGGAGACGATGATCCGCTCGCGGGTCTTGCCCACCATCTCCACGAAGGCCCTCGCCCGCACCCGCACGATGCCCCGTCCGCTGCGGTAGGCCTCGAGGGCCCCGCCCCGGCCGAGAATGAACCCCGCGGTGGGAAAGTCCGGCGCCGGCATCAGGCGTGCCAGCTCGTCGATCTCCACCTCCGGGTTTTCGATCAGCTTTTCGATCGCCGCGCAGACCTCCCCGAGGTTGTGGGGGGGGATGTTCGTGGCCATGCCCACGGCGATGCCCGAGGAGCCGTTCACGAGGAGGTTGGGGATCGTGGTGGGCAGGACCACCGGCTCCATGAGGGAGCCGTCGTAGTTCTGCTGGAAGTCCACGGTCTCCTTTTCGATGTCCGAAAGGAAATCCTGGGCCAGGCGCGTCATACGCACTTCCGTGTACCGCATGGCCGCCGCTGGATCCCCGTCGATGGAGCCGAAGTTTCCCTGCCCGTCCACGAGCGGGTAGCGCATGGAGAAGTCCTGGGCCAGCCGCACGATCGTGTCGTACACCGCCGCGTCTCCGTGGGGGTGGTACTTTCCGATCACGTCCCCCACCACGCGGGCGGACTTCTTGTAGGCGCGGTCGTGGAAGTTCTTGAGGTCGTGCATGCCGAACAAAACGCGGCGGTGCACCGGCTTCAAGCCGTCCCGGATGTCCGGCAGCGCCCGGCCGACGATGACGCTCATGGAGTACTCTAGATAGGACCGCTTCATCTCCTCTTCGATGTTGACGGTCTTGCTCAGCAGATCCTCGTCCATTCCTTCTCTCCAAAACGCGGGCGAAAGGGGGTCTCCCCCTCGCCCGCCGTTGTCAGCCTGTCACGGCTCTTGCCGATTCCACTCGATGATCCGAACCGAATTCCTTCTCTTTCAAGGACTCACGGGTTCGCTTTCGTCCTTCAGAAACGAGTCATTTTTGAGGGCCGTTTATGGAGGGCGAACTAAATGTCGAGCTCGGTCACTTCCAGCGCATTGCTCTGGATGAACTCCCGCCTCGGCTCGACCTTGTCGCCCATCAGGACGTTGAAGATGTCGTCCGCCTCCACGGCGTCCTTGATCTCCACCCGCAGCAGGGTCCGTTTCTCGGGGTCCATGGTGGTGGTCCACAGCTGTCCCGGATTCATCTCACCCAGACCCTTGTACCGCTGGATGCCCAGTCCCCGCTTGGCCCGATCCATGAGACGGTT
Organism: uncultured Desulfobacterales bacterium; assembly: GCA_964454455.1. Taxonomy (GTDB): domain Bacteria; phylum Desulfobacterota; class DSM-4660; order Desulfatiglandales; family HGW-15; genus JAIPEI01. Next base: position 17,368 of record CAYVVQ010000044.1, on the reverse strand, counting down.
GAGCAGCTCCTGGGGATCCTCGATCCGCTTTTTGGCTTCCCCTTCCATCGTGTAGCTCCCCTCCTTCAGGAGGCGGTACTCCTTGGAGATGCTCATGAGCTGGCGAAGCTCCGGAGAGGACAGAAACTCCCAGTTTACCATGGAGGTCTGCCCGCCGTTGGACGTCTCGGTCACGGAGAACGCGTAAAACCCCTCCTCCTCGTCCAGCTCCACGTCCCGGACCTGAAACCCGTTCGCCTCCAGCTTCTCGAAGAAGCCGTCCATGAACTCCCTGCTTCGAAAGCGGTCCTTGTCCTTCACGTCCTCCATGACCAGGAACTCGATGAAACGCGGGCTGTGTCCCCTTCTCGAGAGCTTGTTGAGGCTTTCGTAGAAGGAAATGAGGCCGCTCAGGATGCGTACCAGCTTCTTGCCGACCAGCACGTCGCCGTTCTCCAGGATCACCTTCTCCTTCTCGGCGATCCGATCCAGCAGGAACTGGTTGAGGCCTTCCTCGGTCTTGAGATAGAACTCGTTCTTCCCCCACACCAGCCGGTAGAGGGGCGGCTGGGCCACGTACAGGTGGCCCTGCTCGATGAGCTCGGGCATCTGGCGGAAAAAGAAGGTCAACAGGAGCGTCCGGATGTGACTCCCGTCCACGTCCGCGTCCGTCATGATCACCACCGTGTGGTACCGCAGGGAGTTGATGTCGTAGTCCTTCTCCCCGATCCCTGTCCCCAGCGCCGCGATCATGGTCCGGATCTCCTCGCTGGAGATCATCTTGTCGAACCGCGCCTTCTCCACGTTCAGGATTTTGCCCTTCAGGGGAAGCACGGCCTGGTTCCTTCGGTCGCGTCCCTGCTTGGCCGAGCCGCCGGCCGAGTCGCCCTCCACGATGAAGATCTCGCTTCGCTTGGGGTCCCGCTCCTGGCAGTCCGCCAGCTTTCCCGGAAGGGAGTGATCGGAAAGGATGCCCTTTCTCCGCGCCAGGTCCCGGGCCTTGCGGGCGGCCTCCCTGGCTCGGGCGGCCTCGACCACCTTGGAGAGAATCGCCCTGATCACCTTGGGATTCTCCTCGAACGTGCTGCTCAACCCCTCGTTGACCAGGTTCTCCACGAGCCCCTTGACCTCGCTGTTTCCCAGCTTGGTCTTGGTCTGGCCTTCGAACTGCGGATCGGGCAGCTTCACGCTGACGATCGCCGTCAATCCCTCCCGGACGTCGTCGCCGCTCAGCTTCTCCTTGTAGTTCTTGGCCATGGGCGAGTTCTGGAGGTACAGGTTCACGCTTCGGGTCAGCGCCGCCTTGAACCCGCTCAGGTGGCTTCCGCCCTCCCGGGTGTTGATGTTGTTGGCGAAGGTGTAGGTGTTTTCCTTGTAGGTGTTGTTGTACTGGAAGGCCACCTCCATGAGAACGCCGCTCTTCTCGCCCGAGATGTGGATGGGCTTCGGGTGGACCACCTCCTTGTTCTTGTTCAGGTAGTCGACAAAGGACTTGATCCCGCCCTCGTACAGGAACTCCTGTTTCTGCCCGCTCCGCTCGTCGGACACCTTGATCCGGAGGCCGCTGGTGAGAAACGCGATCTCCCGCATCCGCTTCGACAGGATCTCGTAGTCGAACTCGATCTTCGGAAAGATCTCCGGGTCGGGCCGGAAGGTGATCAGGGTCCCCCGTTTTCCCGTCTCGCCGCGCACCTCGAGGGAGGTGGCCGTTCGCCCCCTCACGTATCGCTGGTGATGGATCCTGCCTTCCCGGTAGACCTCCACCTCGAGGTACTCCGACAGGGCGTTCACCACGGAGACCCCCACCCCGTGAAGCCCTCCGGACACGCGGTAGGTCTTGTTGTCGAACTTTCCCCCGGCGTGCAGCTTGGTCATGACGACCTCGAGCGCCGGGATCCCCTCGGCCTCGTGCAGGTCCACGGGGATGCCCCGCCCGTTGTCCCAAACGATCACGCTGTTGTCCGTCTGAACCCGCACCTCCACATTGTCGCAGTATCCGACCAGTGCCTCGTCGATGCTGTTGTCCACCACCTCGTAGACCAGGTGGTGAAGACCTTCGGACGCGGTGTTCCCGATGTACATGGCCGGTCGCTTCCGAACGGCCAGCAGCCCTTCGAGCACCTTGATATCCGAGGCCGCGTAGCTGATCTCCTTCTCGCTCATCTCTTTCATCATGATAATCGTTTGAGAGGGCTGCGGTTCCAAAGCCCCTCCGGGACGAACCCCCGGAGGCTACCTCGAACCGTTCCTCTTGAACCTTTCCGCTTGTTTGTTTAAAGCCTCATGGGCATGATCAGGCCCAGAAAACCCGCATCTTCTTCGCCCGTCACGAGACACGGGCTCGCGCCGTCCATGAAACCCAGTGTAACCTCGTCGCTCTCCATGGCTTGAAGAATGTCGATGAAATAGCGCGCATTGAATCCCATCTCCTGTTTTTCTCCCTTGTAGTCCACCGCCAGGCTCTCCTGGACATCTCCGACGTCGGGATTGATGGACACGAGCTCCATGATGTCCTCCCCCAGCTTGATCTTGACGCCGCGGTAACTCTCGTCGCTCAGGATGGTCATCTTTCTCATGCCGTCCAGAAGATCGTGCAACCCGATGCGGATGGTGTGCTCCGCCTTCTTGGGGATGACGGCGTTGTAGTCCGGGAACTTGCTCTCGAGAAGGCGCACGACGATCAGGGAATCCCCCCGTCTGGCCACGCAGTTGTTCTGCCGAAAGCCGATTTGAACCCCCTCGTCCTCGGAGGCGAGCTTGGCGATCTCGTTCATTCCCTTCTTGGGGATCATCACGCCGCCGTCCAGGGTGAGATCATCGACCCCGGCGACCTCCTTGTCGATCATGGACAGGCGGTGGCCGTCGGTCGCCACGAGCCGCAAGAACGACCTTCCCCCTTTGGCCATTTTCTCCGTGTAGACGCCGGAGAGCTTGAAGCCGGCTTCCTCCATGGTCACGGCGTAGATGGTCTTCGAGATCATCTCCCGGAGCACGGAGCCGTCGATGTCCACGAAGGTCACATCCTCCGGTTCCACGAACATCGGGTACTCGTCTGGAGACAGGCAGGCCATGTTGAACTTGGCTCGCTCGTCCGAGATGAACGCCCAGTGGTTTTCCTTCTCCTTGATGTAGATCGTGGGGCCCTTGCTCTCCTTCACGATCTCGTAGAGCTTCCGCCCCGAGATGGCCAGGCTTCCCGGGTTCAGCACCTCCGCGGGAAGCTTCTGCTGAAAGCTGATCTCCAGGTCCGTCGCGGAGAGCACAATGCCGGAGCCTTCGGCGGAAAGGAGGACGGCGGAGAGAATGGGCATGTTGCTTCTCTTCTCGATGATGCTCTGCACACGCGACACGGCTTTGTAGAGATCTTCTCTGTCGATTCTCAGTTCCATGGAGCTTCCCTCCGGTCAACGGTTTATCATTGGATCCATAAACTCATCATCATACACAGGCGGCGTCTGAACTGTTGAAAAACGCTCCAACCCGCCCGGAAGGCGGCAAAAACAGTCGAATCGGGGTTGGACAAGAAGTTCCGATATTGAAATCTCCAGATGTCCGGGCCCGCTCTCTCGGGGCGTCGCTTCCGGGAGAGGTGCAAACCCTTTCGAAAAGATGCGGGGTTTTCGTGACAACCCGGTGGAAAATCGGAAGACGGCTCCAGTCGTGGAGAACGCAGAAAAAAGTCTTCACCCTTGCAGCAGAGCAACGGTCTGCAGGCCGTCGATCGCGGCTTCACCCGATCAAGTGTTCCAGGTTTTTCAGATCCTCTTTCACCTCCTCGCGCTTGGCGAGCGCCTTCTCGATCCGCTGCACGGCGTAGATGACCGTGGAGTGATCCTTCTTGTCGAAGGCGTGGCCGATCCTTTTGTAGGACAGACCGGTGAACTCCTTGCAAAGGTACATGGCCATCTGCCTGGGATAGGAGACGGCCCGCTGGCGTTTTCCGGAGCGCAGATCCGAAACGGAAATCTTGAAGTAACCCGCTGTGATGGCTTGGATATCCTCGATCTGCGCTTCCCTTCCGGTCGGATCTCGAATCAGGTTGCGGACCGCCGACAGATCGATCGATCCGCCGTTGAGAGAGACATAGGTCTGAACCCGGGTCACGTTTCTGAAGAGTTGTTTCATATCATCATTCGATTTGGCGAGAAAGAAGATAATGTCGTCCGGCAGCGGGATCTTCTCCCGCTCGGCCTGCCGCCTGATCACCTGAGCGCGCGTCTCGGGCTCCGGCGGATGGATCTCCGCGAGGAGACCCCAGCTGAGGATGGATTTCATTCTGGGGCTCGTGTCGGGGAGGCGAAAGGGCGGGAGTTTGCTGGTGACGGTCACCCGCTTCCCTTCGCGAAGCATGGTATTGAGGGCGAAGACGAACTCCTGCTGGGTCTTGTGCCGACCGGCCAGGAGGTGAACGTCGTCGAAGAGCAGCAGGTCGAGCTCGGCATAACCGGAGCGAAACGGGTGGACGCGGTCGGATCGCAGCGCCTGGGTGAACTCCGAGGTGAAGCGGTCCGCGTGGACGTACCGGGCCCGGCAGTCCGGGTGGTTCTCCGCCATGTGGTTCCCCAGGGCGTGGAGCAGGTGGGTTTTCCCGGTGCTCTTCTCGGAAAACAGACACAAGGGGGTATAGGAGCGGGGGTTTTTGTCGGCGATCTCGAGACACGAAAAGTAAGCGAAAGCATTCGAATGGGATCGAACGAATGCATGGAAGGTCATTTCAGGGTGAAGGTCCGGGTTGGGAGACGGCAGGAGGTCTCCCGGGGGAAACGGGGTGACCGTTCCACCGGCGGGCTGCCCGCGTCGGACAGTAAACCGGATCTCGGGGGAGATGGCCGTCACCTCTTCAAACGCCGCACGCAGTTCCGGCAGGTAGCGTTCCTTGATCCAGTCGGCGAAAAAGCGGTTGGGCACCTCGATGACGGCCAGGTCCGCCGCCAGGGATGCCAGGCGGGTGGGCGAGATCCAGGTTTCGAAGTCGTCCGGCCGCAGAGAAGAGGAAAAACGGGAGGTAATGCGTTCCCAGGCCTCTTTTTTTTTTGACAAAGACGTCATTGGTGATACTCTCGGATAAGGTGTCTAAATATTAGAAAAATTATTGCGGAATATCAACCAAAAAAGAAGGCGGAGGTGAAGGGGATGTCCTACTCGATCGGTCTCGCTGGCAAAGGCGGGACGGGAAAGACGACCCTGGCGGGATGGCTGGTACGATACCTGATCGAGAAAGGGAAAGGTCCCGTTCTCGCCGTGGACGCGGATTCCAATGCGAACCTGAACGAGGTGCTCGGTGTGGAGGTGGAGGAGACGCTGGGAGGTGCACGCGAGGAGATGAAAAAAGGCGTGGCCACCGGCATCACCAAGGACGTGTTCATGGAGATGAAGCTGGAGCAGGCCGTGGTGGAGGCCGAAGGCTACGACCTCATCGTGATGGGCCGGCCCGAGGGCTCCGGCTGCTACTGCGCCGCCAACACCCTGCTGACCCAATACCTGGACCGCCTCGTGAACAACTATCCCTATGTTGTGATCGACAACGAGGCGGGCATGGAGCACATCAGCCGCCTGACCACGAACAACGTCGACCTGCTGCTCATCGTGTCGGACGCCTCCCGACGGGGCGTGCTTTCCGCGGGAAGGATCCAGGCGCTCGCGGACGACCTCACGCTGAACATCGAACGAAAGGCGTTCGTGGTGAACATGGCGAAGGAAGACCAGGCCGGGGCCCTCGAGAACCTGGCCCGGGAGTACGGTCTGGACCTGGTCGGTCTGGTTCCGGAGGACGACGCCGTCACCCGGGCCGATCTCCAGGGAACCCCCACCGTGGCGCTGGACCCGGAGAGCCGTTCCCTCGAGGCCGCCTTCGACATCTTCGACCATCTCCTGAAGGCGACGTAGGGGCACCCATGTTGTGTCAAAAGCGGGAGCACACCACAATATGTACCCCGATGGATCGGACAACCTTTCCATTTCACTCACGAAAACTCTTGACAAGCAGTCGGCTGTTCATTAATCTTACGCATCCTCTTAGGAGGACTCTTTTTTTCCCTTGTATTGTTCTATTTTTCACATAAGATCACGACAGTGAATTCGGCTGGTTGTTCATAAACCACCCATAGCAAACGGAATGCTATGATCATCCAAGAAGGAGGTAAAGAAATTGGCCTTTCAAATTCCTGAACAGCCCTATACCGGCAAGATAGGGGAGGTGACCGTCGGGACGGGAGACGCGGCCTGCACCGTGGGTGGAGAGAACGCCTATCCGTTCCATGTGTTTGAAGGAGAGATGCCGAACCCTCCGAGGATCGCCATGGAGATCTGGGACTACGATCCGTCCGGAGAGTGGCCCGAGGCGGCGGTGGCCCCCTTCAAGGACGTCATCGCCTCTCCTGATGCCTGGGCGAAGAAATGCGTGGAGGAGTACGGGGCCGATCTCATCGTCCTCCAGCTCAAGAGCACCGATCCAAACGGCAAGGATCGCGGTCCGGACGAAGCGGCCGAGGTCTTCAATAAGGTCGTGGATGCGGTCAAGGTCCCCGTGATCGCATGGGGAACCGCCAACAACCAGAAAGACGAAGAGGTCCTGAGAAAGATCGCCGAGGTCTGCGACGGCAAGAACGTCGGGCTGGGTCCCGTGGAGGAAGGGAACCACAAGGGCGTGGGCGCCACCGCGCTCGGGTACAGCCAGAGCGTCGTGGCCTCGACCCCCATCGACGTGAACCTGGCCAAGCAGCTCAACATCCTTCTCGGAAACCTGGGCGTCGGCACCGATAAGATCCTGATCGATCCGACCACCGGCGGTCTGGGCTACGGTCTGGAGTACAGCTACTCGGTCATGGAACGGATCCGCATGGCCGCCCTCACCCAGGAGGACGACAAGCTGCAGCTGCCCATCATCAACAACATCGGAAACGAGGTCTGGAAGAGCAAGGAGGCCGGGCAGGACCTGGACGAGGCCCCGACCCTGGGAGATCCCGAAAAGCGGGCCATCCTGATGGAGGCGGTCTCGGCGGCCTGCTACCTGATGGCCGGGTCCGACGTGGCCATCCTGCGTCACCCGGAGACGGTACGTCTCACCAAGGCCTTTATCGAGCTCATGATCAACGGCGGTTCGGCCGCAGACGTGGAGGCGATCTCCAAGAACCTGGAGAGCAAGGACGTGGACCTGATCGCCCTCGCGCCGGAACCCGACCTGACCGTCGAGGAGGCGAAGGCGGAGGCCAAGCCGGCCCCCAAGAAGGCCGCTGCGCCCAAGAAGGAAGAGAAACCGGCCGCGGCTGCCGCGCCGGCGGCTCCCAAGGAGGAGCCCAAGAAGGTCGAGGCCAAGCCCGAGCCGGCCAAGGCCGAGCCCGCAAAACCCGAGGACGAGGCCAAGAAAAAGGCCGAGGAAGAAGCCAAGGCCAAGGCCGAGGCGGAGGCCAAGAAGAAAGCCGAGGAAGAAGCCAAGGCCAAGGCCGAGGCGGAGGCCGGGAAGAAAGCCGAGGAAGAAGCCAAGGCCAAGGCGGAGGCCGAGGCCAGGAAGAAGGCCGAGGAAGAAGAGGCCCGCAAGAAGGCCAAGGAGAACGAGCGCGAGGAGCTCCTGGAGCTGAGGCGCAAGCGCGCCGAGGAGCGAGAAAAGCACGCCGCCGCGCATGGCGCGGAGGCAGGAGGGGAAGTTCCCAAGACCGCGGCCGAGGAGCAGCTCGACCTGGTGGACAGGCTCACGCGGAACATAGACCGCATCCACCGCCGCGTATCATAAATCCGGACACCGAAGAAGAGGAGGAACCTCAACCATGGCATCAGAAGACGTCAAGGCAAAAGCGAAGGACAAGGCGAAAAAGGCACCGGCTCCCAGGGACCTGACGGTGGATCCGGCCTGTCAGAGCATGATCGAACGCTCCCGGGAGATGGAGATCGAGACCATCTTCGACCGGGCCCAGAGCATGAAGCCCTGCAACATCGGCGTTCAGGGAACCTGTTGCAAGAACTGCGCTCAGGGCCCCTGCCGGCTGCCCCTTCCCAAGAGCGGGATCGAGGGAGAGGACACCCGTAAGGGCCTGTGCGGCGCCACGGCCGAGACCATCGCCGCGAGGAACTTTGCCCGCATGGTGGCCGCCGGTGCGGCCGCCCACTCCGACCACGGCCGGGGCGTGGCCGAGACCTTCCTGGCGGCGGCCCGCAAGGAGACCGAGGACTACAAGATCCGCGACACCAAGAAGCTCTTGGAGGTGGCGCCGGACTTCGGCGTGGAGATCTTCGTCGAAGGCGAGGACGGAGAGAAGGTGGACCGGGACGTCGACGAGATCGCCCTCGAGGTGGCCGAGAAGGCCCTGGCCCAGTGGGGGCAGCAGGAAGGCGAGGTCTGCACCATCAAGCGGGCGCCCGAGCCGCGCTACGAGCTCTGGAAAAAGCTGGGTGTCCGGCCCCGCGGCATCGACCGGGAGATCGTCGAGATCATGCACCGGACCCACATCGGCGTGGACCAGGACTACGAGAACATCCTCGAGCAGTGCTCCCGGGCCGCCATCGCGGACGGCTGGGGCGGGTCCATGATCGCCACGGACCTGCAGGACATCCTGTTCGGCTGCCCCTACCCCGTGAAGAGCTCGGCCAATTTGGGCATCCTCAAGGAGGACCACGTCAACATCATCATCCACGGCCACGAGCCGCTCCTGAGCGAGATGATCGTTCAGGCCGCGGAGCTTCCCGAGATGGTGGAAATGGCCAAGAGCAAGGGCGCCAAGGGCATCCAGCTGGGCGGCATCTGCTGCACGGCCAACGAGATCCTCATGCGCCACGGCGTGCCCCTGGCCGGGGACTTTCTCCAGCAGGAGCTGGCCATCGTCACCGGCGCGGTGGAGGCCATGGTGGTGGACGTCCAGTGCATCATGGAGAACATCGCCAACGTGGCGGACTGCTTCCACACCAAGATCATCACCACGAACCCGCGGGCCAAGATCGCCTCGGGCCACACCACCCACATCGAGTTCGACGAGCACACCGCTTTCGAGGACGCCAAGCGGATCGTGCGCGAGGCGGTCGAGAACTATACGAACCGGGAGAAGCAGGTCATGATCCCCGGCCAGAAGTCCGACCTCATCGCGGGCTTCAGCTACGAGGCGATCAACTACCACCTGGGCGGTACCTTCCGGAGCTCCTACACGCCCCTCAACGACAACATCATCAACGGCCGCATTCGGGGCATCGGGGGCGTGGTGGGCTGCAACAACGCCCGGACGCTTCACAACGACGGACACCTCACCGTGGTCAAGGAGCTCATCAAGAACGACGTGATCGTGCTCACCACGGGATGCAACGCCATCTGCTGCGGCAAGGCGGGGCTTCTCACGCCCGAGTCCGCGGCCGTCTACTGCGGCCCGGGACTGGCCGAGGTGTGCGAGACCGTGGGCATTCCGCCGGTCCTCCACATGGGATCCTGCGTGGACAACAGCCGGATCCTCATGGCGGCCGCCGAGGTGGTCAAGGCCGGCGGGCTCGGAAACGACGTCAGCGACCTGCCCGCGGCCGGATCCGCGCCCGAGTGGATGAGCGAGAAGGCCATCAGCATCGGCCACTACTTCGTGACGGCGGGGGTCTACACCGTCTTCGGCGTCACCCTGCCGGTGAGCGGGGCGCCGGTCTTCGAGAACTACCTCTACAACGAGCTCGAGGAGATCTACGGCGGCATGTGGGACATGGTGGCGGATCCCATCGAGCACGCCCGGAAGATGATCGCCCACATCGACAAGAAGCGGAAGGCCCTCGGTATCGACAAGGCACGCGAGCGGGTCCTTTTGGACATGACCGACCGGCAGAAGCTGGAGGACGCGGCCTGATCAAACGGGACGAGGCGGGTTCGACCCTCGGACCCGCCGCCCCCATACCGTGAGACGAATACAGGTAGAAACACCTCTTAAGAAGGGAGGAATCAGGATATGTCGAAGCTCGTCGCATTTGCAGCCATTCAAGGCGCATACAACATCATCAGCAAGGCCGAGGGCAAGTACAAACGGGCCCTCGAGAAGTTCGGCGGAGCCCAGAAGCTCGAGTTCCCCAACACGGCCTACTTTCTGCCCATCATCTACTCCCTGACCGGGATCAAGGTCACGGACCTCGACTCGGCCAGGCGGCCCCTCGACTTCGCCCGCAAGCTCCTGCCGCCCCACGTGAAGAAGGACTGCCACCTGCCCTTCCTGGGGCCCCTGCTGGACGCGGGCATGGCGGCGCTCTTCGCCGAGGAGATCGTGGAGGCCATCCGCTACGTGGAGGACCCGGACTTCTACCAGCCCTCGGTGGAGGACCCGGACGTGGACAACGGCAAGATCTGGCTGGGCGCGGCGGACGACACCATCATGCGGAAGCGCGGCGTGGAGTTCGTGGACGGCACTGCCCCGGGCTTCGCGGCCATCGTGGGCGCGGCCCCGGACTCGGCCACGGCCAAGAAGATGGCCGAGGAGTACCAGCTCAAGACCATCTATGTGTTCATGGCGGCCAACCAGTTCGGGACCACCTTCGCCGAGCAGCTCCTGGAGGAGAAGGTCCAGATCGGGTGGAACACCCGCCTGGTGCCCTTCGGGCCGGACATATCGGCGGCGGTCTTCGCCCTGGGGTTCGCCAACCGGGCCGGCATGGCCTTCGGCGGCATCGAGCCGGGCGACTACAAGAAGATGCTGGCCTACCAGAAGAACCGCGTCTTCGCCTTCGTGAACGCCCTGGGCGAGGTGAACGCCGAGTGGGCGGCGAACGCGGCCGGCTGCGTGAACTGGGGCTTCCCCACGCTGGCGGACACGGACATCCCGGAGATCCTGCCCACGGGCGTCTGCACCTACGAGCACGTGGTGGCCAACGTGGGTCACGACGAGATGCCCTCCCGATCCATCGAGGTGCGGGGCCTCAAGGTCACCATCACGGAGATCGACATCCCGCTGGCCTACGGCCCCGCCTTCGAGGGGGAGCGCGTCCGCAAGGACGATCTCTACCTGGAGATGGGCGGCGGCAAGACCCAGATGACCGAGCTCTGCAAGATGGCCGACATGAACGAGATCGAGGACGGCAAGGTGGAGGTCATCGGCCCCGAGGTCAAGGACATCAAGAAGGGGGACCGCCTTCCGCTCAGTATCTACGTCCAGGTGGCGGGCCGGCAGATGCAGGAGGACTTCGAGCCCATCCTGGAGCGCCAGATCCACCACCTGATCAACTACGCCCAGGGCATCATGCACATCGGGCAGCGGGACATCTCCTGGGTCCGCGTGGGTGAGCAGGCCGTGGAAAAGGGCTTCTCCCTCAAGGACATCGGCACCATCCTCCACGCCAAGTTCCACCAGGACTTCGGAAGCATCCTGGACAAGGTCCAGGTGGCCATGTACACCAAGCAGGAGGACGTGGACGAGCTGACCAAGCGCGCGCGCCAGGAGTACAAGCACCGCGACGAGCGCGTGGAGAGCATGACCGACGAGACCACGGACCCCTTCTACTCCTGCACCCTGTGCCAGTCCTTCGCGCCCAACCACGTCTGCGTGGTGAGCCCGGAGCGGACCGGCCTCTGCGGGGCCTACAACTGGATGGACTGCAAGGCCTCCTACGAGATCAACCCCACCGGCCCCAACCAGCCCGTGGAGAAGGGGGAGTGCACCGACCCGGTCCTGGGCGCCTGGCAGGGTGTGGACGACTTCGTGTACAAGACCTCGCGTCAGGCCATCAGCCACGTGAACTTCTACAGCCTGGTCCAGGACCCCATGACCACCTGCGGCTGCTGCGAGTGCATCGCGGCGGTGCTGCCCACCTGCAACGGCGTCATGACGGTCCACCGGGACTACCTGGGTGAGACCCCGTCCGGCATGAAGTTCACCACGCTCGCGGGCGTCATGGGCGGCGGCCAGTCGTCCCCGGGGTTCGTGGGACACTCCAAGTTCAACATCACCCAGCGGAAGTTCGTCAAGGGCGACGGCGGACTCAAGCGCCTGGTCTGGATGCCCAAGTCCCTCAAGGAGGAGATCAAGGAGCGGTTCGAAAAGCGAGCCGAAGAGGAGGGCGTTCCGGATCTCCTCGATCGCGTGGCCGACGAGACGGTGGGGACCACCGAGGAGGAGGTCATGGCGTTCCTCAAGGAGAAGGACCACCCCGCTATGAAGATGGATCCCATTGTCGGAGGATAGTCCCTTTGGAATCCGGCTGACTCGGCACAAATTTTGTGATGAACTCTAGAACAATCTTCGCAATGAGGAGAGAACCATGGGACTGACTGGTATTCAGATCTTCAAAATGCTGCCCAAGACGAACTGCGGGGAGTGCGGCGTTCCCACCTGCCTGGCGTTTGCCATGAACCTGGCGTCGGGCAAGGCGGAGCTGGACGCCTGTCCGTACGTATCGGAAGAGGCCCGGGAGCAGCTGGCCGAGGCCTCGGCGCCGCCGATCCGCCCGGTGGCGATCGGAGCCGGTGTGCGGGCCTTCAAGGTCGGCGGCGAGACGGTCATGTTTCGCCACGAGAAGACCTTTTACAATCCCACCGCGCTGGGCGCCCTGGTCACCTCGGACACGGACGCCGATGCGCTCGACAAGAAGCTCAAGGAGTGGAACGCCCTCCAGTTCGAGCGGGTGGGCCTGAACCTCCGTCCCGAGCTCGTGGCGCTCAAGGACGTGAACGGGGACGCCGCCGCCTTCGGCGCGGCCGCCAAGAAGATCGCCTCCGAGAGCGAGTTCAATCTCGTGCTCATGAGCGACAAGGTGGACGTGCTCAAGGCGGGCGTGGAGGCGGCGGGCTTCAAGAAGCCGCTCCTGTACGCCGCCACGGCGGACAACGCGGACGAGATGGGTGCTCTGGCCCAGGAGAGCGGCCTGCCCCTGGCCGTGAAGGCCGACGACGTCGAGGGTTTGGCGGCCCTGACCGACAAGCTGACCGGCATGGGCCTCAAGGATCTGATCCTGGACGCGGGGGCCCGGGAGCCCAAGCAGCTGTTCCAAAACCAGGTGGGCATCCGCCGGGCCGCCCTCAAGGCCGGCAATCGCTCCGTCGGTTTCCCCACCATCACCTTCCCCTGCGAGATGGCGGGAAACCTGGACATGGAGACCGTGATCGCGGGGCTTCTGATCGCCAAGTACGCCGGCATTGCGGTCCTGTCCGACTTCAAGGCCGAGAGCCTGTTCCCGCTGCTCCTCGAGCGGCTCAACATCTACACGGACCCGCAGCGCCCCATGACCGTGACCCAGGGGATCTACGAGGTGGGTTCCCCGGACGAGAACTCCCCCGTGCTCATCACCACGAACTTCTCCCTCACCTACTTCATCGTGAGCGGGGAGATCGAGGCGAGCCGGATCCCGAGCTGGCTGCTGATCATGGACACGGAAGGCCTCTCGGTGATGACCGCCTGGGCGGCCGGGAAGTTCGTGGGCGACGCCGTGGGCATGTTCGTCAAGAAGTGCGGGATCGCCGACAAGGTGAAGCACCGCAAGATCATCATCCCCGGCTACGCGGCGGCGATCAGCGGGGACATGGAGGAAGAGCTTCCGGACTGGGACATCCTGATCGGACCCCGGGATGCCTCCCTGATCCCGAAGTACCTCAAAGACATGGAGAAGTAGCCGCCTTTTGCGGTGAATCCTGATGGAGTCGCAAAAACCCCGAATCCTCGAGATCTGCCCCTGGGATTTCAATATGTTATAGCGTGCCCAGCGGCGGGTGAGCAGGTTTTTGCGAACCCGTCAATCCTCGACCCCGTTCGGGATGGAGAACGCTTATGTATCTGATCGGAGAAAACCTGAACGTCATCAATCGGGAGATCGGAAAGGCCTTCAAGGAAAAGGATCCGGGGCCCATCGCCGCGGAGGCGAAGCGGCAGAAGGACAAGGGGATGGACTGGATCGACATCAACCTGGGCCCTGCCCGCAAGGGCGGTCCGGAGCTGATGGAGTTCGTGGTCAAGACGGTCCAGGAGGAGATCGGCGACGAGACCCCCCTCTGCCTCGACACCTCGAACATCGAGGCCATGGAAGCCGGTCTGGCGACCCACAAGGGAAAGGCCATCATCAACTCGATCATGGCCCGGCCGGAGCGCTACGAGAAGATGATCCCGCTGGCGGTCAAGTACAAGGCGAACATGATCGCCCTCATGTGGGGCCCGGAGGGACTACCGCGTGACGAGAACGAGCGGGCCGCTCTGGCCGTCGAGCTCCTGTACGCGGCCAACGAGGCCGGTGTCCCCAACGAGGACATCTTCGTGGACGGGATCGTCACCCCGGTCAACATCCAGCAGCCCCAGCTCATGAGCCTCCTGGCCTTCCAGGAAATGCTCCAGGACATCGCCCCGGGGGCCAAGTCGACCTGCGGCCTGTCCAATGTCTCCAACGGTCCCCCGGACCATCTCCGCCCCATCCTGAACCAGACCTACATGGTGATGCTGGAGCGGAAGGGGATGTACTCGTGCATCGCGGATGCCTATGACGATCCGCTGGTCGCCATCGCCCGGGGCGAGCGGCCGGACATCGTGGAGGTCATCCACAAGGTGATGGACGAGGAGCCCGTGGACATGGGGTCCCTCTCCAAGGAGCTCCAGGACTACGTCAAGACGGCCAGGGTCATCCTGGGCTACGCGCTGTACTCGGATTCCTGGCTGGAGCTGTAGTGCGGTCTTGATCGCGGCCCTCGGGCCGCCTGAATCGGAGGCCTCCCCATGGAACGGGCCGATGCCGGGTGGGGAGGCCTTTCTGTTTGATGCCGCGGTCTCCCTCGGACGGGGACCGCACGAGCGATGAACGTCAGAGGGCGCGCCGGTCCCGGACCGGCGTGCGGGGGGAGCGAAAACGGGATGAAACACGAGGACGAGCTGCCCATGATGGAGGCCACGCCGGGGGACCTGGAGCGGTCGGAGCAGGATCGGATGATCGAGGCCGGGCTCAAGCGTATCGGGCGAAAGATCCTGGTCATGAGCGGCAAGGGCGGGGTGGGCAAGAGCACGGTGGCGGCCACCGTGGCCCTCTTTCTCGCGAACCGCGGTTTTCGGGTGGGGCTTCTGGATGTCGACCTTCACGGTCCGAGCGTCCCGCGCCTTCTCGGCATTCGAGGCGGCCTCCGGATGGAGGAGAAGGGCGTGGTGCGTCCCTTTGCCGTGAGCGAAAACCTCTCCGTCATGTCCATGGAGATGGTCCTCGGGGAGAACAAGGACACGGCCGTCATCTGGCGGGGCCCGCTCAAGATCAGCGCCATCCGCCAGTTCATCTCGGACATCGACTGGGGGGACCTGGACTTCCTGGTGGTGGACTCGCCGCCGGGAACCGGGGACGAGCCCCTCACCGTGGCCCAGACCATCCCCGACGCAGAGGCCCTGGTCGTCACCACGCCCCAGGAGATCAGCCTGGCCGACGTCCGGAAGTCCATCAACTTCTGCCGTCAGGTCGACCTGGACATCCTCGGGCTCGTGGAGAACATGGCCGCCATGAGCTGCCCCCACTGCGGAAAAGAGGTGCCCCTCTTCGGATCGGGAGGCGGCGCCGCCATGGCGGAGCAGATGGCCCTTCCGCTGATGGGGGAGATCCCGGCGGATCCCGGGGTGGTGGAGCTCGGCGACCGGGGCGAGCTCGCGCGGCTGCTGGAAGGGCCGGAGAGCGATGTGCGCCGGGCCTACGACCGGATCGTCGACAAGATCGTGGAGGGCGGTTCGAGGAAAGCCTCCAACGCCTCTCCGGCGGACTGAGGGAGAGGCGCCGAACGGAACGACAGGCGTCGCGGAAAGGGAGCCGGAGCCATGGTACAGATCTTCGTATGCCACCTTTTCTTCGGCCTGGTCCTGATCGTCTACGGGGCCCAGGTCTGACCGTTCCTGGAGGGCCTCGGGTATCTTCAGGCCTCCCTGAACACCTACATCCCGATCCTCCTGGTCTTTCCGGCCAGGCAGTACGCCTTCGTGCGCACCCGGCGCCGCCTGGAGTCCGCGGGATCCGGGGAGGTCAGAAACCTCTACAGCCTTCCCTGGCACGAGTTCCTCGGGGAGTTCCTGTTCTGGCTGGTCGCGGGCCTCCTCATGGCGGCCAGCTACCTCACGCTCTTTCAGGCCCCTATGGAGTCGGCCGTCAAGGTCCTGCTGGGCTGCTTCAGCTTCGGGCTTCTCGGCGGGATGCTCTGCTACCTCTCCTTCGAAAAGCGGCTCATCGGGTTTCTGCGAAACCACCCGGACCCGCCGGACACCGTCCAGGGCCGGTTCCTGTCGGTCTCCAGGAAGATGTTCTTCTTCATGGCCACGGTCCTGGTGCTCATGGCCGGCGCCGTGCTCTTCATGGTCTACATGGACATCAACTTTCTCCTCGAGAACAGGGGCGCCTTCGGCCGGGAGATCTACGCCGGCGTGTTCAAGGAGATCGTCTTCGCCTTCGCGGTGCTCCTCTTTCTGAGCAGCGTCATCATCGTTCGGTACTCCCGGAACCTCCACGCCGTCCTGGACCTCCAGCTCGGCGTGATGGAGGAGATCGGCCGGGGGAACTACCAGCGCAAGGTCCCCATCGTGAGCAGCGACGAGTTCGGGCTCGTCGCGGCCAAGACCAACGAGATGATGGAGGGGCTGAGGGATCGGGACTTCTGCGAGATCAGCTTCGGCCGCTACATGGCCCCCGAGGTGAGCGAGAAGATCCTTCGGGGCGAGATCCCCTCGGAAGGAGAGATACGCCGGGCCACCGTCCTCTTCTGCGACCTTCGTGGGTACACGCCCTTCGTGGAGCGGAACGAGCCGCGGGAGGTGGTCGGCTTCCTGAACGAGTACTTCACCGAGATGGAGCAGGCCGTGAAACGGTATCACGGCGTGGTCCTGCAGTACATCGGCGACGAGATCGAGGCCGTGTTCGGTGCGCCGGACGACCTGGTGAACCATGAGGAGATGGCCGTACTCGCCGCCCTTCACATGCGGAAGCGCTTGGCCGAGCTCAACAGGCGCCGGTCCGAGCGCGGGGAGGATCCGGTGGCACACGGCGTCGGGATTCACACCGGAGAGGTGCTGGCCGGGAGCGTGGGCAGCCCGGAGCGCCTCGTCTACGCGCTGGTCGGGGACACGGTGAATGTCGCCTCGAGAATCCAGGACCTGAACAAGCGTTTCGGTACGGACATCCTGGTGAGCGAGACCACACGGACCGGTGTGACGGATGACGCCCTTCGTTTCGAGAGCCTGGGAAAAACCCCGCTCCGGGGAAAACGACAGGAGCTGGGGATCCTTCGGCTGACGTGAGTCCCCGCGCGTTCCGGCACAGAAAAAGGGATCTTTCAAACCGACGTCTCCCTTGATCGGCGCTGCTTTTCAGGGTATAGTGTCCTCCTTGCGCGCGGCTCCGGACGCGCCGTGGAACTACGGAAAAACGAGGAGCACCAACCCTTGAAGGCTCTCCGCGAAAACAGGCCGTCCGGCGGCATGCCCCTCCTGAGAACGGGCAAGGGGCCGGGCCG
>CAYVVQ010000043.1:22315-28120 GCA_964454455.1 uncultured Desulfobacterales bacterium | reverse complement strand
CTTCGGTACACCACCACCACCATGCCCCCGAAAAAGGCCTTTTTCCCGCCGACGGAGACGGTGTTTCGTTTCACGGCCGGCGATCCCCCGAGCCTCACGCCCGTTCGGGAGGAACCCCCCCGGGTGCTCATGGGGGTGCACCCCTGCGACCTCTCGGCCATCGACGCCCTGGACCGGGCCTACAGCTTTCCTCCCCCGGACCGGAGGTGGCTGTACAACCGCAGCCGGTCGGCCATCGTGGGGGTGGACTGCGTTCCGGACGAGTACTGCTTCTGCGACTCCCTGGGCGTGTGCCAGGCCCGGAGACCGTGCGACCTCTTCCTGACGGAGATCGAACGCGGCTACCTGGTGGAGATCCACACCGAGGCGGGCGGGGAGCTGCTGGCCGAGGCGCGGACCTCCGAGGCACGGGGGCAGGACTTCCTCGACGCGGAGGACCGGCGGAGGCGGAAGAACCTGGGCTTCCGGGGGCGGTTGGAGGCGGTCCCGGACCGGCTGGCGGATTTTCTGGAGGCGGGGTCCTTCCGGGAGATCTGGGAGGAGATCGCAGCCCGGTGCTACAGCTGCGGATCCTGCAACACCACCTGCCCGGCCTGCTTCTGCTTCACCATGGACGACGTGTTCGATTGGGACCTTCAGAGCGGCGAGAGGCGCCGGGCCTGGGACGCCTGCCAGCTGCTGGACTTCGCCGCCGTGGCCGGCCATCGGTTCCGGGAGGAACGGTGGCAGCGGGTCCGTCACCGGTGGCACCGCAAGTTCCTCCACCTCCACCGCAGGTTCGGCCGTCCCTTCTGCACGGGCTGCGGGCGGTGCAGCAGGGCCTGCACGGCGGACATCAACATCCTGGACGAGACCAATCGGATCATTGCAGCCGCTGCGAAAGGAGGGGACCGTGCCTGAGACCGGACAACGCGCGGGCTCGCCCGCCGACTGGACCTACCTGCCCGAGCCCGCCCGGATCGTTTCGATTCGGCGGGAGGCGGTGGACGCCTTGATCGAGCTGGAGCTGGCCGATCGCAGCTCCCTGGGCCACAAGCCGGGTCAGTTCGTCCAAGTGTCCGTGTTCGGCTACGGGGAGATCCCCATCTCCATCTGCTCGTCGCCGACCCGCACCGACCGGTTCAAGCTCTGCGTCCGCCCGGTCGGGCGCGTGAGCAATGCGCTGTACCATGCCGCGGAGGGCGCCTGGGTGGGCATCCGGGGGCCCTTCGGCCGGGGGTTCCCCATCCAGACCATGCGGAACCGGGACGTTCTGGCCGTGGCCGGCGGTTTCGGCGTGGCGCCGCTGCGCTCCCTGATCCAGTATGTGCGGGACAACCGGGAGTCGTACGCGCGGCTCATCGTGGTGTACGGGGCGAGAAATCCCTCCCTGATCCTGTTCCGGGACGACGTCGAGGCGTGGAACCGGAGCGAGGACACGGAGACGTTTCTCACCGTGGACGAGGCCGACGAATCCTGGACCGGAAGGACCGGAGTGCTGACGGAGCCGCTCAAGAAGGAGATCGAGCTCGCTCCCCGGTCCACCGTGGCGGCCGTGGTCGGCCCTCCGGTGATGTTCCGGTTCGTGGCCGCGGAGCTCCTGGCCAAAGGCGTGAACCGGAGGCGGATCTTCTTCTCCCTGGAACGACGCTTCGAGTGCGGCATCGGCAAGTGCGGTCACTGCCAGCTCAACGGGGTGTACGTCTGCCAGGACGGGCCGGTGTTCCGCTACTCGGATCTGGAGGGGTTCAGCGAGGCGGTCGAGGTCCGGGCGTCGGACTGATGGGAGGGACGACATGCAGTCCCAGGAGAAGCTGATTTCCCTGGGAATCGCTTCGAACAGCGGCGTACCCTTCATCGCGGGGATCCCGATGATGGTGATGTGGACCCGGGGATGTGCCCGCGTTGATTCCGGCCACCGTCGTGCTGTGGTACCTGGTGCCTCGAAAGGTCGAGACCGGTACGGAACAGCGGGGGTCGAAGCAGCCGCCGGCGTGAACGAAGGCCGGTGAGCGGAAAGGGGCAACTCGATGCAAGGAAAAAAACCGCGAATCGCGTTCTTCGATTTCGCCTGCTGCGAGGGGTGCCAGCTGACGATCCTCCAGCTGGAAGAGACCCTGCTGGACCTGCTGGAGCACGTGGAGGTGGTCGCCTGGCGGGAGGCCATGAGCGGGGGATCGGACGACTACGACATCGCGTTCTGCGAGGGAAGCATCGCCGACCGGGAGGACGAGAAGCGCATTCAAAGCATAAGGGAGACCGCGGAGACGGTGGTCGCCCTGGGAACCTGCGCCGCCATCGGGTGTCACAACGCGCTCAAGAACCGGTGGAGCGGCGAGGAGGTGCTGGCGCTGGTCTACGGGGAGGATGCCGACCACTTCGAGACCCTGCCCGCCCGGCCCGTGGCCGGGGTGGTCCCGGTGGACTACCGGATCCTCGGCTGCCCCGCGAGCCTTCCCGAGATCGAGACCGTGCTCAAACGGATCCTCACCGGCCAGCCGCACCCCCTTCCCAACGATCCGGTCTGCGTGGAGTGCAAGCGAAACGACCACCTGTGCGTCCTGGAGAAGGGCATCATGTGCCTCGGACCGGTGACGCGGTGCGGCTGCGACGCGATCTGCACGGCTTACGGCGACGCGTGCCAGGGGTGCCGGGGGCTCGTGGACGAGGCCAACCTCGAGGCGGCGGTCCGGGTGCTCACCTCGAGCCGCCGCCACGCCATCATGGATGCGGCGGCCCGCCGTCTCGAGACGGATCCGGAGCGTATCCGCACCTGGTTCACCCTGTACAACGGCCCCGACCTCGGAAAGGAACAGGAGACGACCGACCATGGCCCGTGAAGCGAACATCCACGTGCATCATCTGACCCGCGTGGAAGGGCACGGGGACATCACGGCCGTGATCCAGGGCGGCGAGGTGAAGGAGGTGCGGTTCTCGGTCGTGGAGGCCCCCCGCTTCTTCGAGGCCTTTCTGCGCGACAGGGACTACGACGAGGTGGCCCACCTGGCCTCGCGCATCTGCGGCATCTGCGCGGTGAGCCACCGGGCGGCCGCCCTGAAGGCCATCGAGTCGGCGTTCGGCGTGCGGGTCTCCGATCAGACCGTGCTGCTGCGGAGGCTCGCCTTCCATGGGGAGGTCCTGAGCAGCCACGTGCTTCACCTCTACTTTCTTGCGGCCCCTGATTTTATGGGTGTCCCGAGCCTCCTTCACCTGGCGGGTACGGACCGGGAGACGGTCCGGCGGGCCATGCGCCTGAAGCGGCTCGCCTACGACCTCTGCAGGGAGGTGGTGGGGCGCCACACCCACCCGGTGGCCATGAACACGGGCGGGTTCCCCTTTGTCCACGACGAAGCGGGGCTCCTGCGCATGAAGGAGCGGTTGATCGAGGCCGAGGAGGACATCCGCGAGACGGTGTCGCTCTTCCGGGGGTTTTCGTTGCCGTCGTTCGAGCGGGAGACGGAGTACGTCTCCCTGAAGCACCCGGAGGTTTACCCCTTCTACGAGGGCGACCTCTTCTCGAGCGAGAGCGGGGCCCTGGAACCGGCGTCCTACGCGCAGGCCGTGCGGGAGTACGTCCAGCCGCACTCCACGGCCAAGTACGCCCGCTGGAACCGGCCCGAGTACATGGTCGGGGCCCTGTCCCGGGTGAACAACAACCGGGGTCTGCTGGGACCGTTCGCCCTGGAGGCGGCGGACCGGCTGGGCCTGGAGAGCCCCTGTCACAACCCCTTCATGAACAACGCCGCCCAGGTCGTGGAGTGCGCCCACTGCCTGGAGGAGTCCGTTCGAATCATCGAGGCGCTGCTCGAAACCGGCCTCCGTCCCGAGGACGAGCAGGTTCCGGTCCGCCCCTGCGCGGGCCGGGGGGTGGGGGCGGTGGAGGCCCCCCGAGGGACGCTGTTTCACGAGTACGCCTTCGACGGGGAGGGCCGGTGCCTGGAGGCCAACCTGGTGATCCCCACCGCCCAGAACCTGGGGAACATCGAGGCGGACCTGAAGGCGTACGCGCCCGGTCTGGTGGACCGGGACGAATCGGCCATCGAACAGGCCCTCGAAATCCTGGTGCGGGCCTACGACCCGTGCATCTCCTGCTCGACTCACGTGATTCGGCTGGATCGGGAGCCGTCAATCCCTGAGGGAGTCGCAAAAAGTCCGAAGCTTCGAGATCTGCCCTGGGAATTTCAGTAGGTTATAGCGTACCCACCGTCCAGATCGAAAATACCGTCGCGACCCCATTCTCAGACCGGAGAGCTTCGAGCGGAGCTGAATCCCTTCTGAAAACGGCTTTCTGCGTTCGCGCTACGCCCGGACGCAAGAAGCCGTGTCGGACGGAAAAACCCGGCCGCGGCGGCTCGATTCACGGTCCGCCGCGGCCGGTTCTGCTTCCGCCCGTTTTCACCCCCGCGGCTACAGCTGCCGCATGAAGGCGACCAGGGCTTCCTTCTCGTCCTCGGTCAGGTTCACGCCGGTGACGAGGTTGAAGAACTCCACCGTGTCCTCCACGGTCAGGCAGCGGCCGTCGTGGAGGTAGGGCGGCGAGTCCTTGATGCCCCTCGGGGTGAAGGTCTTGATGGGGCCGTCCCAGACGTTGTACTGGCCGTTGACCCTCTCCGGCTCGTAGAATCGGCCCGCCTTCAGGTCGTGCATCTTGTCGTCCAGGTAGAAGGGCGCCGGGTGGCACTCGGCGCAGCGGGCCTTCCCGAAGAAGACCTCCTGCCCCATCATCTCCTTGTCCGTGGCCTCGGCCGGGTTCAGCTTGCCGAAGGTGTCCAGCTTGGGAGCCGGGGGAAAGTCGAACATGTTCTGCATCTGGGCCATCATGGCCACCTGGCTCGCCCGGTCCGGCAGGTTGACCCCCTTCTTGGCGGCCGTGACGTGATCCCCGTCGAAGTAGGCGGTCCGCTGCTCGAACTCCGTGAAGTCCTCGACGGAGCGGAGGGAGCGCTTGGATCCGTGGATCTGCTGGTTGAACAGGCCGCGCAGGCTCACCGTGTCCAGGCGGAACCGCACGATGTGGGGACGGGTGTCCGGGTTCAGGTGAAACGCGCCGTTGGTGTGCCCGTTCGCGTGGCAGTCCAGGCAGCTCACGCCGAGGCTGGCCTCGTCCACCTTCCGGTCCGTGGTCTGGTTGAACTGCTGCTGGGGAAACGGCGTGAGGAGAAGACGGAGCCCCTCCATCTGGACCGGCGTCAGGATCCCCTCCATGATGTCGTAGTAGTTCTTGATGGAGAGGAGCTTTCCCTGCGACACGTCGCCCAGGTCCGGTCTGGAGCTGAGAAAGATGGGGGCGGAAACTCGGGGAGAAAGTGCTCCGGCAGGTCCATGGCCACGTCGAAACGCTCGAGCGAGCGTTTCTCCAGGTCCATGATCTCCTGGATGTGGTTTTCGGGGAAGACCTGCCCCCCGGCCTCGTGCTTGGCGTGGGGCAGGGGGCGGAACCCCATGGGAAAGAGGTCCTACTTCTTGATCGCCTCCGGGGACATGGAGGCCAGCTTCTCCCAGGTCACCCCCTCGGGCAGCTTGACCCGCACCCCCTTCTGGACCGCTTTTCTGCCTGCGGACATCATGACGTCCGAGGCTCGGTCGCTCAGGTCGTAGCGGCTCTCGAGCAGCTTTTTCTGACGCTCCATGTAGTGGGACTTCTCTTTCACGTCCTGGGCCCGAACCGCCTCGAAGTCGGGCTCCATGACCGGAAGGTAGGTCTTGTGGATGGGGTCCGCTCCGGGCGGAATGCCCATCCGCACGTTGTCCTTTTCCGCGGCGCTCGCGCCGTGAACGACCAGCAGGGCGACGGCGGCGAACAAGACGCACGCACCGCAACTCCGC
>CAYVVQ010000043.1:18264-22215 GCA_964454455.1 uncultured Desulfobacterales bacterium | reverse complement strand
GCAACTCCGCCGGCATTCACTCCAGGTCCCAAAGCGGGCTGACGCCCGCAATGACGAAGGCCCCCGCGCCTGCGGCCTCGGTGTGAAGACGTTCTCGTCTTTGATGACAGGATTTCATGAGTAAGGTCCTAAAGGGCGTCCTGCAGCGACAGGACGGCCTCCTGGATCACCTCGGTGCTCCGGGTGAGGGCCCTCTCCTCGTGCTTGTCCAGCGGAAGCTCCAGGGTGGAGAGAACGCCTCCGCCTCCCACCACCCGGGGAAGGGAGATGGAGACGTCGGAGATCACGGAGGCGGTGTCCACGGGAGCGGAGACGGTGAGCACGGAGCGCTGGTCGTGCAGGATGACGTCGGCAAGCTTCGCCAGGGCGCTCCCGATCCCGTAGTAGGTCGCCCCTTTTCCCTCGATGATGGTGTAAGCGGCGTTGCGGACGTCGCCGTCGATCCCCTGCCGGGTCTCGTCGTCGAGGCGGATTCCTTTCTGGAGGCAGAACTCCTCCAGGTGCATGGAGCCCACCGTGACCAGAGACCAGGTGAGCACCTCGGAGTCCCCGTGCTCCCCGATGACGTAGGCGTGGACGTGCTGCGGGTCCACACCCACCCGGTCTCCCAGGAGCGATCGAAACCGGGCGGTGTCCAGCATGGTGCCGGAGCCCAGGACCCGGCTGGCGGAGACGCCCGACTCGGAGGCGAACCGGGCGGCCATGTAGGTCATGATGTCCAGGGGGTTGGTGGCGACGACCAAAACGGCGTCCGGGGCATGAGCCGTCACGCTGGGGACCACCTCCCGGAACACGTCCGCGTTCCGCTTCAACAGGTCGAGACGGCTCTCCCCGGGTTTCTGGGAAACCCCGGCCGCGATGATCACCATGCGGCTGCCGGCGAGGTCCTCGTAGCCGCCGTCCCGGACGGTCAAGGGCCGGGCGAACGGGACTGCGTGCCGGAGGTCGTTGGCCTCGGCCCGGGCCCGTTTTCCGTTCTTGTCCACCAGCACGATGTCCCTGCCCACCCCCGCGACGATCAGGGCGTAGGCGGCCGTGGACCCCACGAACCCGCTTCCCACGATGCCGATCTTCATGGTTGCGCCTCTCCCTTGCAAAATGGTGAACACGGCCTCAGGGTCTCTACGAGGTGTTTGCCGAAGGGTGGCTCCAGGGGCGGACCGCCTGGGGGCGCCCCGTGGACGTGCTGTCCCTTCCTGACGGGTCCCTGCTGGTCTCCGACGACCGGGCCGGCGCGGTGTACCGGATACGCTACGCCCCGTGAGGCGACCGGCGTCACCAGGGTGTTGACCTCCAGGGTGCGCAGCCAGTCAGTCGTGGCAGCAGAGCGCCCGGATCTCCTCAGAGGCGGTGACGTCCAGCCGGTGGGCGCTGAGGCCGTCGTGCTTCTCTGCGAGTTCCTGAAGCGATTGCGCCTCGCCCAGGCCTCCTTCGGCATAGTGATCCTCCACGGTCACCAGGGCGCGCGTCTCCTCCGCGGCCCTTCGAAGGGTGTCCCGGTCGACGGGCTTGACGCTGTAAAGATCGATAACCCGCACGGCGATCCCCTCCTCTGCGAGGAGGTCGTGCCGCACGAGGCGGGCGATGTCCTCCAACTGTTCCGGGCTCATGGCGTTTCTTCCCGGAGCCCCCTGGCGAGGGACAGGGTCCGCTCCCCGAGCATGTGGGTGAACGACCCCAGCTCGTTGTCGTACCAGCCGTAGACCACCACCTGGTTCACCGGCGCCTCCACCGTGCACCCTTCCCCCTCAAACGCCCCCTCCGGGGAGATGCGGCAGCCGGGCGTGACTGCGACCCGGACCTTGCCGTGCTGGACGCGCGTCTCCCGACCCTCGAGCACGGCCGCGGCCGCGGTCCCGATGATGTCGGAGCTGACGTTCTGGGAGTCGGAGTAGGAGATGAACGGACTGAGGTACCCGTTGGCCGCGTTCCGGTACATCTCGTTGATCCCCTCGCGGGTGACCGGTCGTTCCGGGTCGTCCTGCAGGTTCACCATCAGGATCACGATGGAGCCCGTGGTGTTGGGGACCCGCACGGCCTCGGCCACGAAGTCGATCTGCTCCATCTCGGGGATCACCAGGGCGGCGGCCTTGGCCGCGCCGGTGCTGGTCAGGATGATGTTGTCCAGAACGGCCCGGTTCTTCCGGAGGTCGCTCTTCCCCGCCTTGGGCAGGCTGTCCAGCACACCCTGGGTGGAGGTCGCAGCGTGTACGGTCACCATGGAAGCCCCCAGGACGGCCTTGATGCCGAAGCGGTCCAGGATCGTCTTCATCATGAAAGCCAGGCAGGTGGTGGTGCAGGAAGCCGTGGAGACGATGTCGTGCCGCTTCGGGTCGTAGGCCTCGTCGTTGATCCCCTGGATGGTGGTGACGGCGTCCTCGGGCATCCCCTTGGACTCGTCCCCGATCTTGAAGGGGGCCGAGAGCACCACCTTTCGGGCCCCCGCCTCCAGGTGCCCCCGCAGCGCGCCCTTGGAGGCGTCGGCCGGCGCGGTGGGGTCCCGGAAGACCCCGGTGCAGTCCACCACGAGGGAGACGCCCTGCCCGGGCCAGTCGATCTCCCTGGGGTTCCGATGCTTTCGGAGGACGGTCACCGGGGTGCCGTTGACCCGCATGGTCCCGGCCGACTCGTCCAGCTCCTCGATGACCCGTCCTCCCCGGAAGCCGTGGATGTAGCGGTTCAGGGGGCCGTACGTGCTGTCCCGGGCCAGGTAGTCGGCGATGTCCTCGAGACCCCGACCCGCCTCGCGGCCGATGTTCACCACGATGTGCTCAAAGGAACCGCGCGCCGCGTGATGCCACAGCAGAAGCTTCCCGATCCGGCCCAGGCCGTTGATCCCCAGGGGCATGGGAAGGGGGGCCTGGATCCGGGAAAAAACGGGGTGATCCTTGGCGTCGAGCATCTCAACCTCCTTTCGGGTAGCCGCCGTGTCGTTCGGACGCCTCGACCGCTGCGCTGTGCAGCCCACGGAAGAGCCCGGCCCGTCGCGCTACCTGGGCTGGCTGAAGATGTAGTCCTGGTTCTTCTTCACGCTGTGACACTTGATGCAGCCGTCGACCTTGCCCTCGGCCATGATCTTTCCGTCCGGGCCGTACTTGGCCCAGAACCAGTCGCCTGCCTCGGGGTTGTACCCCTCGACCTTGTACATGGGGGTCACGGCGGCGAGGGTCTCGCGATCCTCGGCATAGTTCTCCTTTACCAGGATGGCCCGGTCGGGCAAGGG
The DNA here is from genome assembly GCA_964454455.1 of uncultured Desulfobacterales bacterium. Lineage (GTDB taxonomy): Bacteria > Desulfobacterota > DSM-4660 > Desulfatiglandales > HGW-15 > JAIPEI01. Next base: position 18,992 of record CAYVVQ010000043.1, on the reverse strand, counting down.
CATTCCCTGCTCGGCCGCCTTCACGGCGATGTCGTTGGCATAGAGCTTCAGGTAGGCCCCGTGGGGGCTCTTCCCCTCGTACATGCCCTCCCAGCCCGGGAACGACGACCACTCCTTGTAGTCGTGGGTCTCTGCGATGTAGCTCCATAGCTCCTCCCCGCCGGGCGCCGGCATTTTCCCGTGCATGTCGGCCCATGCGATCTGGATGGCGAGCAGCGACGCCAGGGCGGCTGCGATGATCCATAAACGTTTCATGTCGATCTCCTTTCCTTCTTTGAGATGACTTTATTGCCGGGTGCCGGTGAACACCGTACCTTCCCTCAGATCACCTTGTGAAACGCCTTCCGGACGGCGCCGCAGACCTGGCAGTACTCGGGCGGCTCCCGCGTGACCACGTGTCCGCAGGCGTTGCAGACGAAGTACTCCTCCACGAGGAACTTGTCCTGCTCCACGAGGGCCTTCCCCAGGAGCCGGTGATGCCCTCGATCGTTCGTCTTTCTCATCCATCCTCCGCAAAGCCGCCTGGATCCACAATAGGGTTGAGGCCCCATTCGACGCAGTCCATTTGTGTAGACGGAACGAGGGCCTGGAGCCTCTGCCGACGAGACGGGAGGGCGCGACCATATACAGGATGGCGTGTATTGATCGGGCGGGCCGCGGTTTGAGATGCTGTATGAACCGGGAAGGGTCCCGGCACATTTCATTGGAAAAGGAGGTTCAAATGCCGC
>CAYVVQ010000043.1:6685-18164 GCA_964454455.1 uncultured Desulfobacterales bacterium | reverse complement strand
CGGGGCCGTCGTCAATGGGGTGAATCCCCCAAATTGCGCGGCGACCGCGTCCCGGCGCCCAGGGGAGAAGGGGCTTGTGTTCGGCAGGATGCTGCATTAGGGTGGAGATCGACGGCTCGCTGAACGCTTACGACCTTGGCGGCGTGCTGCGGGCCCTTTCTCACAAGCCGGGTCGGCCGGGAAGGCCGGGAAGGACAAAGCGTGGGTAGGCCCAACTACAAGTTCCAGAAACGACAGAAGGAGCTGGCGAAACAGAAAAAAAAGGAAGAAAAGCGAAAGCGCAAGCAGGAGAAGCGAGAGGAGACCCCGGAAGATCGTCCGGGCGAGACCGACGAGACGGAGCCCGCGGAAACGCCCTGAGGCGGACTCGGGGTGCTCGACCCCGTCGTCCCGACGGCGGGGAGGGCTCCGAACGAGCCCCGTCTACCGGGGCTCGAACTGCCGCTTGGCCGCCCGGAAGGCCGGGAGGTGGCGGACCAGGTGCCACAGGCTGTGGCGATGCTGCCAGAGACGCCTCCGGAACCGGTTTCGCCAGGCCGGGCTCGTGTAGAAACGTTTCACGTGCCGGTTGTAGAGCCGCTCCAGGGTCTCCCGGGAGTCGATCCCCTTGGGGAGGAAGACGAAGTTCAGGCAGTTCATCTTCCGCCAGTCCTCCTCCAACTCGCCCTGCTCGTGGATGGCGGGCCAGACCGGCGCCCCGGGGAAGGGCGTGAACTTGCTCATGTTCATGTCGTCCAGATCCAGGGAGAGCACGAGGTCGCTGGTTTTTCGAATGGAGGCCTCGGTCTCGCCCGGCAGGCCCATCATGAAAAGCCCCTTGACCCGGAGCCCCGCCGACTGAATGCGCCGGACCGTCTCGCGGGTCTCCTCCAGGCGGACCCCCGGCTTGTGGACCTCCATCAGGCCCGGGTCCCCCGTTTCGATCCCCACCGAGATCATGAGACAACCCGCCCGCTCGAGCATGCGGAGGAGGTCCTCGTCCGCGTGTCCCACGCGCAGAGCGCAGTTGAACCGCAGGCCGAGGGGCCTGGCCTCGAGGAGCCTGCAGAGCCGGGCGATCCGTCGGCGGTCCATGGTGAACAGGTCGTCGTAGAAGTTGATGTGACGGACACCGAAGCGGGTGCGGAGGTAGGTCATGTGCTCGTAGACGTAGTCGGCGGAGTGGGAGCGGAACCCCTGCCGAAACACGGATCGGTCGCAGTAGGAGCACCGGTAGACGCAGCCCCGGCTGGTGACCATGGTGGCGCCGGGGCGGTCGATGTAGCTGAACAGGGGGAGGTGGTATGCCGAGGGAAAGCCGGCCAGCTTCTCGTAGGCGGGGAAGGGCAGCGCGTCCAGGTCGGGGATGGGCCCCCGGGGCGGGTTGGTGACGGGCCGTCCCGCGTCCCTCCACACCAGGCCGCATATCGTGGAGGGCTCGTTTCCGGCGGCCAGCTCGGAGAGGGTCCTCTCGCCCTCCCCTAGGCAGAGGTAGTCGATCTCGCCGAAATCCTCCAGAACCCGCTCCCCCAGGGAGGAGACGTGGACGCCGCCGAAGACCACCCGCGTCTCCGGAGCGTCCCGCTTGATGAGGCACGCCAGCTGGTAACCGTCCGGGAACCCCGAGGTGGTGGCCGAGACGCCCACCAGCTCCGGGGCGTGGGACAGGATCGCCCTCGCGTGGCCGTCCAGGGTCCGGGGGGCCTCCGGCCCGAGGCCGTCGTGGACACGCACGTCGTGGCCGTCGCGCTCGAGGCAGGCGGCCATGGACAGGATTCCCAACGGGGCCATGCGGTTGGCCGTGGGGGTGACGTCTTTTTTCCCCGGCACCCAGTTGGAGCCGGCGGGGTGGACGAGGACGATCCTCATGACGGGCTCCGCTTCCCTGGCATCCGCCGTCCTCACGGGCGGCGGGAGGATCACTGTACCACGATCGGGAGCGGGTCGCACCCCCCGATCGCGGGCCCCGCGAACCCCGGCCGTGAAATCCGATGGCGTCGCAAAAAGCCCTAAGTTTTGAGATCTGCCCTGGAAATATCAACAGGTTATGACGTTTCCAGCGGCGGGTGAGCGGGTTTTTGCGAACCCGTCAAATCCGGCTCGGACGCGATCGGTGCGCACGGGGCCCCTGCGGCAATGGGATGGACATTCGGCCCCGATTTGGGTAGATTCGGACTCGATCGCCCGTTCTTGCCCGTAGGATCCTATTCAATGGAGGTTGTGGTCATGCCGATAGCGGAACGAATGGTGGGTATGGTGGAAGGCTCTTCCATGATTCGAAAGATGTTCGAGGAGGGGGCCCGGCTCAAAGCGGAGCACGGGGCCGACAAGGTGTTCGACTTTTCTCTCGGCAACCCCGACGTCCCCCCGCCCCGGAGCTTCAAGCGGGCGCTGGTGGAGCTGATCGAGGACCCTTCCACGAGCCACGGCTACATGCCGAACCAGGGCTACCCGCATGTGCGGCAGGCGGTGTCCGGCTTCATTCAGGGAGAGTACGGGGTGGAGATTCCCCCCGAGATGATCGTCATGACCGTGGGCGCGGCCGGGGCCCTCAACGACTCCCTGACCGCACTGATCAACCCGGGGGAGGAGGTGCTCGTGCCGTCCCCTTACTTCGTGGGATACAACCAGTACGCCTTCCAGGCGGGCGCCGCGGTCAAGACGGCGGAGACCGACGAGGCCTTCCGGCCGGACTTCGAGGCCCTGGAGCTGGCCATCACCGAGCGGACGCGGGTCGTGCTCATCAACTCGCCCAACAATCCCACGGGCGTGGTGTACACGGCGGACGAGCTGAAACGGTTCGGCGACCTGCTGGAGCAGGCGAGCCGCAGGTACGGGAAGCGCATCTACCTCATCTCCGACGAGCCCTACCGGAAGATCGCATACGACGTGGAGGTGCCGTCCGTGTTTCAGGCCTACCCTCACTCCATCCTGGTCACCTCCTACTCCAAGGAGCTGTCCCTGGCCGGGGAGCGCATCGGCTACCTGGCCGTCAACCCCGCGGCCGAGGACGCGGCCCAGGTGGCGGCCGCCGCGGCCGTCTCCAACACCATGCTCTACGTCAACGCCCCCAGCCTGTTCCAGCTGGCCATCGCGAAGGTCATGGGGGTTTCCGTGGACGTCTCCATCTATCGCAAGCGGCGCGACACGCTCTGCCAGGGGCTTCGAAAGGCGGGGTATACGTTCGTGGAACCGGAGGGCGCGTTCTACCTGTTCCCCAGAACGCCCATCGAGGACGACGTGGAGTTCTGCCGCCTCCTGATGGAGGAGCTCATCCTGGCGGTGCCGGGAAGCGGCTTCGGCAGGGGGGGGCATTTCCGCCTCTCCTACGCCGTGCCGGACCAGGCCATATCCGGCGCCATGGAGGGCTTTGCGCGGGCCATGGAAAAGGCGTCCTGAGCGGGGACGACCACGCTTTTTCTTGACAACGGGTGAAACAGGATTACAATCCCCTCGGTTTTCGAGCGGTGGACTCCGCGAACCCCCCGCCGGACGGTACGATGGAGCTCCCCGACCGCTTCCGCCGTCGGATCCGCGGAGGCCGTTTCGAGCCAAAGGTGCTCCCTTGGAGCACGGGCACCCCGAACAGAGCGGGGGCATTTACCATCTCGAGGGAACTGAGGAGGAAAGAGCCGTGCTTTACTACACCAACCATCACCTGAATTTCGTCCGGTCTGCGTCGCAGGTCGGACTCCCGGCCTCAGGCCGGTGCCCGTTCTGCCAGGACGAGCTGCCCAACTGCGACTGCGGCTGCGGCACCGCCGGCGGGCGCAAGCGCGCCGTCAGAAACAGGGTCTCCAGGCTTCGGACCGGGCGAAAGCGGTTGTTCTGAACCGCACAGACCCGAGGCGGGACATCGAGAGGAAACAGGGCGGGATCGAGGATCCCGCCCTTTTTTGTGGCGGACGGCCCGGTCGGCCGAAAGGATGCCGCGTTGACACGGGTCCGGGGGGCGGCTATCCTCGTTCCGGGCACTCACCTCGAAAAAGGAGGAATGATCTTGCAGCTCCATTGCCAACACTGTGGTCATGAGCGGGACGTGCCGGCCAAGTACGCAGGAAAGACCGTGCGATGCCCCAAGTGCAAGGGGCAGGTCCGGGTGGGAGAGGCGCCGGCGGAGGAGAAGAACCGTTACTCCCTCGAGGAGTTCGTTCGCAGGACGTCGCAGGCGGACAGGGGACAGGGGTTGTTCGAGCTGGAGAGCGAGCGGCTGCTCGAGATCAACCTGGACGGACGGGTCTGGACCAAAATGGGGTCCATGGTCGCTTATCGAGGAGAGATCCGTTTCACAAGGGAGGGCGTCCTCGAGCACGGCGTCGGCAGAATGCTCAAGAAGATGGTCAGCGGAGAGGGGGGGCGGCTGACCAAGGCGGAGGGCCGGGGCGCACTTTACCTGGCGGACAAGGGCAAGAAGGTGTCGATCGTTCACCTCCACGGGCAATCCGTCGTGGTGAACGGAAACGACCTTCTCGCCTTCGAGGACGGGATTCGGTGGAACATCAGCCTCATGAAAAAGGCGGCCGGGATGCTGGCCGGCGGCCTGTTCAACGTGCGTCTCGAGGGGGACGGCATGATTGCGCTGACCACCCACCACGATCCCATGACCCTCCGGGTTCGTCCGGAAAACCCCGTCCACACCGACCCCAACGCCACGGTCGCCTGGTCCGGCGACCTGGCCCCCGATCTGAGGGCCGACGTGACGGTCAGGACGTTTCTGGGCCGCGGGAGCGGCGAGTCCTTCCAGATGAGGTTCCAGGGGAGCGGCTTCGTGGTGGTTCAGCCCTGCGAGGAGGTTTCCTTCCAGTCGGGGAAACGGGGCCGCTGAGCCGTGCCGTGGAGCCGGGTGCAGGCCGGAACCGGAGGTGGGAATCCGTGCGCAGGGAAACCGGGAAACAAAACGGACGCATCATCGAGCCGGGGCGCAACTGCTGGCGCAAGGAGCACGCCGAGCGGCTGGCGTTCATCGTGGATGCGGCCGACTATTTCAAGGCCTTCAGGTGGGCGGCGAGCCGGGCCAGGAGAAGCGTCCACATCGCCGCCTGGGACATCAACAGCCGCACCCTTCTGGGCAGAGGCGACGACAACGAGGAGGAGCTGGGCGATTTTCTGAACCGCCTGGCCGCCGGGAACCCGGAACTGGAGATCCGCATCCTGTCCTGGGACTTCTCCGTGATCTACGTCATGGAGCGGGAGATCCTCCCGTTGTTCAACCTGGGGTGGAAGACCCACCCGAGGATCCGGTTCCGCATGGACGGGGAGCACCCGGTGGGGGCCTCCCAGCACCAGAAGATCGTGGTGGTGGACGACGTGCTGGCCTTCTGCGGGGGCATCGACATCACCAAGAACCGCTGGGATACGCCGGAGCACCGGACAAAGGATCCCCGGAGGGTGAACCCGGAGGGAAAGCCTTACCGGCCTTTTCACGACGTGCAGGTGGCGGTCACGGGGCCGGCGGCCGCCGCCCTGGGGGACCTGTTCCGCGAGCGATGGCATCGCGCGACCGGGATGGAGATGCGGCGGCCGGCCGGCGGCGCGACCTCCCTCTGGCCGGAGGGGCTGCCCCCCGATCTCGAAGGCGTGGACGTGGGCATCGCCAGGACCTTCCCCGCCTACAAGGGAAACCCGGAGGTTCGGGAGGTGGAGGCGCTCTACGAGGATGCCATCGCCTCGGCCCGCTCGACCATCTACATGGAAAACCAGTACTTGACCTCCCGCGCCGTGGCTCGCGCCCTGTCCGGGAGCCTTTCGGCCCCGGAGGGGCCCGAGGTCGTTCTGGTGCTTCCCGGCCGGAGCGACGGGTGGCTCGAGCAGAGCACCATGGACCACCTGAGGCTCCGGATTCTTCAGCACCTTCGCCGCGTGGATCGAGGCGGACGCCTGCGGGTCTACAAGCCGGTCCTCGACCGTTCGGGTACGTCTCCGGTGGTTCACGCCAAGGTCACGATCGTGGACGACCGGTTGATCCGGGTGGGTTCCTCCAACCTCAGCAACCGATCCATGGGGCTGGACTCGGAGTGCGACCTGGCGGTGGATGCGACGGGGGACCCCCGCGTCGAGGAGTCGGCGGCCGGGTTCAGGGATCGCCTGCTGGCGGAGCATTTGGGAAAGGAAGTCCGGGAGGTCCGGGAAGCCCGGCGGGAAAGCGGCTCCCTGATACGGACCATCGAGGACCTCCGGGGCGGGGAACGGACCCTGGAGCCGCTGGAGATCGAGGAAAGCGGATCCGCGGACGAGCCGGATTTTCTGTCGGACATCCCCTTCGTGGACCCGGAACGCCCGGCCGCGATCGAGGAGCTGATGGACCGGTTCCTGGACGAGGAAGCGGAGGAACCGTCCCGCTCCCCGATCCTGGTCTATCTGTCCGTTCTCGGGGGCCTGCTGGCGCTCGCGGCGCTGTGGCGTTTCACCCCCGTCGGTGACTGGTTGACGCGGGAGCGGCTCCTCTCGCTGGGCGCCGTGCTCGAGGGCACCCTGGGCATGCCCCTGGGGGTGCTGGTCGCCTACGTGGTCGGCGGCCTGATCGTGGTGCCCGTCACCCTCCTCCACGCCGTGACCGGGGTGGTCTTCTCCTTTCCCGGCGGGTTTCTGTATGCCCTCTCGGGGTCCCTCCTGAGCGCGGCGGCCACCTACTGGCTCGGACGCCTTCTGGGCAAGGACGCCGTCCGGCGATTGGGGGGGAAGCGGCTCAACCGGATCAGCCGGCGGCTGGCCCGTCAGGGGTGGCTCACCGTGGTGGTGGTCCGGAATCTTCCGGTGGCGCCCTTTTCCGTGGTCAACATGATTGTGGGCGCGTCCAGAATCGAGTTCAAAGACTACCTCGTGGGCACCGCCCTCGGAATGGCGCCGAGCATCCTGGCGATCACGATCTTTGCGGACCGCCTCTTCCGCCTGATCGAGGAGCCGTCCTGGGGGAACCTCGCCTGGGCGGGCCTCGTGATGGTCTTCCTGGGCGGCGCCGCCTGGTGGTTGAAGTGGCGTCTCAGGCGCAGCAGCTGACCGGGGGGCGGGATCCGATGTCCGGGGCGGTGAAGGACCTCAATACGGCCTGCCTGAGGCTGGCGACCTACAACATTCACCAGTGGGTCGGCGGGGACGGACGGGCGGACGTCGAGCGGGTCCTCTCGGTCATCCGGTCCCTCGACGCGGACCTGGTCGCCCTCCAGGAGCTGCTGCTCCCCTGGAAGGGGTTCACCCAGGAGGACCTGGCCCGTGAGACCCGCATGGAGGTCATCCCCGGCCGAACGCTCTATCGGGGTGACGCGGATTACGGGAACGCCGTCCTGACCCGTCTGCCGGTGCGGGCGACGTGCTCTCTGGAGCTCACGGTCCCGCCGTTCGAGCCCAGGGGCGCACTCTGCGTGTCCCTGCTCGCCGGGGACGTGCCGGTCAAGGTCGTCGCCACCCACCTGGGGATGCGGCAACGGGAGCGCCTCCGCCAGGTGGAGGCCCTGATGCCGGAGCTGGAGACACCCGAGCAGGTTGTGGTCCTGCTGGGCGACATCAACGAGTGGATCCCGCGGAGCCCGGTGCTCGGAAGGCTCCGGGCCGCTTTCGGTCATCACCAGGCCCCCAGGACCTATCCCTCCCGCTTTCCCCTGCTGGCCCTGGACCGGATCCTGGCCAGGCCCCCGGCTTTCGAGCGGTTCCCGCGCGCGGTCAGGACCGGCCCGGCGAGAGCGGCGTCGGATCACCTGCCCCTGGAGGCGAGCCTCCTGATTTGAGGGATGCGCCGGACCAAAACGGCCGCGGGGGCGTGGAGCTCGTTGGTCTGAAAGCGGGTCGTCGGGGTGAAAGGAGAGAGCCCTTGCGCTGGAACAACTCCGGGCAGGACCGCGGAGCGAACCCATCCGGGGGAACGGAGCCCACCGAACCGTCCGGTGTGTCCCAGGCCCGCGATCGACTGGGCCGGGTGCTGCCGCCCGTGCTCTTTCTCACCCTGATCTTCTTCCTCCACTTCCTGGCCCGGCAGCTCCTCGGTCCCATGCTCCCGGCGGTGGAGCGCGATCTCGGGATCAGCCACGCGGTGAGCGGGCTGTTCATCCTCGTCATGGGGATCGGGTTCTTCCTCAGCCAGCTCGCCGCGGCCTTTTTGACGGCCCGGTTCGGCTACAGGGTCTGCATCGTGCTCTCCCTGTGGGGGGCCGCCGGGGCCATGACCGGGGTCGGGCTCGTGGGCTCGGTGTGGGCCCTGTTCATCGGGTGTTTCCTCCTGGGCGTGACGGGCGGTCTCTACGTGCCTTCCGGCATTGCGCTGATCAGCGTTCTGGTCCACCCGCGGGACTGGGGAAAGGCCATGGGCATCCACGAGCTCGCCCCGAACCTGGCTCTCATCGTGGTTCCCTTCTTCGCCACCATGGTGCTGGGGTTGGCGTCGTGGCGCTGGGGATACCTCTCCCTCGCCGGGTTCCTGGCCGTCATCGGAGCCGTCTATGCCGGGCGCGGCGTGGACGCGGAGGCCCGGGGCTCGATTCCCGACATCCAACGGATCCGGGAGATCGCGAAAAAACCGTCCTTCTGGGCCCTGGCCGGGCTCCTCAGCCTGGCGGTCGGCGTGGAGACCGGCGTGTACGCGGTGCTCCCCCTGTTCCTCGTGAACGAGCGGGGCTTCGACCTCGCCGGGGCCAACCGGATCCTGGGCCTGTCCCGCGTCCCGGGGCTGGCGGTGGTCCTTCTCTCGGGCTGGATCACCGACCGCTTAGGCCCGAGGACCACCCTGCGCCTGGCGCTGGGAACGACCGGCGCGACCATCGTGGCCCTGGGTCTCGGGCCCCGCGACATCGCCGTCGCCGCGGTGTTCGCCCAGGCCGCGGCGGCCGCCTGCCTGTTCCCCCCGATTCTGTCGGCCGCCTCGGGCATCTCCACGCCGGAGAACAGGGCCCTGACCATCTCCCTGAGCCTGGCGGTCGCCCCCGTCCTCGGGGGCGGGCTCGTTCCGGCGGGGATCGCCCTCGCCGGCGATCTGGGCTCGTTCGGCCTGGGGCTGGCGGGGGCGGGGGTTCTGGTCCTGGCGGGCACCGTACTGGTTCGCTCGCTGGAGCGCGGGGCGGGTTGATGGCTATCGATTCATGCGGCGCCTCGAGCGGCGGTGGTCCAGGCAGAGCGCAACGACGGCCAGCAGGGTCGCCGCCGTGATGATCAGGGCCGCGGTCCCGTAGACCCCGGAGAGACCCGCCACCAGCGCGGGGGCGGGGGCTTCGGCCACTTCCGACAGGCCCGGCATAGCGGCTGCGGCCACGACCCAGGCCGTGAAGGCGGCCCCGGCGAGGGGGATCCCGGTGGTGTGCCCCAGGGTGCGGGAGAGGGTCATCAGGCCGGACGCCAGGCCGAGGCGTTGCCGCGGAACCGCCCCCATGATGGCGCTGTTGTTCGGGGACTGGAACAGCCCCATCCCCGCGCCCAGCGGAACCAGCCGCAGGGCCGTGCCGAGGATTCCCACGTCCTGGTTCAGCCCCCCGATGCAGAGACAGCCCCAGACGCAGACGATCAGCCCCGCCAGGGAAACCCCGCGCGCCCCGAAGCGGTCGGAGAGCGACCCGGCGAGCGGGGCCACCAGTCCCATGCTGAGCGGAATGATCATCATCAGGAGGCCCACGATCTCGGGCCTGAACGCCTTGACCTTCTCCAGGTAGAACGGCAGCGTGAACGAGGCGCCCACGACGATGAAGACGAGCCATCCCATCAGCAGGTTGATGCTGAAGAGGAGGTTCCTGAAGACCTCCAGGTCCACCATGGGCGCGGTCACCCGTCTCTCCACGGAGATGAAGGCGACGAGAAGCAGGGCGGCCGTCGAGAGGAGGCCCAGGCTCCCGGCGTGAACGAAGCCCAGGCGTTGTCCCAGTGTCATGCCCAGTGCGTATGTTCCCATGAGGAGGAGGACCAGGACGGCGCCGGTGAAATCGAACCCCCGGCCTTTTCCTTCCCCGGGAGTCGAGGGAACGAAGCGGAGGGTGGCCCACACGGCCAGGACCCCCACGGGGATGTTGATCAGGAAGACGCTCCGCCAGCCGAGGGTTCCGATCAGGACGCCCCCGAGGGCCGGTCCCGCGGCCAGGCCGACGGAGACGGTGCTGCCGATGAGCCCCATGGCCTTGCCCCGCTCCGAGGAGGGGAAGGTCTCGGTCACGATGGCCGCCCCGAGGGCCTGGGTCACGGCCGCACCCAGGCCCTGGACCGCGCGGAACCCGATCAGCCAGTACACCCCGGGGGAGAGGCCGCACAGAAGGGACCCCAGGGTGAAGAGGGACAGGCCCCCGGCGAACAGGGTCCGTTTTCCCCGCATGTCGCCGAGCCGGGCCATGCTCAGGGTAAGGGAGGTGACCACGAGCACATAGCCGAGGATCACCCACTGAATGGTGGCGAAGTCGGTCCGGAGCTCGGTGACCAGGGTGGGCAGGGACACGTTGACGATGTTGACGTCCAAAGTGGCCATCAAAATGCTCAACCCGACCGCGGTCATGGCGCCCCACTTGCTGGCGCCGGCCGCCCCCGGGGGGGCGCCTTCTCGAGCCGGACGGGTGCGTTCCGGTTCTTCCATACAGGCTGTCCTTGTTTCGATCGTGCTTTCACGACAAGGGGGATCGTTCCGTGCCGTGCCCTTGCCGGGCGGCGAACACGGCCCGCGGAGGCCAGTGGTCTTCCTTCTCGGGGTAGGTGCCTTATATCCGGGCTCACCTCGTTCGACCAGGGCTTTTTTCGATCGGACGCCTTATCGGGGGAGTTTCTGCGATCGGGACCCCGGTTTCGGTGCTCTTACGGGATCGCTTGACCTCTATACCCCTTCGATTTATCATCCTCCGCCAGAGTGCGAGATCGGCGGTACCCCTGCGGCCGACGACGGAGTCTGTGCCCCGCGGGGGGCGCCGGGAAAGGACCGATATGAATCGTGTGCGTTTTCTCAGCCGTGTTCCGCTCTTCGCCCTTCTTCAGAGAGAGGAGCTGGAACGGCTTGCAGAACAGACCGAGGAGCACCGGGTGGAGGCCGGGACGGTCATCATCCGCGAGGGCGACCTCGACCGCCGGATGTTCATGATCGACAGCGGCCGCGCGTCCGTGGTCATCGGGCTGGGAAGCTCAAAGGAGCGAACCCTGGTCGAGCTGGGGCCGTGCAGCTACTTCGGGGAAATGGCCCTGATCGACGACATGTTGAGGTCCGCCAGCGTGCTGGCGCTGGAGGAAACCCGCCTGCTGAGCCTCCAGGCCGACACCCTGCTCGATTCCATTGGAAGCCACCCGAGCCTCGCCATGGAGCTTCTCCAGACCATGAGCCGCCGGGTCCGGGCGCTGGAGAAGAGCCTGATGAACAACCTGGGCGGCCTCCTCCCCATCTGCGCCAACTGCAAGAAGATCCGCGATGAAAACGGTGCGTGGGTGCCCATCGAGACGTTCATCCGCGACCGCTCGGACGCCGAGTTCAGCCACGGCATCTGCCCCAAGTGCCGTGAGACCCTCTATTGACCCGGTCGCTCAGTTCCTGAAATCGTGAGAGAAAAGCCCTGTATGC
>CAYVVQ010000043.1:0-6585 GCA_964454455.1 uncultured Desulfobacterales bacterium | reverse complement strand
GTCGTGGACCTCTCCCTGAAGGTGGGCGCCTTGAACGCCCTGATTCGCAAGCACGAGCCCGAAACGCCCTTTGCGCCGGTGGCTGCCGGCGCCCCCCAGTTGAAGGCCTGTGAGGTGGTGGAGGTCCGGCCCGGGACGACCACCGCCAAGAGCGATTTGGCACAGGGAAAGGACGAGGCATTGCGAAGCCGCTTGGTCCGGTATTTCGCCGGCCGGGGCCTGCCCGGTGACGCGGAGACGGTGAAGGCCATGGGTGGGTAGCTCAGCCTCCTTCCCGGTTTCGTCCCGGGTCGGGCCTCTCCAGCTCCCGGCCCCGGCGTCGGAGCTCCTCCTCGGCCATGCGAAGCGCCGTCGGTGTGAGGAACCACTCCCCGCGTCGCAGGCCGAGCCGGTGGTGGAAGGCACGGGGGTCGACCTGCTGCCGCTCGATCTCTTTCCAGAACCCTTCCCGGGAGTACCGCCAGAGCTTGTCCGCGTCCTTCACCAGGCGCTCCTCGAGGCTGTCCGCCTCCATGGTGGAGTCGTGGCGCTCGATGATCTGGACGATCCGGCGCGTCAGCCCTCGGTCGTAACCCAGGGATTGGAGGACTCGGCGGGCGATGGAGGCCCCTTCGACCTCGTGGATCCGGTTCACCTCCCGGGCCGCGGCCCGGCCGTCGGCACGTACGCCGAACGCTGCGAAGATCTTGTCGGGATCCACGGCGGACCACCCCACGTCGTGAAGAATGACGGCCGGCTCCACGACCTCCCGCGCTCCCCCCTCACGATCCAGGAGAGCGAGGGCGCACCGGTGGGCGATGCGCGTGTGAAGGCGGTCCCCGCGGACCTCCAGGTAGGGACCGGCCTCCTCGAAGAGGCGGGCCGTGAGCTCCGGCCAGCTTGTGGTGTTCACGGGCCGGCCCGGCGGGTGGAACCCGCCCTTGCCTGTCTTTCGCCTGGTTGCGTCATCTCTTGACATCTTCGGACTTCTTTCCCATACTTGATGGAATATTGTGATCCGGGTCCGCCCGCCGCGTGCCGAGAAGTGAGCTTCGCCCCTGGATCGGGTCCGGGACGGGGATCGAATCGACGCATCGCCCGTGCGGAGGGACCCCGGATCCCCGAAAGGCGGCCCAGACTTGACTCACGAAGGCCGGCACAACACGACCGTGGCGTACCTCGTACCCGTTCCGGCGGAGACCTTCACCCATCCGGTCCGGTTGGACCATGACGAAACCACCATCGGCCGGGACACCTCCAATCACATCCGCCTGGCCCACGGCACGGTCTCCCGTTCCCACGCCAGGATTTCCAGGGCCGGAGACCGGTACGTTCTGACGGATCTCCAGTCCCGAAACGGCACCTTTGTCAACCGGAACCGCACCCAGCGCGCGACCCTCCGCTCGGGCGACACGATTTATTTCGGCAACCGGGCTTTCCTGTTCAAGGTGGAACAGACCGACGCCCCTTCGTCCGCGGTGGAGCCGCCGCTCTCCCCGCCGGCGACGGTGACCATCACCGAGGACACGGACATCGATCCCGCCGACCTCCTGGCCCGGGAGGCGGACCTGGCGGTCCACACCTTTCTCCACCTCTCGCAGGCAAGGACCGATCGGACCGATCCAGCCGGCGTGGCCCACCAACGTCTCTACCTGCTCTACCAGCTGACCGAGCAGGTTCGCTCGGGCGGGGAGCCGGACGAGGTGCTGAGCCGCGGGCTCGATCTGATCTTTCAGGCCGTTCCGACCGCGGAGCATGCCGTGGCCCTCCTCAGGGAGGGGGGGGGCTCGGGGCCCCTCGAGGTCCGGGCGGTCCGATTCCGGAATCCGGCAAAGGACGGCGGCCCGATCCCGATCAGCCGGACGGTGCTCGACTGGGTCACGACCGAGCGGGTGGCGCTCGTCAGCCGCGACGCCCTGGACGACTCCCGGTTCGAGTCGTCCGACTCCATCCGGGTGCACAACCTCAAGTCCATCATCTGCGTCCCCATGATGAGCGGCCGCCGGGTCATCGGCGCCATTCACCTGGACACCGGCGACTACTTGAACCCGCTGACCGGGTTCGACATGGAGTTCGTGGCTGCGGTGGGCAACGAGATCGCCGTCTGGATCGAAAACCATCGCCTGCAGCGCAACGCCATCCGGAACGAACGTATGGCGGCCATCGGCATGACCGTCACCAACGTGGCCCACAACCTCAAGAACATGCTCCACATGAGCATGAACGCCGTCACCCTGATGAACCAGCGGCTGGAGGAGATCGAGGACGAGAAGATCCTCTCGCGGTGGCAGCTCGTCCGGCGATCGCTCGAAAGGATGAACCGCCTGGCGGCCGACATGCTCGAGTTTGCCCGAATCGAACCGCCCCCTCAGATCTGGATCGACGTGAACGAAGCGCTCTACGACAACCGGGAGCTCTTCGAAAAGCAGCTGCAGGGGGCCGGCATCGATCTGGTGTGGGACCTGGCCCCCGACCTTTCCGAAGGCCTTCTGGACCCCGTGCAGCTTCAACGGGCCGTCCTCAACCTGCTGGTCAACGCCGAGGACGCGCTGAAAGGCATCCCGAACGCCCGGATCGTGATCTCCACCTCCATGGACAACCGCCGGCGGCTGACCATCGCCGTATCGGACAACGGCTGCGGGATCCCGCCCGGGGAGCTCGACAAGGTGTTCCAGTTGTTCTACACGACCAAGGGCTCCGACGGAAGCGGCCTGGGCCTGCCCATGGTCCAGAAGTTCGCGAAGGCGGCGAACGGCAGGGCCGAGGTGGAGTCCGAGCCGGGGAAGGGCACCACCTTCCGGCTGGTCTTCCCCGGGGCCTTCGAAGACACCCCCCGGCGTGCCGCTCATCAAGGGTAGTCGTCTCCCTGCCCGGAGCCCGCCGCCCGCCGCATCCAGTCCCGAACCGCATCCCGAAACATCCGCTCGTACCCTCGAAGGCCGCCGAGCCCTTTTCGCCCGAAAAGGAAGTTGATCTCCACGACGAGCGGAGGGCCGCCCGCCGCGGGGAACATGATGTCGAACGCCGCCAGGTCGATGCCGGTCCTCCGGCCCAGCTCCAGGGACAGATTCCGGCCTTCCTCCTGGCGGCCCGGCAGAAGGTCGTAGTCGATTCGGGCCCCCTTGCTCACGTTGTTGTAGAAGGAGTCCCCGCCCACGCGGAAGTAGCTCACGACCCGACTCCCCATGAGGACCACCCGCAGGTCCCGCCCGTCGTTGTCGATCCACTCCTGGATCAGGACGGGCTCCTCCCGGGGGAGCCCGTCGAGGTGTCGCAGGTAGTCGGTGCGGGAGGCGACGGGAAAGACCGCGGATCCTCCGCCCCCGGTGTCCCCCTTGAGCACGAAGGGGAAGGGCAGGGGCGGCGGTCCGGACTTTCCGGCCCTTGCAGCCGCCGCGGCCGAGGGATAGACCTCGGTGTGGGGGTGGGGCACCCCGAGACGCCGGAAGAGACGGATCTGCCTGGCCTTGCCCCGGTAGGCATACCGGGGCGCCAGGTGCGGGAAGTGGGATCTGGCCAGGCGGGTGACGTCCCGGTAGCGGCCGGGCGGGCAGTATTTGGGCATGAGCACGCCCGCGGCGCCGGCGATCAGGCGGGCGGCTGCCTCATCCAGGGGCCCGATGGGCGGCAGGTTCTCGTCCAGCCGGACTCCATGGTGGAGCGAGACGAAGTAGCTGTCGCCGCGCGGTCTGCTCTGCGATGGAGGCCTCCCCACCTACTCGCTCACGAGGTGCCACGTCTGGGTCCGGAACAGAAAGGCGATGTGCCCCCGGAGCACCCCGTCTCTCTCGAAGATCCGGACGTGGGACTTGGCCGTCTTTTTGTCGTCGTCGATGGTCTTCCAGAGACCGACCGGAGAGCCTTCGGCCCACACGGGTCCCGCAAGGAGAAGGGCCAGGGCCACTAAGGGCAGGGTTCTTGCGATGCGGCTCGTCATGGTGACCTCCGTTTCACGGGATGTTCGGCGTCCCATTATAGGAATGCCGCGAGGGGGAGTCAACGAGCCAGCCGGGTCGAGATCTCTTCGAGGAGGTGCGGGCTCGACGCCGCGGTGAGGCGGAAGCGCGTCTCCCGCTGCAGGGGGAAGTCGCGGAAAGGGCCCCCGTCCACGGTCCATACGCCCCCGGCCTGCTTCAGGATGAACAGGCCGGCCGAGACGTCCACGGCCCGGATGGATCCCCGCTCGTCCACGTGGGCGTCCAGCACGCCTTCGGCCACCCGGCACAGGCTGGAGGCCGCGCACCCGCCGGCCCGGATGTGCCTTGCCCGGGTGAGCAGGGGAACCATCGTGGAGAGGTCGCTCATCTTGCTCACGTCCACGGAGATGAGACCGTCGCGGCAGGACGCGGGCCGGGACACCGTGATGGGCCGACCGTCGCGCATCGCCCCCCGGGACGGGTCGGCTGCGCACGTGGACCCGGACGGCAGGTCCGCGACCAGGGCGGCGACGACCTCCGACTGAAAGGGGCCCCGGGCGGCACTGAGGCTCACCACGCTCGGCGGCAGGCCGCGGGCCAGGTTCGTGGTCCCGTCCACCGGATCCGCCGTGACGGTGAACTCGCCTCCCCCGAAGGTCTCCTCTCCCTCCTCGCTCACGAGCCTGGCGGAGACGGCCCGGCGCCGAAGCGTGTCCACGATGGCCTCGTGGGCGCGGAGGTCCAACCGCTCCTTGAAGGAGGGGATGGACATGGTTCCTCTTTCGGTAAGCAGATGTCGAATGCGCTCCCGAACGGCGCTCGCCGCCTCGCCGAGGACCTCAAGCCAGAAAAGGGAGGTCGAATCCATGGGTCCTCATGGCCTCCAGGACGGTGTTCACGGACGGTTCCGGAGGCGATGCCCCGTCCAGGCGAACCTCGGGCGACTCGGGCGGCTCGTAGGCGAGCTGCTTCCCGGGAACGGTCTCCGCCTCCCCCTGGTCCGCCCTTTGGTAGATCCCCTTGGGATCCCGTTCCATGCACAGCTCCAGCGGGGTGTCCACGAACACCTCCAGGAACCGGGGAAAGGTCTCCCGGGCCTTTTCGCGCCACCGGCGGCGGTGGGCCGTGGCGTCGAAGATCACGTTCACCCCGTTGGACGCGAGCAGGAAGCCGATGTGGATCAGGGCGTTGTAGAAGACCTCGCGCTCCTCGGCGGTGTAGCTCGGGCGGGGGGTGAGAACCTCCCTGAGGGCGTCCGACTCGAGGACCTGGACGGCGACGCCCATGGCCTCGAGCTCTGCGGACAGCCTGCGGGCGACGGTGCTCTTGCCCGAGGCGGGCAGCCCCGTGATCCAGACGGCCCAGCCCGATGTCATGGCGCTTCCTCCAGGAGGCGATCAACGGTGTACGGATCGAACATGTCGTCCTCGAGCACGCTTCGTGCGAGCCGGAGCAGGGCCCTGCGAATCGCGGGCTCGTAGTCCGGGTACCAGACCGGGCTGGCCAGCACGAGCAGACGCCAGGTGAGGTGCGGGGGCAGGACGGAGAGGATCTCCTCGTCCCCGGAGGCCTCCATATAGGTCCGGAAAAAGTGGTCCCACAGGGTCCGGAACGGAGGAGTGAAGCCCTTCTCGTGCAGCAGCCCCCAGAACAGGTAGTTGACGGAGAGTGCGGCCAGGTCGTCGGCGGGCTCGCCGTAAGAGCCCCGGCTCCGGTCCAGCACGGAGAAGTCCGTCCCGTCCCGGAACAGGAGGTTGAAGGGGTGAAAGTCGCCGTGGACCCGGCTGAGGCGGCGGGTGAACCGCTTCAGCCGCCATCGCCAGTCGATGCAGCGCTTCTCGATGTCGATGAGCATTTCGGGTGAGACGTCCGGGTGATCCTCGGGATAGCTGTCCGTCAGCCCCATGAGACACTCGTTGTGGCCGACGAGCTCCCGGGTGCGGCGTTTGTACATGCCGGGATCATCCTGTTTGTCTGCGTGGATCTCGGCCAGGTAGCGGGCCAGCGCGCCGCTGCGCTCCAGGTCGAGAGCGCCGGACCTGCCCTCCCGCTTGATCCGATTCAGGTCCTCGGCGTAGACGGTGCCCTCCACGAACTCCGTGACGAGAAAGAGCTCCTCCACCGGGGCCAGCGAGGTGGGGCCTTCCGGGGTGAAGCCTCCCACGTCCAGGGCCCGGACATGCCGGGGCAGGCTGTTGAACCCGCGGTACTGCCACAGGAGGAGGGCCGCCCTGTCGCTCATTCTCTGGTGACCGAAGCCGCCCGGGTTCACCGTGCTCAGCACGACGGAGCCGTTCCTCCCGTTCACGGAGAGATCGATCCTGAGGGGGGTGCCGTACCCGTAGCCCTTGAGGGCGCCGGGACCGGGCTTGGCCTCCCCCAGGGGCGTGATCTCCAGGACCCGCACGGGGGCGCCGTACCGGCCGGCCAGATATCGCTCGAGCTGCTTGCGGTCGATCGTCGGCATGGCTGCACGGGGTAGGGCGCAAGGGGTCGATCCGGCAGGGTGCGCCCATTTCAGAGCCGGATCCATGTTCGACAAGAAGCCCTGTATATCGACCATAAGGCCTGTTTTTGCACAGGTCAAGCGGCTTGGTCGCCGGATCCCGGGGCCCTCGGTTCATCTCGCGGGCGGGGTGCGACCGTGGCACGTGTGACAGGCCTCGCTCGAGCATGCGACGCCATCAGG
>CAYVVQ010000042.1:0-29112 GCA_964454455.1 uncultured Desulfobacterales bacterium | reverse complement strand
AAGTACATGATTTTGTTTCCGTACATGGGTATGTTCTGATTCCCGTTTCGAAAGGATGGATGGGTGGCCAGGGCGCCCACCTCGGCCACTTTTCTGCCGGACGCACGGAGCGCATCGATTTCCTCTTTGTAGATGGCATCCATGGGGAGGCCGATCTCCGTGTCCTGGAAAAGGGTGATGGTCAAAGCGGTTTGTCCTTCACAGGTGCCGACAAAGGTCGTCGTCTCCGGGAGGAAGTTGTGCACCCCGAAACGCATACCCGTACCGGAGGCGTCCATGTAGCCGCAGCGGACGTATTCGTCGTGAACGAGTCGATAAGCCCCTTCGAGCTCTGGAATGTCTTGGGCGATCTTGAAATGAAATCGGCTCATTTGGTTCGGTTTGATTTTGATGCATTTTCGTATGCAACCGGCCATCCAATAGGGGCAATGCTCCAGCATTTTCTTTATAATTAGCTTTTTCATGTTTTTTATTTAACCCTATAGCCCTTTTTTTATGTCGTTTTTTCTCAAATGCATCTTTTGGAAATCAGGCCGGCATCTTCCACATCCTCCTTTTCAATTGTGCCCCAGCAAATTCCGGGCACTACATATAGCATCCTTTCAGCTCGATGGGAAGTGCGAAAACACCGGTTTTCATCAGCGGGGGTGACCGAACGCCGGTCATGGACGTTTGGTTCAAAAATCACGCCAAAACCCATCGTTTCCTCAAAGGAACTCAGCTCCATTGGCTTGACGGGCACGGGCGCGCAGCCCGAAGATCGTGGAGAAAAGGCGTTCGGCCTGCGGCCGACCCCAGGGGCACGATACGAACTGGCAGAGACTTTGCATTAGATCCTTATTAGATCCTTGCCATGCGAAAGCGATCGTAGTAGTAACTGTCTTTTCCGAAGAACGGGAGAATGACAGAGATCCGTCGTTGCGGCTGATTCTTGCTTGGCTCTGCTCTGACGCCACCGGATACGAAGCCTAGAAAAGGTGCTGGATCCCCATGAGCATGGACTACGATAAACCGATCTTCCGGAAGCTCTCGAACGTCAGCCACCTGCCCAGCCTCCCCAGCGTCCTGCTGAAGCTGATCCAGACCTGCAACCGGGACTCGGCCGGCCTGGCCGATGTGGCGGCCATCGTGGAGACCGACCCTTCCCTGAGCAGCCGGATCCTCCGCCTGGTGAACTCGGCCCACTACGCGCTGCCCTACCGGGTGGAGAGCATGCGCCAGGCCGTGAACCTGATCGGCATGAGCACCATCAAGAACCTTGCCCTGTGCGCGTCGGTCCAGGAGGTCTTCCGGGACACGAAGAGCGATACGGATCTCAACCTCAAGGCCTTCTGGTGGCACTCGCTGCGATGCGGGCTTCTGGCCAAGCGGCTTGCCGAGGCGAACCACTACGAGAAGCCCGAGGAGGCGTTTCTGTGCGGGCTGTTTCACGACATCGGGAAGCTGGTCCTCTGGACGCACTTCGGCGGAACCTACACGCGGATCCTCTCCGATGGGGGAAAGGGCGAAGAGGGGCTCCTGACCGCCGAGCTGCGCCTCGGGGCCACCCATCCGGAGGTCGGGGCGTGGCTGCTCAACCAGTGGGGGCTGCCTTCGTTCATGTCCGACGGCATCCTGTACCACCACGAACCCCGTTCCAGGATCGCCGGTGCTTTCCCCCTGGTGAAAATCGTCTACTGCGCCCACGAGATCTGTGCGCACGCGACCGACGGAGAGCAGCCGGAAGCAGGCATCGAAGCGGCCGTGGAGATCCTCGAAATGTCCCGGAGGGAAGCCCAGTCCGCCCTGGGCAGCGCGGACGCGGCGCTCGAGGACGTGGCCAAGGTTCTGCAGATCGAGGTGGAGGCTCCCCGGCCGGCAGAGGAGGGTGGCGGCGACCCCGGCGCCGTGCGCGAGGAGCTGACGCGGGAGGTCCGGGATCTGAGCCTTCTCAAAGGGACCCTGGAGAGCCTGCTGGTTGCGCAGACCCGGGCGGACATCCTGCGCGTCCTTCTCGAAGGGGTTCAGATCCTCTTCGACAAGTCCCGGGCGCTGTTCTTTCTCTACGACGACAACCGGGACGCGTATGTCTGCTCAGACCCCTCCGAGAAGCAGCAGCTCTTTTCCGGCGAGAACAATGCGATCCCCGCGGACCTTTCCCGGAGCCTGGTGGTGCGATCCATGGAGGCGGGCACACCCATCCACTCCCACGCCGGCGATGAACCCTTTCCCCTCGACCGGCCCATCGTGGACGACCAGGTCATCCGGCACCTGGGGAAAGACGGCATCTTCTGTCTCCCCATGCGGGCCTCCGGCGAGCCGGTCGGCGTCCTGGTCCTGTCCATGGCGGACTCGGAGCAGTCCTTTTTCCTCCAGCACGCCAACGTGCTGAACCTGTTCGCACAGCAAGGGGCCCTCGCCCTCTTCACCGAGCGACTGAAGCGAAAGCACTACGAGGACATTCAAAAAGAGCGCCTCAGTGCCATCTACACCTTTGCAAGGAAGGTCGCCCACGAGGTCAAGAGCCCGCTGAGCATCATCAAGAACTACCTGCACATCCTGGGAATGAAGACGGCGGATCAGAACATCGCCCAGGACGAGATCCGCATCCTCCACGAGGAGATCGACCGGGTGTCGAGCATCCTGGAGCAGCTCTCCAACATGTCCGACAGCAATGAAACGCAGGACAAGGAGAGGATCGACGTCAATCGGATGCTGACGGAGCTCGCCAAGATCATGAAGGAGTCCCTGCACCAGAAAGCCGGTGTCACGCTCCTGACCCGCCTCGACCCCGATCTCCCGTCTGTCTCCGCCTCCCGCAACGCGTTGAAGCAGGTCTTCATCAATCTCATTCGAAACGCCGTGGAAGCCATGAAAAACGGCGGGGAGCTGATGCTCCGGACCCGCAGGAACGATGCCGGTTCGGGAGACGGCGAAGGCCGTTCTTCAAACGGACAGGACGAGATGGTGGAGATCGAGGTGAGCGACAACGGCGACGGCGTTCCGGAATCGCTTCGTTCCAGGCTGTTCGAACCCTTCGTCGGCTCCAAGCAGGAGGGGCACTCCGGCCTGGGGCTGTCCATCGTGCACGGCCTGGTGGACTCCTGCGGCGGCGAGGTCTCCTGTGAGGACAAGCCGGGAGGGGGAACCACGTTCAGGATCCTGCTCCCGGCGGAAAAAACCTGAAGCCTCGAGATCTGCACTGGGCATGACAACAGGCTGTGGCGCTACCAGCGGCGCGCGAGCGGGTTTTTGCGAACCGGTCAAGAATTGTCTCAAAGTAAAGCAGAATATCACATTTCCCCTTGATTTCGCACCCGCACCTGTGGCAAAAGACAGTTGACAAACACGTCGCCCCCCCTTTTTTTTTACAAGAAGCCGTCTTCATTCGCCCGGCTCGCGCTTCGTGAGCCGAGTGCGATGATTGGAGTCCGCGGCATGCATGCAAATGCGCAACAAGAGGTGCACATCCTCTTGGTGGACGACGAGCCTCGCATGTGCGACAGCCTGAAGTACCTGCTGGAGAACAACGAGTTCCAGGTCCGAACGGCGCTCAGCGGGTTTGACGCTCTTCACTGGATCTCTCGAGAGGAATACGATGTGGCCGTGCTGGACATCGGCCTCCCGGACATCGACGGCATACAGGTCATGCAGCACATCCGGAAGCATCATCCGGACACCGATGTGGTCATCGTCACCGGCAACGCCACGCTGGAATCCGCCTTGAGCGCACTGCGGAGCGGGGCCTTTGATTACCTGAAAAAGCCGTTCGAGTATGACCAGCTCCTGAACACCATCAACAACATCTTGAAGCAGCGGCAGCTGCAATGCGAGAATATCGAGATCAACGGAAAGCTCGCCGAGACCGAGGAGCGCTACCGCTACCTGGTCCGCAACTCGCCGGACATCATCTACGTGCTCGACGAGAACGGCTGCTTCGAGTACATCAGCGATGCCGTACAGCCCCTCCTGGGACACGACCCGCATTCCCTGATCGGCGAGCACTTCAGCAAAATCGTGGCGGACGAGGACCTGGATGCCTGCAGGTGGTTTTTCCAGGAACGCAGGACCGGCAAGCGGACCACGACGGGGGCTGAGCTGCGGCTGAAGGTGAGCGGAAACGGGCAAAGCGGCAAGACCTGCGAGCTGCATCACATCACCGTGGAACTGAAGTCGACCGGCATGTACGAAAAACCCGATGAAACCCGGAATCGATTCGTCGGAACGCACGGCGTGGCGCGGGACATCAGTCGCAGAAAGGCGCTGGAACGCCAGGTGAAACAGATGGAACGGATGGAGGCCATGGGGACCCTGTCGGCGGGGATCGCCCACAACTTCAACAACCTCCTCATGGGCATCCAGGGTAACGCCTCCCTCATGCTCCTGGACCTGGACGAGGAAAATCACGAGCACACCAAGAGACTCCAAAACATCATCGAGTACTCCCAGAGCGGCGCCGATCTCACCAGTCAGCTCCTGGGGTTCGCCCGCAGCTCCGATTACGAAATCAAACCCATCGACATGAACGAGCTCCTCCGCAAGAACGCCCACATGTTCTCCAAGGCCCGCAAAGAGGTCCAGTTCCATGAAAACCTCGACCCGGACCTCTGCCTCTGCGACGCGGACGCGAAGCAGATGGAACAGGTCCTGCTGAACCTCTTTGTCAATGCCTGGCAGGCCATGCCGGGAGGCGGCGAGATCACGCTCGAGACCGAAAACGTGATCATCGACAGCCAATCGGTGGAGCACGGAAGTCTGCCCCCGGGACCATACGTCAAGATCGCGGTGAGGGATACCGGCACCGGAATCGAAAAGGACGTCCTGCCCCGGATTTTCGAACCCTTTTACACCACCAAGGAGGTGGGGCAGGGGACGGGACTGGGGCTGGCCTCGGCCTTCGGGATCGTCAAGAACCTGGGAGGGACCATTCACGTGGAGAGCTGCGTGGGAAAAGGTTCCACCTTTTTCATTCTCCTCCCCGTTTCGGAACAGACCGAGGCCGCCACCGAGAACGGGCGTCAGGAGATCGTCAAAGGCAGCGGGAAGATCCTCCTGGTGGACGACGAGCCCATGATCAGGGAGGTGCTCAAGGAGTTTCTCCGGACCCTGGGGTACGAGTCCGAGTCCGCCTCGAACGGCCGCGAGGCCTTACGCCTCTACGAAGAGAAATGGCAGACCATCGACCTGGTCATTCTGGACATGCTGATGCCGGAGATGGACGGCGGTATGGTGTTCGAGGCGATGAAGCGGATCAATCCCGATGTCAAGGCCGTCCTCGCCAGCGGGCACTCCCTGGAAGGCCGGGGGGAAGAGATCATGCGCATGGGCTGCGACGGCTTCATTCAAAAGCCCTTCGACCTCGGCGAGCTGTCCACCCTGATTCAAGAAACCCTCTCCCCACAGCAGCCCGCGGAAGGACACTGAACCCGGGCGTGTACTCGCACGCAACAGAGTGGCATCTGTCTTCCCGGTCTCCGCCGCCGCCGGCTCCCCCCTGCCCTTCCCTCCCGTAACACCCCGAGACAACTAGCATTATCCGACACAGAAAAGCAGCGATTCTGGCATGCTGCTTGCTACTCCAAAGACCACCCTGGGGTCGCGAGAGGAGCCGCCCGCATGCCGTCCGCCGCCCGGTACATCTTTGCCATGCAGCACCGACTCAACCCGCTCCACGTCTACTGCCGGTTCATGGACCGGGGGTACGGGCGTGACACGTCGTCCTGTTGCTGCAGGATTTACGAGATCGCCGTGTTTTCCTGGTTGAGCAGGATCCTGCGGGGGGCCTTGCTTCTGGCGCTCGTCACCAGTGGAAGCGAGTGTGCGTCGAGGCGTAGTTTCCGTCAAACCGTTCGGGGGGCAAGGCCATGACCGAGCCGATCCTGGAAGAGAGAGACCATGAACGTCGACCACCCGTGGCTCCACAAGGTGCTTCGCCGGAAGCTCCGCTCGGCAGGTCTGGAGGAAAAGACCGTGCCGAGGGTCGTGAAGGATTTGATGCTCTTCTTCTCGGGAGATCCTTCGATGCAGCGTTCCGAGATGAATCGGAAGCTGCAGGTCCTCGGGTGGGATGACGTGGAAATCGACTACCGGACCTGGGAGCTCGCCCGGGAGACCTACGAGGCGAAGAACCGGCGGGAGTAGAGGGACCCCGCCCGTTCAGGGTCCACGCTCGTTCATGTTCAGCTGTATCACCTCTGCATAGGTGAACTCGGGCCGCGTCCGAAGATCGCGGGCGTACGTCCTCGCCGCTTCGCGTTCCGAAAAGCTCCCCACGGTGATGCGGTGGAGCGTCCCCTGTCCGGCGGAGCGAAACGGGACCATGAACACCTCGTAGCCGGCCTCCGAGAGCGCCCGGAACGTGTCTCGGGCCGACCTCCCCGGGCGGTAGGAAGCGACGTGCACCGTGTAGATCCGATCCGTTGACGCGCCGGGGAGCTCCGGAAAGACGAGGACCTGGCCGACGGCGATCCTGTGAACGTCGCGGAGATCCGGATTGTTCCGCTGGATCAGCGCGAGGATCTCCTCGTCCGCCCTCCCGTAGACCTCCAGGGCCAGCTTGGCCAGGTAATCCCCCTCCTTCACAGCCACCCTGGTGGCCCCCGTCACACCAGCCAGGCTCTCTCCTCCCGACACACCGGCGGCGGAATCCACCCCCGTCCCTTGGCTCTCTCCCTCCAGCTCTGCGGGGCTGGGCAGCGTCAGCTCACCGCGGACCTCCTCGGGGCCGGGCGGCGAGGCCGCGGGCTCCGTCTCGTCGTTGACGGGGGCGCCTTCGGTAGAACCCGCCTGCTCGGGAGGATCGGGCGGCCTCTCCTGAATGGAGGTCGGAGGCGCTTCGGGCTCCTCCTCCCGGCCGACCGGTTCGGGCGGGCTCGGCTCCTGCCGGAGGAAGCCGCCGAGGGCCGAAAAGTCCGGGACCGTCACATCGTTGAGAAGAACCCCCAGGCCCAGCAGAACCAGGAGGGCGAGGACCCACCCCAGCGCTCTGCGGAGAGTGAGCTTTTGCCCTTTCCTTTTCGGCTCGTCCGGCCTCGGCTCGGGCCCCGCCTCGCTTTTCAGCTCCTTCTCCTCCGCGCGGGAGCCCTCACCCATGTGCATGTCCCGGTGGCAGTCCTGGACCATCTTCGGGGTGATGGTCTGCTTGCCCACGGAGTAGCCCAGCAGAAGGGCGTTGTCGGCGAGGACGTTGATGATCCGGGGAAAGCCCTGGGAGTGTTCGTAGAGGGCCTTGATCGTCCGTTTGGGGAAGATGTCCCGCGGTTTTGCGGCCCCTGCGACCTCCAGCCTCCTGGTGACGTAGCTTCCGGTCTCCTCCTCGGTCAGGGGCTCGAGGTGGTATCGGCTGGCAATCCGCTGATGAAGCGCCCTGCACCTCGGGTCCTGGAGCCGCTCCAGCAGCTCCGGCTGGCCCACCAGGAAGATGTTGATGAGCTTTTCCTCGGAGGACTCCAGGTTGGACAAGAGCCGGATCTCCTCCAGCAAATCCATGGAGAGGGCCTGGGCCTCGTCGATGATCAGAACGAACGCCCTCTGATGCTGCTGGGCCTCCTTGAGGTAATCCTCGAACTCGAACAGGAAGTCGGTTTTCGACTTGAAGTGGACCCTCCTCTTGAACGTGGAGGACGCAAGGTAGTCGATGAACTCCCTGGGCGACAGGAGCGGGTTGGAGACGTGGATGCACTCGACATCGGTCCCGAGGTTGTTCAGGAGCACCTGGATGATCGTGGTCTTCCCCGTGCCGACATCCCCGGTCAGCAGAATGAACCCCTTGCGTTCCACCACCCCGTAGGTCAGGAGGGCGAGCGCCTCCTTGTGCCCCTCGCTGAGGTAGAGGAACCGGTGCGAGGGCGTCAGGTTGAAGGGCTTTTCGGAGAGGTGGAAAAAGGACTCGTACATGGGCTTCCCCGTGGCAGGAGGCGCTTTCAGCCCCATCCATACAGGCAATCGGTTCGAAGATCAAGGGCGATTCACCCGGTCCGTCCCCGAAGCATGCAAGAATGCGGCCCGGTTTCGCCCCGCGCCGGATGGTTCGTTTATTACTTGATCATTTCTCTCCAGCAGGTAGAATATTGTACCTCGCGTTTCTCAATGAGCCGGCTTGCAGCCCTGATCCGGAAAAGGTGCCAACGACCATGCCCCGATTCGTCATCACCCAGGGATCGAACCAAGGAAAGGCCTTCGAGCTGACGAACGGGACCACCTTCATCGGGCGCTCCCTCAGGAACGACATCAGCCTCGCGGACAAGAGCGTGTCCAACCGGCATCTCAAGGTGTTTCGGATCGGCAGGAAGTTCTTCGTGGAGGACCTCAAAAGCACGAACGGCACCCGGATCAACGACGAGCGGCTGGAATCGGGCGAGGGGTTCGAGGTCGAGGAGGGGGACCTGATCCGCCTGGGCCGGATCGTTTTGCGCATCGAGGCCCTGCCGGAGCTGAGCGCCATCGAGTCTTCCGCCGGGTCGTGGAGCCACAGGGCCGACAGCCCGCCCCCTCCCGGGGAGGCCGAAGCGGACCGCCGCCGCCTGCAGGATCACGGCTTCCATCTGATCGAGAACGTGTCGAGGCTGCTGCGCCAGTCGTTCAACCTCCACGGCTTCTGCCGGAAGGTGCTGGAGTACATCCTGGAAAGCCTTCCCAGAATCGACACGGCCGCCCTCGTCTACCTGGACCCCTTCAAGCCCACCCGGTTGGAGAACAAGACGGTGGTCCTGCAATCGAGGCCGGACCTGGAGCCCGTCCACGCAAACGCCGTCAGCGAGCGGATCATTGACCGGGTGCTCGAAAGAAGCAAGACCATTCGGGTGCTCAATGCCGCCTGCGAGTACTCGGGCGACCTGCCCGCGAGCACGGACAAGCTGCGGATACAGTCGGTCCTGTGTATCCCTCTCATCAGCAACTCCGTCATCCGCGGTGCCCTGTACGTCCACTCCACCCGCAGCCCCTGCGGATTTCGAACGGAGGACCTGTCGACCTTGAACACCCTCAGTGTGTCTCTGGCCGTCGCCTTCGAAAAGACGCTCCTGGCTGCAAGACCCCGGCGACCGCTTCCCGCACCCGGCTGAGCACCCC
Source organism: uncultured Desulfobacterales bacterium (assembly GCA_964454455.1). Taxonomy (GTDB): domain Bacteria; phylum Desulfobacterota; class DSM-4660; order Desulfatiglandales; family HGW-15; genus JAIPEI01. The sequence continues at coordinate 20,064 of CAYVVQ010000042.1, read as the reverse complement.
ACACCCCCATTCGGACCGGACGCCTTGACACGACCCGCCGAACCAGCCCCCGGCACAGGAAACGCCCTCTTGCGGTGGCACCGCGCCTATTCCCCCCACATCCTCCCCTTCGCCGTTTTTGCGGTCATCACCATCCTCGTGGGTGCATTCGACTTTCCCCAGGGGATCTCCTATCCCTTGAAGACCATTCTGACGGCCGCCTGCCTCGTCTGGGCCTGGAACGGCTTTCGCAGCGAGATCCGTTTTCGGTTCAGCTGGACGGCGGTTCTTGCGGGGGTCTTCGTCTTTGCCTGCTGGGTGGGCCTGGACGGCCTGTACCCCCATCTCGGGGAATCGGCGTTCAACCCCTACCAGGAGGCAGAGGGCGCCACCGTCTACGTCCTGGTGGCGTTCCGCTTGATCGGCGCGGCGCTGGTCGTCCCCGTGATGGAAGAGGTCTTCTGGCGATCCTTCGCGCTTCGGTTCGTGCTGCAATCCAACTTCAAGGACATCCCGTTGGGAAAGTTTTCCTGGTATTCTTTCGTGTTGATCGCCATTCTCTTCGGCTTCGAACACCATCGATGGCTGGCGGGCATCCTGGCGGGCATGGTGTATGCGTTCCTGCTCTATCGCAGCAAGAACCTGTTTGAGCCCATCCTTTCCCACGCCGTCACGAATTTTCTTCTGGGGGCTTATGTCCTCTACACCGGGGAGTGGTCCTACTGGTGAGATTTGACGGGCTCGCAAAAAACCCGACGCCGGGGAGGCCTCAGGTTGCGTTTTACCCGATGGGCCCGATGAGCTTTTTGTCTCGCACGTAATAGGATTTGACGAAGCTGGATATCATCGTTCTTTGTTTCTCCTCGCTGTCGGCGAATTGGACTCCGCAGATGTACCGGCCCTCTTCATTCTTGTGGGAGTAGACGATCTCCCCCTTGATTTCCAGCAACCGGTCGTCGAGGTCGATGGCCAGCAGCAGCACCATCTGGGTTTCCACCGCACGAAACGTCTCCATCCGGATCCCGGTCTTGCTCAGATTGACGGTCCAGCCGTACCCCTCGCTGATCTCAGACTCGTCCTCGTCCAGGCAGACGTAGCCCAGGAAGTTCGAGGTGGCGATCCTCGGCGCACGCCTCTTTTCCGTGGAAGTTGTTCCGGATTTCGTTCGATCGAACATGGCAATCGCTCGGGCAAGCTCCCTTCCGAACCGACTTCGAACTCTCCCGGCAGGATCGTTGAAGGGGCGCCTGGTGTCAACCCGGATTTTTCCCGTCGCCCTTTTCCTCGCTTTCCGCTTGACCTCTCCCGGGCCGACCCCGTATCATCCCATCCATCCAGCCTGATGCTTTCATGACCCCGACGAGACCCTGCGGCATGGACAACCAGCGCTACTACGTCCGGAACGGGGCCCTTTCCTACGAGCTGGACCAGGAGCACACGGACGGGGACCTGACCGCTCTGGAGATGGACCTGCTTGCCGGCCCGCTGGACGGCGTCCGCGGGGCGGTGCACCTCTGCTGCGGTGCGGGACGTCACGTGACCGCGTTCGAAGAGCGGGGCATCCCCTCCGTCGGCATGGACATCAGCCCGGCGCTGTTGAAGCGGGCGCAGGAGAACACGGGGCTCCCCGGCCGTCTCGTCCGGGGAGACGCCCTGTTCGTTCCCCTGAGGTCGGGAAGCACGGACTGCGTGACGCTCCTGGGAAACAGCCTCTGCCTGTTTCCGGCGGACCGCTGCAAAGGGATCTTCGAAGAGGTCCGCCGTATCCTGATCCCCCGCGGCCTCTTTATCCTGGACGTGCCGGACCCCTCCTACTGGGCGTCCCAGCTCCACGGGGCCGGGAAAACCACCCAAACCATCCACACCCACACCCTCGGCACGATCCACTGGACGTGGACCCGCCGCACCGATCCGACCAGGCGTCTGGTGGTGTCCGAGGAGTTCCTGCGGTTCCGGGACGACCCCACACAGCCCGCGAGAAGGCTCCGGTTCGAGTTCCGCGTCTACGACCCGGAAGAGGCCTGCTCCCTGTCCGAGGGCTGCGGAATGCGCCCCGAACGCCGCTTTCCCTGCGAAGACCCGTCCGGCCGCTACAAGGGCATGCTCCGCAAACGCCAGCTCCTCGTCTTCCGCAGCTGACCCCGCTCTTTTCCCCCGGCGGCGCGGCGGGAGGCCCAGGCACCAAGATCCTCCTTGAAGTCCAGGAGAAAATGTTGTATCTATTCCCTGTCCTGTGCGGGGCCCCATGGGTTGGTTTCTTGGGGGGGCCTACATCCATGAGGGCCTCGCATGGGCACGAAACCGCGCCCGTTGCCGCATTGATTTCCTGCTTCCCCGGCCTTCGACCGCAGCCCTCGGGCCGTCGGTCTTCCGATTCATGCCACGCGTCAGAGCGGAATCCATCCGTGAAACCGCCCCTGCAGGATGTTCCGGGCCCGGTTCAGGGGATGGATCGACGGCACCATGGCGCTGTACGGCGCTTCCGGGACCTTCAACTGCCCGAGGCGCCACCGGGCCACGCGACACGCCCCCTGGAATGACGCCCGGCGAAAGCATCGGCAAGCGCTCTCGAAGAGGTCCCGCGGGGCCATGCCCGTCACGGGGAAGGGTCCCGCGCGCCTCAAACCGTCTCGAATGATGGTGGCGCAGTTCCGCCGGTAGTAGTGAAACAGCGGGTTGCCGTTGGGCTCCCCGGGCGGTGCCGGAGCGCGCTGCACGATGTCCATCTTCTCCTCGAAGTAAGCCCGGAGCCGCGACACCACCTCCGGCGATGTCTCCACATGGAGCACGTGGATGGTCCGCTCGAACAAGCGGCCGAAGTTGTTGTAGTAGGGCCTCCCATCCTCGGCGAGATCCGTCCTCCCGAGGGTGGGATGAACGCCGTAGCATCCCAGGGCCGGCCGGTACAGGTACTCCTCCACCGGGACGGCCTCGTTCTCGTTGCGCCGGTAGGAGAAGTTGAAGACCAGCCCGCCCACGTTGACGGCCGCGTGTCCCAGGATCGAACCCCGAAAGGTGGTCAGCCGCTCGTTCAGGAAAAGCTGGACATGCGGACGGCGTGCGTGGTCCTCGAAATCGGCGGGCCACAACAGCACCAGGGGCTTTCCCGTTTCGTAATCGCATTCCTCGAGGGACCTCCCCAGGACCGGCCGGTCTCTCCAGTGCCGTGCATAGCCGCTCCAGATGCTCCCGTCCTGAAACAGGCAACGCCCCGAACGACCCTCCACCCAGAGGGACAGGTCGTCCGATCGCAGGATCCCGCTCGAGAAGCCCTTTCGGTTCTCTTGACGCATACCTTCCCCCCCCCGACCTCCCCGGGTAGACAGCGGGGTCCATTGTAGCGCATGGATTTCGCAGGATCCAGCCGGTATGTGTTCGAAATTCCGTTTGGAACATCGTCTGGAAAATCGTTGACGCCGGATGCGGGAAACGTTACCCTACTCCCGCATCTCCCGTGGGGCGACCGGAACCGGTCAGCCCACGAGACACCCCTCTCAATCAGGTCATGGCATCATGAACGTCTTGCCCCTTCGAATGAGCCTTTCCGTGGCGGGTGCGCTGATCATCTGCCTCTGCGCGGCCTCGACCCAGGCCATGGACGGCAAAACCCTCGCCACCAGAATGTACACCCGGGACGACGGCAGCGACTCCTACGCCATCGTCCGGATGCTCCTGATCGACAAGGGCGGTCACAAGCGCATGCGCAAGCTCATCAGCGCCACCAAGGACTTCGGCAAGCTCTCCAAGAGCCTGATGCGCTTCACCGCCCCGGAAGCCATCGAGGACACCGGGTTCCTGACCTGGGAAAAGGCCGACGCCGACGACGACCAGTTCCTCTATCTGCCCGCGCTTCGAAGGGTTCGCCGCATCGTTTCCCGGCAGAAGGACAGCCAGTTCGTGAACACGGACTACACCTACGAGGACATGCAGAAGCGGAAAGTCGAGAAGGACGATCACAAGATCCTGGGGTCGGAATCGATTCAGGGATACGACTGCTGGATCCTGGAGAGCACCCCCAAGGACCCCGAATCCACCCAGTACGGAAAGGTGGTCCAGTGGGTGATCAAGGATATCTACATCCCGGTCAAGACCGAGTACTACGACAGGAAAGGACGCCTGGAAAAAGTGTTTGTCGCCAGGGATATCCAGGTGATCGACGGCTACCACACGGTGATGGAGTCGGAGATGCGGGACGTCCGCCGCGATCACCGGACCCTCATGAAGACCGACACCATCAAGTACAACACGAACATCCCGGATCGGATCTTCACCAGGAGATATCTGGAAAACCCCGAATGAATCCCGAACGGAGGTCGCCCGCACCCATGAAATGCATCCTCCCCCTTTCGCGCCGTCCCGTCCCGACCATTCCGTTTTTCCTGGCCCTGCTCTGCTTTCTCTTCCAGCCGAATCTGCCTCTCGATCGGGCGCACGCCGCATCAACGGCGTGGGTGACCGCCCAGAGCACGGACAGCGACGAGGACCCGTGGTCGGACACCGGGGAAGAGGCCGGCGACGAAGACCCGTGGGGGGAAGAGCCCGGCGAGGAGGCGGCCGAAGTCCCGTGGGCCGAGGCCGAGGAGGAGAAAAAATCGCCCTTCGAGCTGAGCGGCAGGCTCTGGAACCGCATGGCGTACGACGTCAACGAAGACAACCGGTTCGAGGACGACGGTTTCAATCACGCAGAGCTCCACCTCTACGGCGCTTACGACCCCGGCCATGGCGTGGACGTGCTCCTCTCGGTCGACGTGGACCAGTTCCAGTACTACAACAGCGGGGACTGGGACAACGAGACCAACATCCGCCCCCACGAGGCCTACGTGCGCCTCTCCCGCGGCTGGTACGACCTGACCCTGGGGAACCAGTTCGTCCGCTGGGGCAAGACCGATCAGATCAGCCCCCTGGACATCGTGAACCCGGAGGACCTCCGCGACGGCCTGGTGCGCAGCCGGGAGGAGCGGAAGCTCCCCATCCCCATGGCCAACCTGAAGCTCTTCAAGGGCATGTACACGTTCCAGGCCCTGTTCATTCCGATCTTCAAGGAGGCCAAGTTGAACCTGGTGGGGCGGGACTGGGCGCTCTTCGACCACTACGAGAGCTCGGTGGGCTCGTTTCACATCGCCGAGAACGATCCGCCCAACGACCTCGAACACAGCGAGCTGGGGTTCCGGTTCTCCGGCACCTTCCGAAAACTGGACTACGCGCTGAGCTACTTGCGCACCCGCGAGGACATCCCCTCCATCGGGACCCTCGACGCGCCCCCGGGGTTCCGGGTGCAGAACCCCGATGAGGCCGCGGTGAGTGACCTGGCCCGGTTTGCCGTCCTCACGGGGCAGCCGATCCACCTGGACTACCAGCGCCAGGACGTCTTCGGGATGGAGTTCGAGACCACCCTCGGGGACTTCGGCATCCGCGGCGACCTGGCCTACATCGACGACCGCTCCTTCCTCAACGACCGTCTCCAGCAGGTCTTCAAGCCCGTCTTTCACTACGCCGTCGGCGCCGACTACAGCCGCCCCGGCTCCTTTTACGCGAACCTCCAGTTCTCCCAGCAGTGGATCCGGCACTTCGAGGAAGGGCTCCTGTTCGCCGACGACGTCACCCACACGGTGAACGGAACGGTGACCAAGGAGCTCTGGGACAGCAAGCTGGAGCTCTCCCTTCGATATCTCTACAACTTCACCCGCGAGGACTACTACATCAATCCGTACGCCACCCTGGAGTACTGGCAGAACCTGACGTTGCAGCTCGGCGTGGAGTTCGAGGGGGGGCCGGATGAAAGCACGCTCGGTCTCTATGACAACAATGACGAGGTGTACTGCATCTTCCAATACCATTTCTAGAGCCGGCGGCGGTGAACCTCTTCATTCCACGAAGCCTTGCTGAAGGCCCACCCCGGCCCATGCGCCCGATGTCGCTCTCGTCGCCGCAAACATGATGGAGTCGAAAAAAAACGCTTCCTCCGCAAGCGACCTCTCCCGGACCCTCAAGGAGCGGTTGGGCGAAGCCGACCGGCTCGTCTCCTCCGAGCGCTTTTCAGAAGCGATCATCATCTACGAAGCCCTGGCCCGGGACCTCCATGTCTGGATGCTGGAAAAACAGCGTCAAGGCAAGAAGCCTGGACCCTCGGCTCAAAAAAACCTCCGCGTCATCGAGAAGCGCATCTCGGATGCCCAACAGATGGTGGCCGCCGCTGACAGAGAACGGCCGACCCTGGATCCCCACGCCTTCCGACTCCGCCTCCAAAACGCCGGCGTGTACACCGATCGCCGGCTCCTCCCGGAAGCGAGAGAAATCTATCAGACCTTGCTGCACCAGGTGCGCTCCTGGCGACAACACCAGGCATCCCCGCATCCAGAGACCGAGCAGGCCTCTCAACAGGTGCTGTCCACCCTGCAGGGTCGCCTCGAGGACCTGGAGGCCCTGGAGACGCACCTGGAGAGCGGCGACGCCGCGCCCCATACGGCCCCCAGGGAAAGAGCCCGCGAAGACGACCGTGCCGTCTTCTGGCTCGCCGTCGCGCTGAGTGGTTGCCGGGTGACGACCGACACCCTTCAATCCCTCGAAGCGTCTGAGCCCATCCGGGCCGGTGAGCTCCGGACCTTTGAGCAGCTGGCCGATTTTCTGGTCGCCCACCAGGAACACGCACTGGGCCGGGATCTCTACCAGCGACTGATCCAACAGCCTGAGCTCCCCGGCACCATGCGTCCGACGCTGCTCGAGAAGCTGGCCCGGACGCACGAATCCATGGGGATTCCCAGGGAAGCCATCCGCAATTACCGGGAGTTGCTCAAGCTGGACCCCGCTCGGGCGGGGGCCGCTGAAAGGCTCGAGGAGCTTCGACAGGAAACGCGCAAGCTGCGTCTCAGCATCGGTACGGTCACCGAGCACCCCTGGTTCTTTTTCAGCCTGAGCATCCTGATGGCCCTCGTGTTCATGGCCTTCATCCCCCTGACCGAGACCGTGAACAACGTGGACTACTTCACCCTGGAAAAGGACCCGCAAATTGCCTACTACGAGCAGTTCAAGGAGACCTTCGGAAACGACGAGTTCTTTGTCGTCGCCTTTGAAGAGGAGAACATCTTCACCCACGAAAACCTCACCCTCCTGGCCGAGATCACCGAAGAGCTCGAGACCATCGATGAAGCCAAGGAGATCAACAGCCTCGCCAATGTCAACGACGTCATCGGAGAGCAGGACTACTTCGAGGTCAGGGAGTTCCTCCAGGAGATCCCCCGGGATCCCGAAGCCCTCGACGCCCTGAGAGCGCAGGCGCTCGGGAACCCTCTCTACGTGGACAGCCTGATCTCCGAGACCGGGAGGACCGCCGCCATCGTTGTCGAGGCCTATGACCTGCCCGAGGACGGGGATTATCGGCAGAAGCTCCTGGAGAAGACCCGGGCGGTGCTTGCGGAGTTCCAGGACCGGGTGGACTCGTTTCACATCGCAGGCTGGACGTACACCAACCTGAGCCTCAGTCGATTCATGAAGGAGGACGTCGCACGGTTCATTCCCATCACCTACCTGTTCATCACGCTGGCCATCTGGCTCGTTTTCCGCAACCTCATCCTCACCGGCCTGGCCATCGCCAACATCTCGGTCTGCGTGGGATCGGTCATGGGCCTCATGGGGCTCACGGGCATCAACCTGAACACGGTGACCAGCATCATCCCGTCCATGGTCATGGCCCTGGCCCTCTGCGACACGGTGCACATCTTCTCCCACATGGACCAGAGGGCGCTTTCAGACGCAGGGGGAGACCGGCGCAAGGCCCTGGCCGGGGTCCTGAAGCGGGTCGTGTTGCCCAGCTTTCTCACGAGTCTCACCACGGCCATCGGCTTTCTCTCCCAGGGGATCAGCCAAATCCCCCCGATACGGGACTTCGCGTGGATCGCGTCCGCCGGCATGTTCTTCGAGTTTCTCTTCTCCTTTTTCTTCCTGCCGCCCCTCATTCTCCTGTTCAAGCCGGAACGCATCTATCAGTCCTATGAATCCACACGGGGCGTCACCCTGCTGCTGAACCGCGTTTTCCTGTTCGTGCGACGAAACCACAAGGTGACCGCCGCCCTGATCACGGGCGTCATCCTGCTGGCGGGATGGTACGCCATGCAGATCCGGGCGGAGACGAACACCATCGGCTACTTCAAGAAAAGCAGCGAGCTCAGGAAGGCCATGAATTTCGTGGAGAACCGGCTGGGCGGGGTGGACTCCATGGACATCTCCGTCACCGGGGACCGGGTGGACGCGTTCAAGGACCCCGCCAACCTCCGCGTCCTGGACGAGCTGCAGACCTACCTGGAGGGCCTGCCGGGGATCGACAGCACGGTGTCGTTCGTGGACTTCATCAAGGACATGAACGAATCCTTCCACGATGAGAACCCGGACTATTTCAAAATCCCAGAATCCAAGGCCATGGTGTCCCAGTACCTCCTCCTCTACAACGCGGACGACATCGAAAACGTCATCAACAACATGTACGACCACGCCAGAATCGGGGTGCAGCTCTCGGTGCACTCCTCATCGGTGCAGGCGGACCTCATCGAAGAGATCCGTGAGCGGATCCGGGAGCAGTTCCAGACGGAAGGGCTGACATTCCGGGTGACGGGGAGGGCCCTCAAGGACGTGGTCACCATCAACGCGCTCGTCGAGGGCCAGCTCTACAGCCTGGGGCTGGCCACGGTGGTCATCACCCTGATCATGTTTTTTGCCCTGCGCTCCATCTCCATCGGTTTTTTGAGCATCGTGCCCAACACCTTTCCCATCGTGCTCAACTTCGGGATCATGGGGGCGCTGGGCATTGCCCTGGACACGGGAACGGCCATCATCGCCGCAGTGGCCATCGGCATCGCAGTGGACGACACCATGCACTTCCTCTCCGAGTACAAGAAGCAAAGGGACACGAACATGCGTGTCGCCCCGGCCATCCGGACGGTGCTTCTGATCAAGGGCCGGGCCCTCTTCTCCTCCTCCCTGATCCTCTGCATCGGGTTCAGCGTGCTGGTCCTGAGCCACTTCGTCCCCACCATGAACTTCGGCATCCTGACGGCCATCATCATGCTCACCGCACTGCTCGGGGACATCATCTTCCTGCCCTCGATCATCATGTTCAAGGCCAAGGAGCCGAAAGGGGGTGTCGCCGTGTGACCCGGGCCCCGACCCACGAGGGAGACCGCGCCCGCTTCCGCGCCCTTCTCGACGAGCGCGTGTTCGAGCACGCGCCCGTGCTGTCCCCGAGCCCCGCCGAGGCCGAGCTCGCCAACCAGGCCCTGGACCGGGCCGCGGCGGATCTCCCTGCTCCGATCCGAGAGAAGCTGGAATCCCGCCGGGCCGACGCGGGCCACCCCATACGGCCTCTGCGCTACTACCCCTTTCCCGTTGTGAGGACGGAAGACGCGGAAGGCTTTCACCGTCAGGCGCTCGACTGGGGAGCCACCTACGCCTCCATTGCGGAGAAGATCGTCCGCGCGTTCCGCAGGCCGCACTCCAATGTCAGGCGACTCGTGCACGCCTCCCTGGTGCGGTTCCTGCCGGAGCACCTGACCCCCCTGTTGGACGCCTACCGCACCACGGACGACCTCGCCGGCGCCCACCTGGGAGACGACCACATCGCCGGGCGGAGCATCGAGTGGAACGTCGGGGCGGTGGGCGGGCTGGACGAAGGGTATCTCGTGTCCAGGGAGGTGGCCGGGAACGTTCCCCCGCCCGGACAAATCGAGGAGGCCCTTCAGCCGGTGGAGGCCGACCCCGTTCCTCCGGTGCGGGAGGCCATCCACTGGGCCTACGAGAGCCACTGCCGGGCCAACGGGCGCCCCCCCGAGACATCCCCCCTCATCGCGTTCCTGGAGCACGACGACCTCTACGGATCCACCGTGAGCCTCTGCTCCCGGATGCGCCGGGCCGGTGAGAGGACCCTGCTGGCCTTCGAGCAGGAGCTTCGCTGGCGGGACGGGCGGCTGGTCCGCGCCGACCGTGAACCCATCGACATTGCCTACTGCGACTGCCACCTGGAGGACCTGGAGCCGGCACACCCCCTCCTTCAGGCCTGCGCGCGCAATGCCGTGGCCCTGGACAGCTCCCCCCTGGCCCGCCTGATCCTGCGCTCCAAGGTCATCCTGGCGCTTCTGCGAATGCCTCGGTTCCGGCGGGACCTCGACCTCACCTCCGAGGAAAGGGACGCCCTCGAGACCCGCCTCACCCCCACCCTGCTCTGGTGCAGAAAGACCTTCTCCGCCCCCCCGCACGCCTTTGGGCCAGGGCTTTCCGCGTTTTGCGCCCGGGCGCCCCTTCCCCCCCCGGCCCTTCCCCCCGAGCCGCCCCCCGCCACCGCCGAGCCGCTCGTCGTCAAGGTGGGCATCGGGAGCGTCTACGGAGGACAGGCCGTGGCCGTGGCCTCCCCCCATCCCGGATCACCCGAGACCCGGTTTGCGAACTCGCTCCTTCTCGATCACCTGCGGCCCCTGGCCCTCTCCCGGACCCCCATGAAGGCGCGGACCGCCCTCGAACGCACCCGCCCGGAGATCAAGTCGTTTCTCAAGGATGCCGTCTTGCGCCTGCTGGGAAGGGGTCTGGGCGAGGACCCGCCGGGCGATCCCTGCTGGACCGAGGTCCGGCGCCGGTGCCTGGACGCCTTGCAAACCCCTCGGGATGCCCCCCTCACCGGCGCGGACCTCTACGGCGCCCTGCGGGACCCGATACGGGCTCACTTCGGCCTGGAGCTCTCAGCCCACCGGTTCAAGCCCGTGGACCGCGTCCTCCAGAAGCTCCTGCACCAACGCCCCGTGGGCGCCGCTGACCAGCCTCTGCTCCAGGAGCTCTGCCGCCAGCTGGGGCTGGCCCTCGCCCGGCTTCGATTCCAGGCGCCCGGCTTCGCCCGGGGCTACCGCGGGTTTCAGGAGGAGCTTCGATCATCGATCGGGGAGGGACAGGACTGGACGTGCGAAGCCCTGCTTCGACACCTGGTGGGGAAAACCGATGCGTTCCTGACGAGCCAATTCAACACCACGCTCCCGCAAACGGCAAGGGACAAGCTGCGGTCCATTCTGCTCCCGCCCTACCTCGAGCACCGGTTCCGGTCGGTGAACCCCGTGGTCTTTCAGCCCTACATTCAGCCCGAGCCCCTGGGGGGCGAGGAAGACCTCCACGTCATGAACCGCATCCACGTCCTCTACACCCGGAAGGGGCCGGTCACACGCCTCGCCGGCACCCAGGTGTTCTACCTCCGGGACGGCAAGGCCGACAATCGCAGCAAGATGACGGCCTCCCTCTGGGGGAGGTCCACGAGCTGACCAACCACTGCCCCACCCCCCTACCGGAGACGTCCCTTCCAGAAGCGGAACCCTTTTCGAACGAAGTGCGGCAGCGTGGTCACCATCCTCATCTGGGCCCACAGGCTGAAGTCGGGGTGGTACTCCTTTTCCAGCCCTCTCAGGACCAGCTTCATCAGGAAGGGGTTCTCCCGCATCACCTTGTTTTCCATGTCCTCGATCACGCCCAGGTAGGGCGTGCGCAACCCGTGATACTCCACGGGCTCCCCGACGGGGTAGAACAGGAACCCGAACCGCTTGAAGGTGTTGAACACCTTTTGCTCGGTGATCATGTACCAGTGGGTGAGGCCCAACCGCTTGCTCTCGTGGTACATGATCTGGTACAGGCCCATGACGATGACCGGCGTCTTCCGCTTTTTGTACTCCTCGGGAACCGGTCCCCGGTCCGGCATCACCCCGCCCTCCGATTTCTTGAGGTAGGACTCGACACCGTACTGCCCGTCTTCCCGCCGCCGCCTGTACACGCGGCTCACAGCCAGCCGGGAGACCTCGGCAATCCTCTCGGGCGGCGGCTTGGGGCCCGGGAACTGGACCCGCACGGCGTGCTCCATGGGAAACCCCTCCTCCGAGTGCAGGATCAGCCGAATGGTCCCCACGACGTCGTCTTCCGGATTGAGGGCGGCGAAGTGGATGGAGTAAGGCTCGAACGGGTCCGTCTCTCTTCCGCCGGGGTGATCCTCCACCTTCTCAAAACCGAACTCCTCGACGTACACCTGGTACCGGAGGCGGTAGGTCTTCTCCCTGAGCTCGTCGGTGTCCGCCCTGGTGAACCGGAAGTTCCCGTACGAAATCATGGCTCGACCCTCCTTTCGCTAACGGATGACGTTTTCCAGTCGGAACAACCGCTCCAGCATGGACCGCTTGATCAGGGGAATCGGAATGGATCCATAGTTGACCAGCCCCTCGTGAAACAGCGGCAGGGAAAACCCGTCGCCGAACTTCTCCTCCAGGTACCGCCTCACCCCCACCAGCTCCAGCTTCCCCACCAGGTAGGACGAGGCCATGCCCGGGTTCAGGTAGTACTTCTCGCACTCGGCCTGCGCCGTCTCCACGGGCATGCCGTTCTTCTCCGAGAAGTAGCGAACCGCCTCCTCCAGGGAGAGCCTCCCCGTGGCCAGGCTCACGTCCACGTACACGCGATGGGCCCGCATCAGCTCGGCCTTCTTCTGGAAGAAGCGCATGTCGGCGGCCTCCTGCGCATCGACCAGCTCCCGCGTGTACTCCTCCGTGAAGGTCTCCTCCGCGTACAGGGCAAAGCCCTCGTCCGAGGTGAGGTTGTTGGACAGACGAAAGGCCTCCCGCTCCACCTCCCGGACGTGGTCGAACTGCAGGTGGTGCCCGATGAGCTCGTGCACCACCAGGCTGTTCATCATCTGCCCGTGGTAGAGTTGGCGCTTCTCCCGGTAGGCTTCCCTGGAGAGCGGCTCCTCGGCCGGGCAGACCCAGAGGGTCCCCTGGTTCCGCAAGGTCTCGTAGGGCCCGCAGGGGACGTAGGAAGCCAGGGGGGAGCTCTTTCGCCGGTAGATGGGGGTCCAGGTGATCTCGGGGATTCGGTGGGTGGGGATCAGGTCGCGGGCCCGGCAGAAGTCGAAGAACCGCTCGGCCCGCTCGCGAAAGCCCGCCATGAGGTGCGCGTTGAAGCCGTTCGAGGAGAACGGGATCCGGTTCCTCTCCACCATCCCCTCGTCGTAGGCGGCGATGTCGCCCCCCGCGATGCCCTGCATCTCCCGCGTGAGCGAGGCCACCCGCTCCCGGGAGATCTCCAGGAGCAGCTGCGGGTTGTACTCGAGAGAGTATTTCCGGCGGAAGAGGTCCTTGATAAACACCTTCGAGCGTTTCAGGGAAGGGTGGTTCAGGGGGATCACCTCCAGCGTCCGCACGAAGTGGGCGAACCGGCGGAGGCTCTCGATGGTGAAGGGGATGACCCCGAACAGCTTTTCCCGGAAGGCACGGTCCAGATCCAGCGATCCGATGAACGAACGGTACTCGTTCTCGAGAAACGACTGGAAGAAGTCCACCATGTAAAGGGCGAGGTTCCGGCTCACCGGCGTGGTGTGGAGCAGCCACTCCCTGCTCTGCTCGAAGAGCACCGGGAAGCCGTTCACCCTGGAGACCAGCGCATCGACCACCTGCGCCCGGCTCTCGCTGTCCTCGGTCTGCTCCACCAGGTGAATGAGACGGTCGATGGAGTCCAGCGCGTAGGTCACGAAGAAGTCGGGCCGGGTGTGGGGTTTCACCACCTTGAGGTGGAACAGGTTGCTGTCGATGATGTTCTTGAGGATGAGGGCGTCGATCTCGAGGGAGTCCTTGATGAGATCGTGGTAGTGCTGCAGGAAGGTGATGCGCTCTCGCACCCCCTCCCGGTTCCACTTGCCCAGGCTGTCGTCGTAGTCGTGGTTGCCGAGCTCGGTGGCCTTCTTGGGAAAGAAGCGAAAGTACCGGTCGCGAAACTCCAGGATGGTCTTGGAAAGCTCATCCGGCAGCATGAAGGCCTCTATTCACGGGATCCCCCAGTGACCTGTGCAATCGCTTTCCTCTCCGTGGACGATCCCGGAAATGCCGCAAAAACTTGACGGACTCAAACCCCTGAAGTACATTTCTCCGGAAAAGACCGTCCCATTTTTTCTCCACACCGACCTTTTGTCAAGCGAAGACCACGGACCCGCTCCTGATGAATGACGGGAAGCTCCAAGACCTGTGCGACTTTCTGAACCGCGTCCCGCTGTTCTCCTCCATCCCCGAGGAGCAGATCCGCGAGATCGCCGGCCAGTGTGAGCTCATCTTCCTGGAGAAGGGACAGGCCGTGTTCGAGGAAGGCGACGCCGGCGACGCCATGTACATCGTCAAGTCCGGATCCGTGGGAGTCTACAACACCACCGGGGAATCCGAGGCCTTCGTGGCGGCCCTCCACCGGGGGGACTTCTTCGGCGAGATGGCGCTTCTCACCGGAAAGCCCCGTTCCGCCACCATCCGGGTCCTCCTGGACGCCCACCTGTACCGCTTCACCAAGATCAGCTTCGACCTTCTTCTGAGACAAAACCCCAGCCTCGGCCTCTACCTCAGCCGCCTCTACGCCCACCGCTTCGCCGAGAGCTCCGATGCGCTCCTCGGCGAACAGCCCCCCTGTCTCTTCGCCCTGCTGGCCACCCACCCGGGCCTGGGCCGAAGCCACTTCCTCTACAGCCTGGCCTACCACATCGCCCGGGAAGCACGACAGTCCGTCCTCCTGGTGGAGCTGGAACGCGACACTGCCGACCGGCCCAAGCGGTACGAGGCCCAACCGAGTGCCTGCCCCTACCCGGATCTCTTCGACACCTTCTCCTCCCGCTACCGAGAGCCCCTGCAGTCCGCATGGTTTGCCCACCCGGAAGGGTTCCACGTCTTCACCCTCCCCTTTGTGCGGGACGGGCGCTACTGGCAGGAGCTGGACACCGAGCTCACCCTGGTCCTGGACATCCTCCGCCAGCGCTACGACAAGGTGCTCTTCAACATCCCGATCCCCGCCACCCCCGTGGGGAAACGCGTCCTGCGCCTCTGCGACCGCACCCTCCTGCTCATCAACAACACCCCCGAGGCCCTGGTCGAGGTGCAGCGCCGGCTGAACGAGGTGGCGGCCATCTGCGGCAACCGCCGGGACCACGTGCGGGTGGGGGTCAGCCACCTGGTCGGGGAGCGGGGGATCGCCCGCGCCCAACTGGCAAGCCACTTAAACCTCCCCGAAGCACCGGCCATCTGGGTGCCCCGCAACCGCCACACCCTCCACCATGCCATCGACAAGGAGACCGGCTACCCGGTTCGTGGCCCCCGGGCCCTGGCCCGGGAGCTCGGCGGGGTGCGCGTGGGCCTGGCCCTGGGCGCCGGAGGCGCAAGGGGATGGGCCCACCTGGGCGTGCTCCGCGTGCTCGAACAGGAAGGCATCCCCATCGACATGGTCGCCGGGACGAGCATCGGCGCGCTCGTCGGGTGCCTCTACGCCCACTCCGCGTCGGGCAAGGAGACCCTGGACCTGGTCCGGACCACCCTCCCCTCCAAGCTTCAGGTCCAGAGACGCATCTTCGACTACACCCTTCCCCTCCGCGGCATCATCCGCGGGGCCAAGCTCCTCCGCATGATCCGCGAGGCGATCCAGGACGCGGACTTCCTGGACCTCCGCCTCCCCTTCTACGTGGTCACCGTGGACTACCACACCGGCGAGGAGATCGTCCTCCACCAGGGCAACGTGGCCGAGGCCGTCCGGGCGAGCCTCTCCATCCCCGGCGTCATGAACCCCGCCCGCCTTAACGGCCGCTGGCTCCTGGACGGGGGCCTCCTCAACCCCGTCCCCGTGGACGTCCTCCTCCAAAAGGGCGCGGACACCATCATCGCCGTCTGCGTGGAACGGGGAAAGCACCACATCTCCCGCACCCGGTCCAGATCCCCCGGCCTCATGAGCGTCCTCACCCGCACCATGAACATCATCCACGGCCAGGCCACCCGGGACTTCGCCCACAAGGCCGACGTGGTCCTCTACCCCGACGTGGAGCAGTACTCCTGGGACGCCTTTCACCGGGTGCAGGAGTTGGCCACGGCCGGGGCCGAGGCCTGCCGCAGTCGGCTGGACGAAATCCGGGCCTTGACGGCCACCTGAAGCGCCGAGCGGCAAGCTCTCTTACCCTGCATCTGGTGATCCTTCACCAGGAATCAGCCCCCCAGGACAAGGAATCTGGTGTCCCGTTGCCTACAATATAGTGGCAAGCGTTTACACGGCATACGGGCTTACCTTTTACTCTCACCTGCGACCTCGCGACCACACTGGAAGCCTGACCAAGCATAACTTGCTGGCATTCCACACTATTCCAAATAAATCGCCGATTCCTGGAAGGTGGCACCGTACTTGCTATATGTTCAGGAGAAAGAAACAAAAAGCCTATGTGAAGGAGTTCTCAATGAAAAAATGCGCTGTTCTTTTTGCTATAGTATTTTTATTGACCTTGCCTTGCATTGTCGGTGCAACACCTACTCCTGTAGGAAGCGGCACGTTACTCATCAATTGGAGCGAGCCAACATATAGGGGGTACTATCTTGATTATAAAGGTACTGTAAATAGTGAGGATAATATACCATCGAGTTTTGATTACACAATCGACCTAGAGGATATATTCTGTGTATCAGAAGACCATGCCCAATCTTCCGAACGTGTTGATTTTTTTAGTATAACCTCAGGTTTAGATTGTTTTGGTTCAAATTTCTATGATAATCTACGTAAAGCGGTTTGGGTAGCTGATCACTGGCTAAATTATGAAGCTCATCTAACTGCTACTTCTACGCTAGACGACTTGAAAGGCGAAGCCCAAAAAGCAGTGTGGGATATCATGAATGTTCTAGGTGGTGGTTGGGTAGAATCGGATGGCATTGATAAGATGATTATTGATGATATTCCGGCTGATCTCAGCAATTATAATACTGCCAATTGGTATTACGCCCACAGCCCAACAATGGGTGGCAGTGAACCCGGTTACCAAGACTATATCACACCAGCCCACCCTACCCCTGAACCTGGGACCATGCTTTTGTTTGGCGCCGGTTGTATTGGCTTGGCGAGCTTGAGGAAAAGATTGAAAAGATCATAGGGGGGCTGACTGGCGAGGGATCGACCGACAACAGCGTGCATTCTTTTTCCAGAAAATAGAATCGCCTTTTCCATTTCGAGGAAAAGAATTGCTCGCATTTGAATTTGCCTCTCCTTGAAGGCTTTAAGGCCCTGGGATCTCTACCTTTTTTCTCTAAGCGAGCACTCATCCACGGCACGAATATTGCTGCATCGTGTTTGTAGTCAGATGTAAAAACCTTTGGAGAGCACAAATGGCCAAAAAGCAATCCTGTCTATATGCCTTCCTTTTTTTAGGCCTGTTGATTTGCCCGCTTGCCTACGCAGACACCGTGCACACCGATACCTCTTCCACATATTTATTCAATGCGGTCTTTCCGGACGATACGGATACTGACCCAATTCAATACAAACCTTATCCTTACCACAAAAACAACCCTCCTTGGCTTAAAGCAACATTTGAAGAGAATTACGGCAGTAATGGTGAAGTAGGAAGCATAACGCTCACCCTCGATTCGAGGACTACAAATCTAGAAGGAGGAGAAGGCCTGTATTCTTATCCGAATGACGCCGGGGAAGAGTTTGTGCATGCATGGTACTTTAATTTCAGCCTCGACCCCTCCAAATTGACATTTGATCATCAAGATGGGGTTGAAGAAAATAACATTTATACCGCGCTGGATGTAGATAACGCCGATGGAGGCGGTAACTTTGATGTAAAAATTGCCTTTGACAGCAATACGTTCACTGCAAATAGTTATTCAGAATTTAACATAACTTACACGGATACTCTTACACAAAGCGCGTTCTCGGCCAAATCCTTTTTTGATTCACTCAGTGTGGGTGGCGGGCACGGCAACTACCTTGCTGCGGCCCATCTCGGCGGTTTGGATTCGGATGGAAATGGTAGCACATATATCTATCCCACCGGCCAGCCCGTGCCGGAACCGACCACCCTACTCCTGCTGGGCCTCGGCCTCGTGGGCCTTTCCCCGGTGGTGAAACGCTTTGCTCGCAAAGCGCCGGACCGGTAAACCGCAACAGAGATCCTTGGCCGGGTTCTGCCCTCTTCAAATCTACTCAACGCCCCCTTCCTTCTTCTCTGCCTCCTCGATCTCTTGAATGAGTCGGCGCGCCTCTTCTGCCCCTTCAAACCCTGAATCCATCTCCAAGGCCTTGGACAAGTGGACCCTCGCCTTTTCCAGGTCCTGAACCGCATAGGAAGCCACGCCCAAGTGGTAATGAAACACGTGGTTCTCCGGGACCTGGCGAACCGCCCTTTCGAGTTCCGGCAAGGCCTTCCAAGTATGGCCCAGAAGATGGTATACCCAGCCCAGCGTGTCCATGACGTACGGGTCCTCGGGCATCTGTTCCCTTGCCACCAGGGCAAGCTTCAAGGCCTCATCCAGCTCCTCTCCCCGATCTGCCAGGATCACGGCCAGATTGTTTGCAGCCGGCCCGAAATCTCTCCTGATCTCCAAGGCCTTGCGGTAGTGCTCCACAGCCGCTTCCTTTGCCCCCTGCTCGTCGTGAATGAGCCCCAGGATCATGTGGCCCGGCAGAAACTCCGGATCGGCCCTTAGAGCCTCCTGGTAATGGGCCATGAGTTCCTCCGTCCTCCCATTCCTGGTGTACAGCTCAGTCAGGGCCCGGTGCGCCGGAAGAAGCCCCGGATCCAGCGCCACCGCCTGCTTGAAGTGCACCTCGGCCTGGTCCAGCGTTCCCTTGGCCAGAAAGACCTTCCCGAGCAGCTGCTCAAAAATCGCCTGCTCCCCATCCGTCCCTTGGGCCGGCCGCTTGTCCTGGCAAAGCGCCAGGGCCTTATCCAGGGCCCCGGTTCGAATGTACAGGTCCACCAGGAACCCGATCATGTTCAGATTCTCCGGATCCAGGACCAGCGCCTCCTCGAGCAGCTTCGCCGCTTCCTCATTCCTACCCATCAGGTGATAGACCGTGGCCAGCCGCGCATGGGCAAGAGGATCCTCGGGCCTTCTCTCGAGGACCTTCCTGAACACGGTTTCAGCCCCGGCCAGGTTGTTTTCCCGGAGATGGAGGTTTCCGTAAAGGATCAGCGCTTCCGGATGATCCGGGACGGCCTCCAGAACGCGTTCCAGCTGCTCCCTGGCCAGGAAAACATGCCCCCTTTCAAAGCGCCTGAGGTAGATCTTGGCGAGAAGCAGCCTCGCCCCCAGGAGACCGGGATCCCGCTCCAGGGAACGGATCAGCGCGGCCTGGGCCTGCTTCAACTCCCCCTTGCCCATGAGCGCCATGCCCTGAAAATAGTGGGCAGCCGCCCGGCCCGGGGTCTCCCGGACCACCGCCTCCAGGTGGTTCAACGCGCCGTCATAGTCCTTCTTCTCGAGGAGCAGCCGTCCCTTGATCAGTCGCGCGCCCAGGTGGTCCTTGTAGAGGTTCAGCACCTGGTCTGCGGTCTCCTCGGCCTGGCCCAACCGCCCGAAGTCCATGTGGAGCTTCGCCATCTGCACCAGGATATCCAGATCGTCTTCCCGCTCTTCGGCCGCGCTCTCCATGACCTCGAGGGCCCTTTCGTACAAGCCCCTCCTGGCGAAAAAGCCGGCGTATTCCATCATGGCCGGGATCCTCCCTCCGGGCAGGACCTCCATCACCTTCTCGTACATGGCCTCTGCCTGCCCCCACGCCCGGGTCCGCTCGTAGTGCCTCGCAAGGACCGGCGCTGTCTTGTAATCGCCTTCCCCCACCACCAGCGGCTTGAGGGATTCGTCCAGGTAGACCGCGTGGAGAAAGGCCCGGTCCGCCTCTTCCAGGTCCCTCCGTTTCAACTGGAGATCCCCCAGCAGAAGCCAGGCCGGGACGTGGTTCGGGTGCCAGGGAATCGCCCGCTCCAGGGACTCCTTGGCCGATGTGAGATCCCCCTCCTGAAGAAAGATCCGCGCCAAAAGCATGGAGGCCCCCATGTGAAAGGGTTCCCGCTTGAGGACCTCCCGGGCCTGCTCCCGGGCATCCCGGGCCCGCTGGGCAAGGAGCAGGATCCGCCCGATCTTCAGCCTGGCATCCAGGTTCCCCTCGTTGGTGGTGACGGCCGCCTGAAAGGCCTGGTAGGCCTCTCCGAGGTCGTTCTTGGCCATGTAGATCTCGCCCAGTTGAAAGTACGCCTTGTCGTCCCAGGCGTCGATCTTGACCACGTTCTTGAGC
>CAYVVQ010000041.1:23318-29141 GCA_964454455.1 uncultured Desulfobacterales bacterium | reverse complement strand
TGACCCCATTTTCCGCTTCCCTTCACGAGAGCCCCCCTTTTTTCTTGCATGAAGCGGCCCGATGTTTTCAAATCATACGAGAACCGCCGTGCCGTGAAGGCACCCCCACGCCGAAGACCTTTTGCCGCGAAGCCGCCCCCCATCGGCCCGTCCCCCTGCAGCCGGACCGGGAAGAACCGGGAGGTGCTGACGCCCCCTGGGACCATGAGTCTGCAGACCGCCCCCACCAAGCGGGCCCTGATGTACTGGCGCGAGAAAATCCTCCAGGCGATTCTCGGCGTCGGTCTGGTGGTCGCCCTGGTGTTGTTCGTCCCCATGACCCTGATGGCGGTTCGCGGGGGCCACTGGCTGTACCTCGCCCTGATCGCAGCCTTCTACGGCTCCGCTCTGGCGGTCTTCTTCTTTCGGAGATGGAGCTACGAGCTCCGCGCCGGCTGCACCCTCCTTCTGACCTTTTTGATCGGCTCCCACATCATCGTCCACTTCGGCCTGCTCACCGGCGGACCGGTCTGCCTCTTCGCCTTTGCCGTGATGGCCGGCCTGCTCCTGGGACGGAGGGTCGCCGTCGTCGCCCTTCTCATCAACGCCGCGGCCCTGTTCCTCTTCGGGTGGCTCGCCGCCACGGGACGCCTGGCCCCGGACAGGCCCTCTTTCCCGACCCCGCTGTCGGCCGTGGTGGCCTGGGGGACCTTCCTGCTCATGAACACGGTGACGGCGATCTCCGCGGCGGTCATGGTGCGGGGGATGAACGAGCTGGCCGAGCGGGAGCGCGCCTCCAAGGAGGAGCTGCGCGAGGAGCAGGAAAAGCTCACCCGGGAGATGGAGGAGCGGTCCCGGGCGGAGGTCGCCCTCCGGAAGAGCGAGCAGGCCTACCGTCTGCTGGCGGAGAACGCGACCGATGTCATCTGGACCCTGGATCCCTGGACCCTGCGGTTCACCTACGTCAGTCCCTCGGTCCAGAGAATGCTCGGCCTCTCCCCGGAGGAGGCCGGGGCGCAGAGCGCGGAGGAGGCCCTCCACCCCGACTCCTTCGAGGCCGTGACCGCGGCCCTGCGACAGGAGCTGGAGCGCGACGGCCGGGAGAACCTGGATCCGAAGCGATCCCGGACCTTCGAGATCCAGCAGCGGAACGTGGACGGGGCCTACGTCTGGGTGGAGGCGACCGTGACCTTCCTGCGCGACGAGGACGGACGGCCCGTGGGCGTCCTGGGCGTCTCCCGCGACATTCACCAGAGGAAGCTCGCGGAAGAGGAGAAGGCGCGCTTGCAAAAACGCCTCCAAGAGGCCCAGCGGATGGAGGCCATCGCCGGCCTGGCCGGCGGGATCGCCCACCAGTTCAACAACGCGCTCGCCGTCATCCTGGGCCGGATCGAGATCCTGGAACGAGGCCCGTTGCGCGGAAAGCATCAGGACGTCGAGCCCATGCGCGAGTCCGCCGAGCGGCTGGCGAGGCTGACGAGCCAGCTCCTGGCCTACGCGAGGGGAGGGCGGTACCAGCCACGTCTGATCGCAGTCGCACCCTTCGTGGAACAAACCCTGGAGCTGGTCTGGCACCTGGTGCCGTCCGACGTGAGCGTGGAAACGCACGCCGAACCGGACACGTCCCCCGTCGAGGCGGACGAGACCCAGCTCCAGACGGTCCTCTCCTCGGTGGTCTTCAACGCGGTCGAGGCCATCGAGGACGCCGGTCGCATCCGCCTCTCCTGCCGCAACCACCACCTGCCCCCCGGGGACTCCGCCCTGCCGCCGGACCGGGAGCCCGGCGCCTACGTTCAGATGACCGTCGAGGACGACGGCAAGGGCATGGACGCCAAGGAACAGAGCCGCATCTTCGAGCCCTTCTTCACCACCAAGTTCCAGGGGCGGGGACTGGGCATGGCGGCCGCCTACGGCGTGATCCGGAACCACGGGGGCTGGATCGCCGTGGAGTCCGAACCGGCCCGGGGGACCACCGTCCGGGTCTTCCTGCCCGCAGCCGAAGCCGCCGTGGGAGCCCCCGCCCGGGAAGTGCCCGGGCCGGCCAGGCAGACCGCCAAGGTCCTGCTGGTGGAGGACGACGACATGGTGATGGAGATCAGCCGGGCCATGCTGGAGGACATGGGTTGCGAGGTCCTCACCGCCCGCACCGGCGAGGAAGCCCTTCGCCACGGACGGAACCGCGACGTGCGGATCGACCTGGTCCTCCTGGACGTCAAGCTGCCGGACATGGACGGCAAGACGCTGTATGCGGAGCTCACCGCCCTGCGCCCCGACCTCAAGGTGATCGCCTGCAGCGGCTACTACATGGAAGAGCCGGTCCGGGCGATCCTGGACCAGGGGGCCCAAGGCTTCCTGGAGAAGCCGTTCTCCCAGGAGGACCTGGCCGCGAAGATCGACGAGGTCCTGTAGCCCCTCCCGGTTCCTGCCGTCAGCGGCGCCCTGCCGCCGGGTTTTCGCTCCTCGCTTTCCTTCTCCCGATCTCCAGAAGTGCGGTCCTCCCCTTTCCCGGAGAACTCAAGGCCTTCCGGGAGCCCACAGATCATGCGGGCGAGCCCCTCGGGGCGCGGGCCCGGAAGGTCATCCCCGCACCCGCTCACCAAGCGGGCCACGCGATTGTGCGATTACAAAAAGTTTTGATAATTTTATTGACACCTACACACTTTGAATATAATTCTTTATGCAAATACACTGGATGGGCGAAATGATGAAGAAGCTCGACGACACCGACATGGAGATCATCCGGAACCTCTGGGACGGCCGGACGCCCTACAGCGACATCGCCGGACGGGTGGGCTTGACGACCAACACCGTCCGCAACCGGGTCAACCGGATGCTGGAGAGCGGTGTCCTTCAGATCATCGGCCTGGTGGACCCGGGCGCCATCGAGGGGCACCACTCGGCCTTCATCGGCTTCAAGGTCCTTCCCCAGGACGTGGGCAGCGCCCTGGAGCACATCTCCGCCATGAGAGGTGTGGTCGGGGCCGCCACGGTGAGCGGTCGAATCGACATCATGGCGGTGGTGATGTTCAACGAGGCCTTCAGCTACAACCGGTTTCTGGAGGAGGAGCTGCAGAACATCCCCGGCCTCTTGAGCACCGAGACGTTCTTCGTCGTGGGTGGAAAGGACTTTCAACTGAGATACGTATTGTAGCGGGGAAGCATGGACCGAATCGACGAACAAGACGTGGATTTCATCGCGGTGGGCGCCGCCGTCCTCGGTTCGGGCGGAGGCGGGGACCCGTACATCGGAAAACTGATGGCGAAGCAGGCCATCAGGGAGCACGGGCCGGTCCGGCTGCTTCCCGTGGATGAGGTGCCCGATGACGAGCTGATCATCCCCTCCGCCATGATGGGGGCGCCGGCGGTGATGCTGGAGAAGCTTCCGAACGGCTCCGAGCCGGAGCTCGCCTTCCGGGCCCTCGAGAAGCACCTCGATCGAACGGCCTACGGCGTGATCTCCATCGAGGCCGGGGGCCTGAACTCCTGCATCCCCATCTACACCGCCGCCCGGCTCGGCCTTCCCCTGGTCGACGCAGACGGCATGGGCCGGGCGTTTCCGGAGCTCCAGATGGTCACCTTCAGCGTCGCCGGGGTCCCGTCGACCCCCATGGTCCTCTGCGACGAGAAGGGCAACCGGATGATCCTGGAGACGGTCACGAACCAGTGGTCGGAGGTATTGGCCCGAACGGCCACCGTGGCCATGGGCCTCTCCTCCATGCTCAGCATCTACTGCGTCGACGGTCGCACCCTCAAGCAGTCCGCGGTGCGCGGCACCCTGTCGCTGGCCGAGGAGATCGGAAAGCGGATCCTCCTGTCCAACCGGTCCGAGGAAGACCCCGTCGCCGCCATCCTGCGGGTCACCCGGGGCTTTCGCCTGTTCGTCGGGAAGATCACCGATGTCAGCCGGGACCTCACCACGGGCTTTGTCCGGGGCCGGGTCCTGATCGAGGGGACGGACGAGGACAAGGGCTCGGGGTGCGAGATCGAGTTTCAGAACGAGAACCTGCTCGCCCGAAGAGATGGACGACCGGCGGCCGTTACCCCCGACCTGATCACCGTTCTCGATCGGGAATCGGCGTTCCCCATCACCACCGAGGGGCTCAAGTACGGCCAGCGGGTCGTCGTCATCGGCATGCCGTGTGACCGTTTCTGGCGCAGCGAGCAAGGCCTTGCGCACGTGGGGCCGCGGTACTTCCAATACGACATGGACTACACGCCGGTGGAGGAGCTGGCAGGGAGGCGGGACTCATGACCTACCGTCTGGGCATCGACGTGGGCGGAACCCACACGGATGCGGTGATCCTGGACGAACGCCACGGGGTGTGCGCCAAGTGCAAGGAGGCGACCACCGAGGACGTGTCGACCGGAATCAACCGGGCCGTCGAAGCGGTCCTGAGAGACGCCTCGGTCCCTCCTTCCCGCATCGCGGACGCCATGCTCGGCACCACCCACGCCACCAACGCCGTGGTCGAGCGGAAAGGCCTCGCCCGGGTCGGCGTCCTGCGGCTCGCCTCCCCCTCGGGACATGCCATTCCGCCGTTTCTCGACTGGCCCGAGGACATGCTGGCAGCTGTTGCGTGCGGGTCCCGCATCGTCCGGGGGGGGTACGAGTACAACGGCTCGCTGATCTCCGCCGCGGACACCGATGAGATTCTGCGCTCCCTGGAGGCCCTTGGGCGTCAGGGGGCCGAGGCTCTCGCCGTCTCGTGCGTGTTCGCTCCGGTCAACGACGAGCAGGAAGCCCGGGTTCAGGAGCTGGCCGCCGACTGCCTGGGACCCGACTTCCCGGTCACTCTTTCCAGCGAGATCGGGAGCGTGGGTCTGATCGAGCGGGAGAACGCGGCCGTCCTGAACGCTGCGATTCGGAGCCTCGCCGAACGGGCCTACGGCTCCTTCGAGCACGTCCTCCAGACGCACGGAATTCGAGCGGACCTGTTCATCACCCAGAACGACGGCACCCTGATGTCCATCGAGTACGCGAAGCGCTACCCCGTGCTCACCATCGCCTCCGGGCCGACCAACTCCCTGAGGGGGGCCGCCCACCTGTCCGGGATTCGGGACGGGATCGTCGTGGACGTGGGAGGGACGACCACCGACGTGGGGGTCCTGAAGAACGGTTTCCCGCGGGAGTCCACCGCCTCCGTGGAGATGGGAGGGGTCCGGACCAACTTCCGAATGCCGGACCTGATCGCCGTCGGCCTCGGGGGCGGATCGGTCGTGGACCTCTCGGGGGACACGCCCTGTGTGGGCCCCCGGTCCGTGGGGTACAACCTCCACTCGGAAAGCAGGATCTTCGGCGGAAGCACGCTCACGGCCACGGACCTGGCGGTGGCGGCGGGCCGTCTCGAGCTCGGCGACCCGTCGAGGGTTCGGGACGTCGATCCGGAGACGGTGACGGGGAGCCTGCAGGTCGTCCGCGCCATGATCGAGGAGGCCGTCGACCGCATGAAGACCTCGTCCGGAAAAGTACCGGTCGTCGTGGTCGGCGGCGGGAGCGTGCTCGTGCCCGACGACCTGCACGGGGCCGCCGAGGTGATGAAACCCGAGCACTACGAGGTCGCCAACGCCATGGGTGCGGCGATCGCCCAGGTTTCGGGCGGTGTGGACGGCGTGTTCGACGTGGCGACCGCGGGAAGAGAGCGGGTCCTCGAGAAGATCAAGGAAGCGGCCCGGGAGGAGGCCATACGGGCCGGGGCCGCGGCGGAAACGGTCGAGGTCGTGGAGGTGGAGGAGATCCCCCTGGCCTATCTCCCTTCGAACGCGGTGAGGTTCCGGGTGAAGGCGGCCGGAGACCTTCGAAGAAAACCCTGAGAGAGGGGTCGAGATCCCATGAGAATCAAGATC
>CAYVVQ010000041.1:20637-23218 GCA_964454455.1 uncultured Desulfobacterales bacterium | reverse complement strand
ATCGTGGAGGCGGCGGTCCGGGCGGAACGCGAAGGGTTCGACGCCGTCTTCGTCGACTGCTTCGGGGATCCCGGCGTGGACGCGGCCCGGGAGCGGGTCTCCATTCCCGTGGTCGGGGGGTTTCAGCCCGCCATGCTCACGGCCCGCCTCCTGACGGACCGGTTCTCCATCATCACGGTGCTTCCGAACGGGTTCCCCGTGTTCCGGGCGCTGATTCGCAAGCAGGGCATGGAGGGATGCGTCATGTCCGTTCGCTGGGTGAACGTCGCCGTCCTGGACCTCTCCGAGGCCGCGGTCCTCGGGGACGCCCTGGCCTCGGAGGCGGAACAGGCGGTCCGTGAGGACGGGGCCGAGGGGATCGTGCTCGGGTGCACCGGCATGCTCGGGCTGGCCCGGACGCTGCAGGAGACCCTGGCCGCGCGCGGCCTCGAGGTCCCCGTGGTCGACCCCACCGGGGCGGCCGTGGGCTGTCTTCTGACCCTGCACCGGAACGCGCTCAGTCACAGCAAACGCACCTATCCCGCCCCGCCGCCAAAGGAGAGGAACACGGGGAGCTGAACGCGCAACACCCTCGCACGCCCCGCCGTCCGTGACGCCCGAAGCACTCAGGGGCCCGGTCCTGGAGGCGCCTCCACGCCGACGCCTTTGACCGGCGTGAGGAGGCGGACGAGTCGTTAACCCTATCGCGCATCTGGAGGTCCACCATGACGGATCGTCGCCCGACGCAACAGACCATTCTCAACGTCGATTTGACCGCCCGGAGGGTCTGGGAAGAACCCGTACCCGCCGAGGACGCCGCCGATTATATCGGCGGCCGAGGCATCAACGCCAAGCTTCTCTACGAGCGGGTCCCCCGGGGGACGGACCCCATGGACCCCGAGAACCGCCTGATCGTCGGCACCGGGGCCCTGAACGGCACCCTGGCCCCCTGCTCCGGCCGCATCACGGTCACCACCAAGAGCCCGGCGACCGGGCTGTACCTGAAATCGAGCGCAGGAGGCCACTTCGGCGCGGAGCTGAAGCGGGCCGGGTTCGACTATCTGGTGATCTCCGGCGCGTCCGAGACCCCGGTCTACCTCTGGATCCACGACGGGGAGGCGGAGATCCGCCCCGCGGACCATCTGTGGGGCAAGGGGACCCGGGAGACCGACTCCCGGCTCAAGGAGGCGCTGGAGGACCCAAAGGTCCAGACCGCGGTGATCGGACCGGCCGGCGAGAACGGCGTGCTCTTCGCCAACATCAACGTCTCCCGCTACAACTTCGCCAGCCGGGGCGGTGTCGGGGCCGTGATGGGCTCCAAGGGGCTCAAGGGCGTTGCGGTCCGGGGCCACGCCACGATGCGCCCCGAAGACGATGCGGGGTTCAAGGCGCTGAGCAAGCAGATTCGGGGGGAAATCGCCGAGGACGGCACGGCCACCTTCCTGCACATGTACGGGACCTCGGGGTTCATTCCCGGGCTGGACGCGGCGGGCCTCATGCCGAGCCGGAACTTCGGCCAGGGACAGATCGAAGGGGCCGAGAGGCTCAGCGGCCAGCACGTGGAGGAGGCCGGCTATCTCAAAGGTCGCAAGTCCTGCCACGCCTGCCAGGTGGGCTGCCACCGGCATGTGCAGTTCGACTCCGAGGAGTACGGAAGTGTGGACGACGTGGGGCCTGAGCTCGAGGCGGTGATGTCCCTGGGCGCTCAGTGCGGGGCGACCGAGACCGAAGCCGTGCTGAAGGCCAATGAGCTTTGCAACGACTTCGGCATGGACGTCATCAGCGTGGGGCACGTCATCGCGTGGGCCATGGAGACCTGCGAGAAGGGGCTGATCGACGCGAAGGACCTCGAGGGGATGGACCTCGCCTTCGGAAACGTCCGAGCCGAGCTGGAGCTGATCGGGCGCATCGCGACCCGGGAGGGCCGGCTCGGCAACCTGCTGGCCGACGGCATCGAGCGAGCCGCGGAGACCGTGGGGGGCGACAGCTGGAAGTGGGCGATTCAGTCCAAGGGCCTGGAGCAGTCGGCCTGCGACACGCGGGTGGCCAAAGGCTACGCCCTCGCCTTTGCGCTGAACCCCCGCGGCCCCGACCACCTCACGACCCAGATCATGGCGGAGTTCGGCATGAGCGACGAGGCCAAGGCCCTGATCAAGCAGATCACCGGGGACGAGAACCTGGCCGTCCCCAACACGAAGGAGAAGCGTGCCGAGATCGTGCTCTGGCACGAGAACCTCTACGCCATGAACGACTGCCTGGGCATCTGCACCTTCGTCTCCTCGGCCAGCTTTGTGATCGGATTTCCCCACATGGCCGGGCTCTACGGGCTGGCCACCGGGACCGACGCCACCGAGGCGTCCCTGTCCGAAGCCGGAAGACGGGTCGTTACCCTCGAGCGCATGTTCAACGTCCGGGAGGGGTACACCCGGGAGAAGGACGCCCTTCCCTACCGCATGATGCACGAGCCGGTCGCTGAAGGCCCCATGGCGGGACACGTCACACCGGCGTCCGAGCTCCAGGAGATGCTGGACGAGTACTTCGAGCTGAACGGCTGGGACCCCGCAACGGGCATCCCCGGCCGCCAGGCCCTCGAACGCCTGCA
>CAYVVQ010000041.1:0-20537 GCA_964454455.1 uncultured Desulfobacterales bacterium | reverse complement strand
TCGACCTGACCGCATCAGCGGCCTGGGTCAGCGGCTTGCTCTTCTTTTCGTCCTTGCATTTTTCACCGATCCTGCGGATAAGGACCGAGTCAGCCTGCGCCGCGGAGGGCCGGAAGCGGCGGCGTCCAATCACACATGATCGGAAACGAACCAGTGCCCAGAATATACACCTCCCCTTTTGTGCGCATGTCGGGCGCCAACTTCTTCATCGTGATCAGCTTCGCCCATTTTTTCCTCTTCCCGCTGTTTATCAAGGACAGGGGAGGCTCCAAGGCGGACATCGGGGTGATCATGGCGGCGTTTCTGGTGGCCTCCATCCTCTGCCGGCCCTGGATATCGGAGATGGTCGACCGCCTGGGCCGAAAGACGACCTACACACTGGGTTGCATCGTCATCACGGTCATGCCGCTGACCTATCTGTTTCTTCAGGGTCCCCTGGAGTCGTATTACCTCCCGCTGCTCGGCATCCGGGTGATTCACGGTGTGGGCCTGGCCCTGTGTTTCACGGCCGTCTTCACCTTCATCATCGATATCGTCCCGCACGAGCGTTTGAACGAAGGGGTCGGCGTTTTCGGAATCACGGGGTTGACCGCCATGGCCGTGGGTCCCGTGATCGCGGAAGCGATCCTGACGCATTTCGGATATACGGTTTACTTCATCAGCGCCGCCGCCTCAGGCGCCGTGGGGCTCGCCGTCCAGCGGCCGGTGACCGAACCCGTGAACGAAGCATTCATCCCGGTGCCGGCCGGGTTTTTCAGGATGCTTTTTCAGCCCCGCTATCTGTGGGTTTCTCTCCTTGTCTTCCTGTTCGGTTTCGGCCTTTCGGCTTCGAACACCTTTGTCTCCCCGCTTGCGGAAGAGCGGCGGATTGCGCTCATCTCGTTCTACTACATCTCCTACTCGTTTGCCGCCGTCTGCACCCGTGTCTTCGGCGGCAAACTGGCCGATCGCTGGGGGGAGGCGAAGATCGTTCCGCCGGCGTTCGTGCTGACCTCAATGGGCTTCCTTCTGCTCGTGCCGGACGGCGGCGACGCCCTCTTCATCCTCTCCGGACTGCTCTGCGGCAGCGGGCACGGCTTCCTGTTCCCCTCTCTCAATGCCCTGGCCGTGAGAGGAGAGCCGCCCGCGGTTCGGGGTAAGATCACGGGCATCTTTACCGGAGGGCTGGACTTCGGGGTGTTTTCGGGTTCGATGATCCTCGGGTTGGTGGGGGAAGCGTTCGGCTATGGAGCGCTCTTCGGCCTTGCCGGTCTGGCGCTTCTCGTTGCAGCGCCCATCACCTGCTGGGGCGCATGGAAAAAGCGCGCGTAGCTCGATTTCGACCCGCAGCGGGTCCGGAAGGACCGCCGCGCGACCTCAAGAGAAGAAGGCGCCGGCTTCTCGAATCAGCGCCTCCTGATCAGACAGAACGTCGGCACGGCCGTCGACCGAGGGCGGAGCGCGGTGAGCTCCTCGTCGGACCGGCGGATGTTCTCGGCCTGGATGGGCTCGAAGGTCCGGGGAGTGAAAGCCGAGCTCCCGGTCGTAGCTCGCGATATCAGCCCTTTTTCTTCGCAGTGGATCTGATCGACTCCACCTTGTCCCGCAGTTCCAGATAGTCCATCCTCAAGCGAGAATTCGCGGCCCAAACCTCTTCCATATACTGTCTTTCCTTGTCTGTAACCAATCGAAGCGCCAGGACTTCGGGGCGATCACGGATAACAGCACCTGCAGGCACTCTGGTATAGGACTGCAATGTAACCAGTTTTGCAACAGCTCCAATGCCAATCCATACATGATCTTCCAGGGTGATCTTGTATAGACAGGCCCTTATAGCGATAAAACACTCTTCCCCAATGGTGCACGGTCCATGGATGATCGCCCCATGAGCTACAGAGGTCTTGGGACCGATGATGACCGAAGCTCCTGGATCGGTGTGAATAATGACGCCATCCTGAATATTGACCTCTTGATCGATTTGAATGGGTGCGACTTTCCCGTCCAGCCCCCTCTGGTCGGCGCGAATCACAGTCATTGGCCCGATGAAAACATCTTTATCGATCTTTACGTTACCAATGATCTGCGCGGAAGGGTCAATGAGTGCCGTGGGATCTATCTGCGGGTAATCGCCTGCCAGATTGGCCCTTATGTTATTGTATTGTAATGATGCCATTCTCTTCCCTCCATGTTCGGAATTGGCTTTTCATTGTAGCCGACAAAATTGACGGGTTCGCAAAAACCCGCTCACCCGCCGCTGGAAACGCCATAAGCCATTGATATTCCTGGGGCAGATCTCAAGGCTTCGGGCTTTTTACGACGCCATCAAAATTGACGCATTGGTAGGTGAGCTTTTCGAACAGGACCTCCTATCCCTATCGCCACTATCGGAGATTTTCCAGCAAAGCGTGGATCGCCGTTTTGGGAACCCTCGGGTCGCCGGGACGGAGCCCATTTCGCTTGCCGGAACAGCCCTGATCATATCACGCGGCTCGATGAAAATGAACCCATGTTGACCTGAGAATGGATCGCGCTCAATGGACCGAGCAATGGCCCCCCTGCATCGAACGGGAATTGCCGGGGATCGGCCATGTCCGGCGCCGCGAGCTTCTTCCCGTGAGAGGGGGTTTTCGAACGTCTACTGGTGGACGGCTTCGCCGTCCGTGGCGGCGGCCGACTCGAAGACGGCCTCGGAGAGGGTCATGTGCGGGAGGACGGTCTGCTTCAGGGCATCGATGGTGAGCCCGTTACGAACGGCCATCACGCCCAGGGAGATCAGCTCGGTCGCGGACGGTCCCAGGATGTGCATGCCCAGGACCCGGCCCGTGTCCGCGTCGCTCACCGTGAGCACGAGGCCCTCGTCCTTGCCCAGGGTGCCGGCGCGGCCGTTGCGGACGAAGTAGAACTCCCCGACGCGGACGTTGTGCCCGGCCTTCTTGGCCTCGTAGTCCTTCACGCCCACGGAGCCCACCTCCGGGTCGCCGTAGACGCAGTTCGGGACGACCAGGGACTCGGCCGAGGCCTCCTTCCCCAGCATGCAGTCCACCGCCACCATGGCCTGGGCGATGGCCTTGTGGGCCAGGTAGGGGGCGCCTGCGGCGTCGCCCACCACGTAGATCCCCTTCTGCCCGGTCCCCAGAGTGGGCCCGTGCTCGAGGAGCCCGCTCTTCGGGACCAGACCGGCCGCCTCCAGGTTCAGGCCGGAGAACGAGGGCCTGCGCGATCCGGTCAGGAGCACCTGGTCGACCTCCAGGCGGTCCTGCGCTTGCTTGGTAGATTCCAGGGCCAGCCGGACGCCTCCGCCGGCGGTGGGCTCGGCGCTCACGGCCTCGGTCTGCGTCAGGACCTGAATGCGGCGGACCCCCAGGACCTGCCGGTACCGGCCGGACACCCACCGGTGCTCCCGGGGGAGGATCCGTTTGGCCTTCTCGACCAGGGTGACCCGGACCCCGAGGTTGGCGTAGATCGAGGCGAACTCCACCCCCCGGTTGCCGCTTCCCACGATCGCCACGGAGCGGGGGATGGACGCCAGGCCCAGGGCACCGTCCGTGTCCAGGATCCGCTTTCCGTCGATGATGAAACCGGGGCCGTACTCGGGCCTGGAGCCCGTGGCGAGGAGGATGTTCCGGGCCTGAACCTCCAGGGGCCCGTCCTCGGGCCGCGTGAGGACCATCCGGTCCGGACCCGTGAAGGAGGCCTCCCCCTGGAGGAGAACCACGCCCTTGTCCAGGACGGTCTGGGTCACGCCGGCCACGGACTCCGCCACCAGGGCGGCCTTTCGCTCCAGGATGCGCTCGCGGTTGATCTTGAGGTCGCCCTTGAGAAACCGGGCCCGCCTCACCCGGTCGACGGTGAGGGTGTCCTCGAGCAGGGCCTTGGTGGGCAGGCAGCCCCGGTTGAGGCAGGTGCCGCCCATGGGTCCCTTCTCCGCAAGGATCACGCGAAGGCCCTTCGCCGCCGCCCTCATGGCGGCGGTGTAGCCGCCCGGACCGCCGCCCACCACCAGCAGATCGCATCTCTCCGTCTTCATGGAAGCGTGTTCTCCTCGCACGGCGCCCATCTCAGCGCAGCACCTTCCGGAAGAGCTCCGGGCTCTCGATGATCTCCTTCACCCGCCCCAGGAACAGGGAGGCCGGCACCCCGTCGATGATCCGGTGGTCGTGGGTCAGGCAGAGGTGGGTTAGGGTCCGGATGCAGAGCTCCCCCCGGTGCACGGCCGGCTGGGGGGCGATCCGCCCCACGGCCAGAATGGCGCTCTGGGGCGGGTTGATGATCGGGGTGATGATGTCCGTCTCCACCTTGCCGCCGCTGGTGAGGGTGAAGGTCCCCCCCTGGTAGTCCTCCGGGCCGAGCGCGTTCTGCCGGGCCTTCTGGGAGAGCCGCTTGATCTCCCGGCTCACCGCTCCGAGCCCCTTCTTGTCCGCGTTCCGCACCACCGGCACCACCAGCCCTTCCTCCAGGGCCACGGCCACCCCCATGTGGATTTCGTCCCACACCACGATCTCGTCCCCCACCAGGGTGGCGTTGACGATGGGGTAGTCCTCGAGGGCCGCGGCCAGGATCTTGACCAGCATGTCCACGTAGGTGATCTTGGTGTCCGGGTAGTCCAGGACGAGCTCCTTTCGGAACCCCTCGAGCCCGGTCATGTCCGTCTTGGAGACGATGGTCAGCTGGGCGCCGGTCTGAAGGCTGGCGACCAGGTTGTCCGCAATGGCCCGCCGCATGCCCAGGAAGGGGATGCGCTTCTGGATCTTCCGGCCCTCGAGGTTGACCGGGGGCGGGGCGGGTGCAGGGGAAGGGGCGGGGCGCGCAGGGGGTCCCGCTTCCGCCGGCCCCTCCTCCTCGAAGGAGAGGGTCACGCCCCAGGCGTCCTCCTCCTCTTCCGGCGCCCCGGTCGGCGCGGCCTCCGGGGCCTTCTTCTCCTCGGGTGCGAGGTCGGCCTTGAACGCCTCGAAGGCCTCCCGGCTCTCGGCCACCACGCCCAGGAGGTCCCCCGAGGCCACCTTGTCCCTGACCTTTTTCAGGTAGAAGATCCGGCCCGCGGCCGGGGCGTAGACGTCGTAGGAGACCTTGGCCGTCTCGATGACCGCGACCTTCTCGTCCTTGTCCACGGCGTCCCCGTCGCTTCGGGAAAGCTCGATCACGGTGATGTCGGACTGGATCATGCCCAGCTTGGGCACGCGAATCTCCGTTGCCATGGGCTTCGACGACCTCCTTGAACGCTGAGGGAAGGGGGTTCGGCCCTGCGGGGCCCCGGCCGGCGGGGCCCGCAGGGCGTCCGGGTCAAAGGGTCCGCTGGACGGCCCGAACGATGGTCTCCTTGTTCGGGAGGTAGAGGTCCTCCAGAGCCGGGCTTCCCGCGATGGGCACCATGGGCGCGGCCACGCGCTGGACCGGGGCCTTCAGCAGGGAGAAGTACTCCCCCGAGGCCAGGGCCGCGATCTCCGCCCCGATCCCTCCCCGCATGCGGCCTTCCTCCACGGTGACGAGGCGTCCCGTCTTCTCCACGGACGCGAACAGGGTCTCCTTGTCCATGGGCACGATGGACCGAAGGTCGATCACCTCCACGTCCACCCCCTCCTCGGCCAGCGCCTGGGCGGCGCCCAGGGCCTCGTAGGTCATGAACCCCACCGCGACCACGGTGGCGTCCTTGCCCTCCTTTCGGACCACCGCCTCCCCGAAGGGCAGGGTGTAGTCCTCCTCGGGCACCTCGCCCTCCACCCCGCCGAAGATGAGCTTCTTGGACTCCACCACGATCACCGGGTCGTCGGAGCGGATGGCGGCCTTGAGAAGGCCCTTGGCGTCGTACGGTGTGGACGGCTCCACGATCATCAGCCCCGGGGCCTGGATCAGCTGGCTCTGGAGGCACTGGGAGTGTCCGTAGCCCATGCGCATGCCGGCGCCGCAGGCCGTCCGGATGGTGAGCGGGACGGTGTACTGCCCGCCGGTGATGTACCGCCACTGACCCAGGTTGTTGCAGAGCTGGTCCATGGCCAGCA
Source organism: uncultured Desulfobacterales bacterium (assembly GCA_964454455.1). Lineage (GTDB taxonomy): Bacteria > Desulfobacterota > DSM-4660 > Desulfatiglandales > HGW-15 > JAIPEI01. Next base: position 14,562 of record CAYVVQ010000041.1, on the reverse strand, counting down.
TGGTGAAGTCCATGAACATGAGCTCCAGGACGGGCCGCAGCCCGCTCATGGCGGCCCCCATGGCCGCCCCGGTGATGGCGTTCTCCGCGATGGGCGTGTTGAGGACGCGCCCCTCGCCGAACTCGTCCACCAGCCCGGCGGTCTGCCCGAAGGCACTCACCCGGACGTCCTCCCCCATGACGAAGACGCTGGGGTCCCGCCGCATCTCCTCGGCCATGGCCTCGTTCAGGGCCTGCGAAAACGTGATGGTTCTGCTCATTGGATCACCCCCTCTCCGGAGTAGACGTCCTGGAACAGGTCCTCGATCGTGGGGTCGGGGGCGGCGAACGCCGCCGCCACGGCCTCGTCCACCTCGCCCTGGACCCCGTCTCTCAGCTCCCGGTCCTTCTCCTCGGACAGGATCCCGCGCTCCAGGAGCGCGGCCCGGCAGAGGTCGATGGGGTCCCTCCGGGCCCACTCCTCGAGCTCGTCGCGGTTCATGTAGGTGCCCGGGTCCCCGGAGAAGTGCGTGGCCATGCGGTAGGTCTTGTACTCCACCAGGTAGGGGCCGTTGCCGCCCCGCGCGTGCTCCACCGCTTTCTTCGTGGCCTCGTAGGTCTTCTCGATGTCCTGTCCGTCCACGATGTCGAAGGGGATGTCGTAGGCGGCGGCCCGCGGTGCCACGTCTCCGGTGGGGTAGTGGTCGCACATGTAGGAGAGCTCGCAGAACTGGTTGGTGCAGACCGCGAAGACGACCGGGAGCTTCCAGAGGGCCGCCATGCACATGGACGGGTGCGCGTCCGCCTGGTTGCAGGTGCCCTCCCCCACGAAGTAGAGGGTCACCTGGTCGGTCCCCTTCATCTTGGAGGCCAGGGCCGTTCCCACGGCGATGGAGAAGTCCGAGCCCAGGGTGGCCACCAGCCCGGGGATGTTGTGCTCCCGGTCGCAGAGGTGGAGCCCGCCCTTCCCGTGGCAGGGGCTGTCCTTCTTGCCCATGTACTCCAGCCAGATGTCCCTGGGGGCCATGCCCTTCCCGATGAACTCGCCCACCCCCCGGTGGGTGCCGAACAGGATGTCCTCCTGCCGGAGGGGGCCGGTCACGCCCACGGCCACGGCCTCCTGGCCGGTCCCGAAGTGACCCATCAGCTGGATCTTTCCCTCCTTGAGGAGCCTGTCGTGGGTCTCCTCCATGAACCGCACGAGGATCATGCGGCGGTACAACGCCTCGAGGATGTCGTTCTGGCCGTTCATCTCGCCCTCCTTTGCGTCTCGGGTTCGGGTCAAGGTTCACCACCGCTCCACCACACAGCATTAAGCAGATTTTTCACGGGGAGACAATGACGGGAATCCGTCATTTTTTGGGGAAACCGCACCATCTGTGGTATGGTGGGGTCCGGCAAAAGGAGGTGCGCCATGGTCTCGTCGAACCGGACCGCCGGAGATCACCGGATCCTTCACGCCTTCTGCCGGGACCTCTTCACGCTGGACGACGTGGACGAGGTGCGGCGGGAGAGCCTGCTCTTCTTCGAGAGGCACCTGGGGGCGGAGAAGGGGAACTTCTTCATGGCCGAGTCCCCGGACAAGCCCGTGAGCTTCATGCGGATCGTCCAGCGCGGCATCGACAACGGGGCCCTTCACCACTACCGGCGGTACTACTGGCGGATCGATCCGTTCTACCGGATCTTTGCCTCACAGAAACCGCATGGCGTCCTGGACGTCCTCACCACGGAGGACATCGTCCCGTTCCGGGAGCTCACCCGCACGGAGTACTACAACGACTTCCTGAGGCCCCAGTCCATCCACCACCAGATGACGATCCATTTGAAGTCGGACAAACAGGTGCTGGGCGTGGTGGCCCTCTTCCGGAGCCGCCGGGCGCGGGGCTTCTCCGCCCGCGACAAGAGCCGGGCCCTCGCCGCCGCCCCCTTTCTCTCGGGCGCCCTGAAAGGGGCCCTCGCCTCGGAGAAGAGCCGTGCCCTGGAGTCCGTGCTCCCCGCGATCCTCCGGGAAAAGCCCTGGGAAGGGCTCGTGGTCCTGGATCGGTTCCTGAACCCCGTCTACACGGACGGGCAGGCCGAGCGGTTGCTCTCCGGCCTGAAAGCGGACGGTGAAGGCGCCACGTCGCTGCAGAAGGCCGTCTCAGGCCCCTGCAAGAAGATGCTGGCAGCCCGGGAGCGGCACACCGGGCCCCTGGAGCGGGAAGGCCGCGTGGATCTCGGCTCAGACGGACCCGGGCCGAGGATCCGTCTGAGGCTGCGGCTCGCCGACGACCCGGAAAGCGGGCCCCTGTTCCTGCTGTTCCTGGAAGGGGAGGAACGCGTCGCCCGCCTGGAGGGGATCCTGCGGGACCGGGGCCTCACCCGGCGGGAGGTGGAGGTGGTTCAGGTCCTGGCCCGGGGGGCCAGGAATGCGGAGATCGCCGAGAAGCTCTTCATCAGCGAGCACACGGTGGAGAACCACCTCAGGTCCATCTACCGGAAGCTCGGGGTCTCCAACCGGACGGCGGCCGTGCACCGGCTGCTCCAGAGGCCGGAACCCGGGAGCGTCCATTGACCCCTGCCAACGGGAAATGGAAGCTACGCCTTCAACTTGTCAGCAAGCCTGCCCGAAAGGCCTTCAGGTATTTCATGCAGAAGGGATCTTTCCCGACCAGGGTTTCCGCTGCCACGATGCCGGCCATCATGGTTTTGTCCAGAGGATTGGTGATCGCCCCGTCCAGTCCGCGGGCGATGGCCATGGTCATGAAGATTTGGTTGAGGTACTTCCTCTCTGGCAGGCCGAACGAAATATTCGATAGCCCGCACATGGTGTGCACATTGGGAAATTCAGTGGTCATCCGGGTGACCGCGTCCAAGAATTCCCGGCCAAATTCGTGATTGGTTCCGATGGGCTGAACAAGCGGATCCACATAAATATCGTCCTCGGGAACGTTGTTCTTGACCAGGCCGTTGATCAGCCTTTCCGCTATGGACATCCTGGCGTCCCCGGTTTCGGGCATGCCCTCGTCGCTCATGCACAAGGCGACAACCTTGCAACCCGCTCCGGCCACGGTAGGAAGAAGATGCTCCCAGCGCTCTTTCTCGAGAGAGATAGAGTTGATCATCGCCTTTCCCACGTGCTTTTCCAGGGCAGCCTCGATGGCGACCGGGTCCGGGCTGTCGATACAGCATGGGCCGTCGACTGCGCCTTGCACCACAGTGACCAGCCACTGAAGATATTCGGCCTCCCGGCCAACGAATATTCCCGCATTGACATCGATATAATCCGCTCCAGCCATTCTCTGTTCGGAGGCGAGCTTGGCCACCGCATCGTTGTCCATTTTCTCGATGATTTCCTTTACAGACTTGCGGCTGGCATTAATTAATTCGCCCACTATAAGCATATTTGACTCCGGTATCTCGAAAGCAAGTTGTGAAAGCCAGCGTCAGAGCTCCATTTCAGTAAAAGCAGCAAGGGCCTCTCTCATGGCTTCCAGATTTTCTTGTGGCGTATCAGGCGCGATCCCCCCTGCCGTCGAAAGCAGGAATCTCCCCCCTTGAGAGCCTTCCTTGAGTACATTTAGAGCCTCGTCGAACACATCTTCTCTAGATCCATTCAGCATAAGATGAACAGGGTGGAGATTCCCCATCAATGTAATCTTTTCTCCCAATGATTTCTTTGCTGCTGTCAGCTCTCCGCCAAAATGGAAAACCTGAAACTGACATTTGCTCAAGGCGTCAAGATAAGGAACTGGATACTCGTTGTGGTAGATTAACATTGAATTAGGAAACGCATTTGCAATTTGCTGAGTATATGGAAGCCAAAATTCTTCAAAATGTTCTACACTGACTTGTCCTGGTATATGATCAGCAATCCCGATACGCCTAAGCTTCCCGTTAACATCCTCATGAGCTCGTAGCCATTTAATTACAGATTCTGTTGTTTTCTTTAAAAGCTCATGAATTGAATTTCGGTCACTGATAAGATTCAAAAAAAATGACTCGTGCCCCATGAGAACCGCCGCAAGTTCGACCGGCCCGAACGATACGGCAATTCCATTAAGATATCCGTATTGATCAGCATATGCTGGATCCATGTAAGAATGAAAATATCGATACTCCTCCAATGCCTGCGGCATCATTCCTGCGGTTTTGGGATCAATGGGGTTCAGGTTGGCGATATCCACATTGGAGCGCAGAACGGGCTGTGCCATTGGCACCCCATGCTCATTTGGCCATTGAATCGGGCAGCCGAAGGCTGAAGGCTCTACAAGCGCTCCGTAATCCGCCCAGATTCCTGGAAAGCAAAAAAAATCCGGAAACATGTCTTGGAACTCGCACTGAACACGAAGCTTGATTTCGGAATCGAAGTAGTAATCCCTAAGGGGGACATTGGTGCGTGCATTGAGAAAAGGAGCCGTATTCCAGATTCCAACCAGCACATCATTACGGCATTGTCCACCGACAATGGCCTCAAAACGTTGTCCGACCGTCTTTGAGTTCGAACCTTTCATATACATTTCCTGTGTGTGAGGGCAACAGATGAAGGTCTCTGACGTGGGTGATGGGCTCTACCGCGGCGGTGATCGAAAGGGGCCTCGCATCAGCCCGCTTTTTCGGGCTGATGCGGGTCCTTTCGAACCGCTGATGAGCCGAGCCCCAAGTAAGTTTCGCATACTGAGGGGTTGGTGGCCAGTTCGTTTGAGGGGCCGCGCATGACCACTTCACCGTTCTCCAATACATAACCATGGGAGGAAAGCCCCAGGGCGTGCTTCACGTTTTGCTCAATCAGCAGAATGGCAGTCCCTTCCCGGTTGATCAGCTCTATGATCTCGAAGATCTTACGAACGATCAAAGGGGCAAGCCCGAGAGAGGGTTCATCCAGCATGAGCAGACGAGGTAACGACATCAGGCCACGCCCGATGGCCACCATCTGCTGCTCACCCCCGCTCAATGTTCCCGCCTTTTGGTCCTTTCGCTCGGCGAGACGGGGGAAGTAGGAGAACACCTGCGCCATGGTTGACGTCCTCTCCCGGCGCGTCCTGGGAAACTGGGCTCCCATCTCCAGATTCTCCCGCACAGTGAGGGACGAGAACAGCTGCCTCCCTTCCGGCACGTGGCTGATTCCCATCTCCACGATTTGCGGCGAAGCCTCCCGAGTGATGTCTTTCCCATCGAACACCACGGTTCCGCGAGCCAGAGGGAGCAGACCGGACACAACGCGAAGGGTCGTGGTCTTACCCGCGCCGTTGGAGCCGATCACGCTCACGATCTCACCGTCGGCAACTTCCAATCCGACGCCGCGGAGCGCTTGCAGATCTCCGTAGAAGGCGTCCGCGCCCCTCATTTCAAGCACAACTGTATTCCTCCCCCAGGTAGGCTTCCACCACCGCAGGCTCTTTGACGACTTCCTCCGGCCGGCCTTCTGCGATTTTCCTGCCATAGTTGATGACGACGATCTGCTCACACAAGGCCATCACCCCCTGCATGACATGTTCGATGAGCAGAACGCTCACTCCCCTTTCCCGCACCTGGCGGATCAAATCGATCAGATAGTCCACCTCGGTGGGGGTGAGCCCTGCCATCACCTCGTCCAACAGCAGCACCCGCGGCTTGGTAGAGAGGGCCTTGGCCATCTCCAGCCGTTTGCGCAGCGGTAAGGGCAAGGAACCTGCCAGTGCCGACGTATAGTTGTTCAACCCTGCAAAATCGATGATCTCCCTCGCCTGCTGACGCGCCTCTCCAACCCCCGCGCCCGCCATCATCGCGCCCACCATGACGTTGTCCAGAACCTTGATGTTCAAAAAAGGCCGCACGATCTGGAAAGTCGTCACCATGCCCAGCTTGCAGACTTGATCCGGCCTGAGTCCCTTCAGGGACATACCGTCCAATGCCATCTCGCCCGAATCGGGGGGCATGAAGCCGGCTATGCATTTGAAGACCGTGGTCTTGCCTGCCCCGTTGGGACCAATGAGGCCGAGGATCTGTCCCGCCTGCAGGTCGAAGGACAACGAGTCCAACGCTAAGAGGCCACCGAAGCGCTTGCTCATGCGAACAACGCTGAGGACCTTCATCGATTCAACCTCAACACCGGTCCCAGAAGCCTCTGCAGGTAAACGATAATGCCTTTGCGCATGAACAGGACCACCAGGATGGCCAGCACGCCGTAGATGATCAGGTGGAGGCCCTCCAGGCCTTCACTCGGAAGATAGGCGCGGGTCACCTCGCGGAGAGGCGACAGGATGAAGGAGCCCAGAACCGGCCCCAGCACGGTGCCTACGCCTCCGACAATGGGGCCCAGGATCATCTCTATTGAAAGGCCCATGCCCATCACCGAGTCCGGCTTTATGTAGTAGATGTAGTTTGCGTAGAAGGTGCCCCCCAGCGACGTCATGAAGGCGCTCAACACCAGGCCGAACATGGAGTAGCGGAACGAGTCCACCCCTATGGCTTGAGCCGCGGTCTCGTCCTCCCGGATGGCGACCATACAGCGCCCCGGCTTGGACAGCTCCAACAACCTTACCACCAGAACCGAAAACACCATGAAGCCCAGAGCAAGGTAGTAGTAAGGCAAATTGCCACTGAACTGAAAGTTCAATAAAGAAGGGTTGTAATCTATAAAAATTCCAGAAAAACCCCCTAAAAATTCCATATGAGAAATCAGTAAACGCCCAATTTCTGCAAATGAAATGGTTAAAATGACAAAATAAACCCCTCTCAATCCAAATCTAAAGCCTAAATAGCCCATGAAAAGAGCAACAATAGAGGCGATCAAACCTCCCAGCATCATTCCCAACCACGGGCTCATGCCAAAGCCGGCCGCCAGGTAGGTCGAGGTGTAGGCCCCCAGACCCACATAGAGGGCGTGTCCCAGGGAGATGTGCCCCGTGTAGCCGGTCAGAATGTTCCAGCACTGCCCCAGGTACGCGTAGAAGAAGACCATGATGAGTATTCCCAGGAAATACTCGTCCAGAAACAGCGGGGCGGCCATCAAAAGCGCTAGAATGATCGCAAGCAGTGCGTAAAGGCGCGTCATGATTTCCCACCCAAGAGGCCTTGGGGTCTGAACAACATGATGATGATCAGAAACCCGAAACCGACCGCATGCTTGAGCGTGGCCGGCAGAAAAAGGGTCGAGGCTGACTCGGCCACCCCCAGGATGAGGCCACCCAAGAGCGCGCCCACCAGGTTACCCATACCCCCCAGGATGACGATGACGAAGGCGATGAGGGTGAAATCATGGCCCAGGTAGGGTGACACCGGCATCAAGGGCAAGAGCAATGCCCCGGCCGCGCCGGTGGTCCCCGCGCCCAGGCCGAAGGCGAGGTTGTTGATTCGGTCCACTTTCAGTCCGATCACCTGTGCCCCCTCGCGATTGTCCGCGCAGGCTCGGATGGACTTGCCGAGATCGCTCATTTTCAGGAAGCAGAAGATGGCGAGGGTAATGAGGATGGCGAGGACGAATGCGAGCAGCCTGGAGACGTCCAGTGATATCTGCCCCATCTGTACCGACGAAAGCCCGAGGTAGGTCTGGGGGCTCCGGGGATCAGGGCCCCACATGAGAAGCGCCAGGTTCTCCAGCACCAGGCCCACCGAGACCAGGGGCACGACCTGCATGGCCTGTGGAAAATCCAACACCCTGTTCACGACCGAAGACTGGACCGCGTAGCCAAGCAAGAACATCGCAAAAGCGGTCAGAGGCAGTGCCAAGTAGGGATCGATACCCACAAGCACCAAGATCCAATAAGCGACATACATACCAATCACGATCATCGGACCATGGGCGAAGTTGATCACCCCCATAACCCCGAAGATCAACGACAGGCCCAATGCGATGAGGCCGTAAACGCCTCCCATAAGGAGCCCCTGAATCACGAGCTGTGCGGCCAGGTTCCAGTCCATGGCTGTCTATCAGCGCTCCCAAAGCGGTGGCGTGGGGAAGACCCAGTCGGCTTGAGCGAACTGCTCGGGCAGCACCACCTTGACCCGCTCGTGTGCATCCGTCTCAGGGTGAACTTGGAGCATGGGGGTCATGGCGTTCACGTTGTCGCCGTTGGGCGCAAACTTTACAGGCCCGCCGACCATGGGATGACCCGCGAAGTCGGTCTTGTTCAGAGCCGCCAACAAGTCGTCGGGCTTCGTGGAACCGGCCCGTTCCAAAGCGTCTGCCACCACCTGCACCGCCATAAACGCATAGCCCGAGTTGGAGTCGATGTTCATGCCGTGCCGCTGCCGATAGATTTTGGTGGCCGATTGGTAGACTTGGCTTTCGGGATTGGGCCAGATGGTGTTATTGAATGCGTAGTAAACCAGCTTTCCCAAGTCCTTCAGGGTCTGGATCTCCGTCCAGCCCGGCGCTCCCGGACACATGATGGCCATGAGCGGCACACGCTGCTTGTAAAGCTCTCGCACCAGAAGACCGGAGTCCCCGGGACGGGTCACTGGATAAAGGATGTCCGGTTTGGCAGCTTTTACTTTGGCTACCAGGGAAGACAGATCCTGCACACCCAAAGGATAGCTGAAATGGTCCACAATCTCGGGCTTCATCTTGGCCTCGGTGTAGACCTTCAGGAAAGTCCCGGACTGACCGCGGCCGAAGGCATCCCCGACATTGGTCAAGACCGCCCGCTTGGGCTTTTCCTCGGACGCACCGAAGATTTTTTCCAAGTGGCTGGCCATGTTCTTGGCGAAACCGGTCACCGAGGGGAAACAGCGATAGGTGTACTTGTAGCCCTTCTGGGTGATGTCGTCCAGGGCCGCCACGTCGATGACGAAAGGCATCTTGCGCTGCTCGCAGAGGGTGGCGATCGCCATAGCCGTGCCGCTCTGGAAGGGCCCGGTGAGTGCCACGGCACCTTTCTTGATGAGACGGTCCGCTTCCTGCCGGCCCACTGTGGGTTGCGTCTCGCTGTCGCCGAGCACAAGCTCCAGCTTCGCCCCGCCCATGGAGGAGATCCCGCCCTTCTCGTTGATCATCTCCACCGCCAGCTGGCCGGCCCGACGCATGGTTTGGCCGATGACGGCCAAAGGCCCGGTCACGGGCTCCACCTGGCCGATCTTGATGACCGGCGGTTCCGCTCGCAACAGCCTGGGTACTCCGAAAACCACCATCCCCACGCCGGCAGCGCCCGCCGTCTTCATGAAGCTCCGGCGGTCCAGTCCCTTGTCCGATCCTCTCTTTCTCTGCATTGGTCGCTCCTCCTTTCCGACACCCACATCGATACGGTTTTTCCCGGTCATTCCCAAGAAAGGCAATGCTCTAGCCATACCTTCCAACATCTCGGGCGTAGTGGTACATCTCCCGCACCGCCTCGGCCGTACACGCGGAATGCAAGGAGTTGCTGGTGGCCAACAGATAGCCCCCTCCCGATTTTGCCTCTGTCATGCAGCGGTCCACTTCCCCTCGCACCGCATCGAGATCAGTGGTGGTCAGTATGCCTGCACAGTCCACGTTGCCCAACAACACCATCGACTCGCCGAAGCGTTGTTTGACGCGCCCCAAGTCGTTGCCGGCCAGTGGCTCCAGGGCATGCATCCCCACGATCCCCGCTTCCAGGGCCATCTCGATGAGAGGTTCGACGAAGCCGTCCGAATGCCAGATCACGGGCACTTCCAAGGCATCGCAGATGCGCTCATAGCAAGGGATAGCCAGCTCTCGAAAGTCCTCGGGAGAGACGAAGGTGGAATTCTTGAAAGCCACGTCGTCCCCCATCACGACGAAGTCGGCTCCCAGCTCCTGCTCGTATCGGCAGAGCTCTATGAACCAGTCCGTCCTGCGATTCAGGACCTCGACGATCAGCTTGCGGTCATCGAACAGGGTATAGAAGAAATGATCGAAGCCCATGGACTCCATGGTAAGGCCAAAAGGCCCCATGTGGATGCACAGGGCGTGCATCTTGTCGGGATGGCGGTCCTTCAAGCCTTCCATGAACCCCGGGGGGGTTCGTTCTTCCAAGCGGAGCGGGGGGATGAAGCGTTCGATGTCCGCCCAACCCTTCAGGGCTCCGCCCACGTAGGAGCCTCTTCGCCACTCGCGGCCGCACTCGTCTACACCATTCCAACCGGCGAACACGCCCCCGCCGGTCTGGTGGTCTTCTGGAACCTCGATGCCCGCCAGCGCAGGCACCAATGGCATGTCCTGGCACCAGCTCTGAGCCCGGATGGGCAAGCAGTCTATTCCCAGGTAGTCGTAGGCCTCGGCCGCATCCCCATCGCCGAAGGCGAACACGAACTTGGGATCCATGGAAAACGCGAACAGGGGGACCCGATCCCCCTCCCGATGCTGAAGGGCCGCGGACACCCTCTCTCTCGAGGTAAGCTCAGCCAAAGCAAATCTCCTTAGCCATCTTTGACGGGTTCGCAAAAAACCCGCTCACCCGCCGCTGGAAACGTCATCACCTGTTGATATTTCCAGGCCAGATCTCAAGGGTCAGGGCTTTTTGCGACGCCATCATCTCTGCGGGTACCCATCAGCCTGCCCGCCTGCTCAACAGCGCCCACGGCGTCCGCCGCCCAACCGTCGGCGCCGATTTTCTCCGCATAGGACTCGCTGACCGGCGCTCCACCCACCATGAGAACCACCTTTTCCCGCAAGCCCGCTTCTCCAATGGCCTCGATCGTGGCCTCCATCTGAGGCAGGGTCGTGGTCAACAGGGCCGAGAGGCCTACCACGTCCGGCTGATGCTCCTGGATGGCTCCCACAAAGGTCTCCGGCGGAACGTCAACCCCCAGGTCAACGAGCCGGTAGCCCGCTCCCCGGAACATCATGTTGACCATGTTCTTGCCTATGTCGTGCAGGTCGCCCTTGACCGTGCCCAAAAGCACCGTTCCCTTGGGCCGGGCGTTACTGGCGGTCAGCACAGGGTCCAGCACATCCAGGCCGGCGTGCATGGCCCTGGCCGCCACCATCACTTCAGGCATGAACATGTCGTTGTCGCGAAAGCGCTCCCCCACAACAGCCATGGCCGCTACCAGACCCTCGTCCAATACGGTCTGCGGCGGCAGCCCCTCCTCGAGACATGAACTCACCAGTTCTCTGACGGTCTCGCTTCTTCCCTCCATGAGGGCGGAGCGGATCTCTTTGAAAAAGCCTTCCGGGTCCATTTCTTCTCCTCTCTGAAGATCTTCGTGCATTTCTCGAGAGGAGCAACAGTCGTGCCAGAAACCTGGGACCCATTGCACTGAAATCACTGTTACATTTAGTTTTCTTCCATGGAAAGATCAGCAGGGATTGTGAATATGCATAAATTTGTGCTATTGGATAAAAAGAAAAAGTTTTCACACCGAGCCCGCAGGCGGCGGAGGCCGGGGTTTTCCGGAGCGGACATCAGCGGGAGGCCTTCGTCATTGCGGGCGTCAGCCCGCCTTAGGATGGACACGGTGACTACAGATCAAGCCGCACTCTCCTCCCTCTCACCCCATGAGCAGCGGGTACTGCTTTACCTCGCCATGCTGCCGCCGCCGGTCAGCCTGGACCAGTTGATCGTCCTGGCGGAAGCCCCAGCCGTGGATGTGCTGCGAACCATCCAACCTTTACTCAACGAGGGCCGCATCTCGGGTTCCTCCGAATACGGTCCGGGCTACTACTACTTCCCGGACGCCGAGGAAATCGGGGGGCTCCTCGACGAGGCAAAACCTGCGGCGGTCCGGGAAGCAGCGAAAAAGCTGTTGACCTGGTTGTCGCAAGCCTGTCCCGAAGGCCCGGCCAAATGGCTGGCATCGGCCAATGTCCATGAGATGTCGGGGGTTCGGCCGCCAAGGGTCGAGGACTTGTTCGACGCTGCTGTCTACTGCCGTGACGGAGGCAACCACGAGGCCGCCCGCATTTACATCAACCTGGGCACCGACCTCCTGGAAGCAAACGCGGGTGATGAAGGTCTTCAGGAAGCCTATGTCCGGGCAACCGCGAAGCTCCTGGCTTCGGACCAGGAACTGATACCCTTCGAGGAACAGAAACGCGCATTGGAATTGGCTCGCTTTTTCGGCCAGCGTTTGGGCCTCAGGGGCCCGCTTGCACAGCTGGAGGTGAGCTTCGGCGTCATCCTCTCCAAGCAAGGCGAATACGAGCAAGCCAATCGCCACCTGGACCAGGCCTGGAGCCTCAGCGGAAAAGAGGAGGACAAAGAGCTTCGCCTGCGGGCGGCCCTGGCCGCCTCGGAGATGCTGTTTCAGCAGGGACTGGTGGCAAAGGCCGTGGAAAAGTACGAGCAGGCGCTGGGCCAGCAGGAGGATCTGCCGACCGACTGCGACTCCCTGCGCTCCTGCACCCGCTTGGGCTGGTTCTACGCGATCACCGGTGAGATCGCCAGAGGCATCGGCCTGATCGATGCTGTGATGGACAAGGCACGACCGGCCGATCATCCAGGGCTCAAAACCTATGGAAGCCTGATGAAGGCGCTGGCCTACCTCGAGGCCCGCCGGCATGAGGAAGCCGAGGCCGTCCTCAACATTCTGCTCGCCAAACCCCGGGAGCAACTGGGTCTCTACATCCCCTGGGCCGCCAACGCGGCCATGGCTTACTGCCTTTATGCCCGGGGCGATCTCAAAGGCTGCTTCCGGCTACAGGAACGGGCATACGACAGCTCTCGTCGACTGGGCATGCTGCATCAGCGTGGACCGTGGAACTTTGACTACATGGAGGCACTGGAGGAAGCAGGGCTCGCACACCCGGAAATGAACTGCGCCCGGGAGATCGAGCGCATCTTGGCCTACCCGGATATCTATATGCGGGGAGTGGCTCTCAGGGTCCGGGCCCAACTCGGGTTGAAACGTGACGGCGATCGATACCGGGCGACAGGGGATTTGGAGCAAAGCTTGAAGCACCTGCAACGGGCAGGTGCTCGCATCGAGCTCGCCCGCAGCCAACTGGCCCTGGGAAGGTTGCGGGTCGAGTCCGGCGAACAGGAGAGCGCCAGCCATCTACTGGCGGATGCCTGGGAGACCTTTTCCTTGGTGGATGAGTCTCTTTTCCCGGATGACCTGAAGCACTGCCTGTCGACCGAGCGGCGCGAGGACCTGGTGGTTCGAACGGTCGTTGAGGTGGGCAACACGCTGGGTGCGGTCCGCGACCGCAAGGAGCTCTTGTCCCGAATCATCGCCCTCTCCCTACGCTTGAGCCACGCGGAGCGCGGCGGTTTCTTCCTGCTGAGCTCCGGAGAGCCGGAACTCGTAGCCAGCCGCAACCTGGATGAATCCACCACAGCCTCCCCCAAGTTCCAACCCATCATCCATATGTTGCGTGAGGCCGTCCGAAGCAGGCGGGAAATTGTTGTCGACCACGCAGTGCTCTCCAGCCGGACCGGCCCGGATCGCCAAGGCGCGGGATGGACCCTTTGCGGCCCTGTGATGCTCGGAGATAGCATACTGGCGGTTGTCTATCTGGAAAGCGGGCTGAAGGGTTCCCGACTCGATCGAGAAGACCTTTCCCTGCTCTCGGCCATCAGCAACCAGGTCGCTGTGGCCCTGGACAACATGCAGGCCTATGACGAGATCGCCCGTTTACGCGACCGGTTGGAGGAGGAGAACCGGATATACCTCCAAGAGCTGGAAGGTACGCTTCATCTCGGGCGTATGGTGGGAGAAACCGCTGCCATGCGCGAGGTATACGCTCGCGTGCGTCAGGTGGCCCCCACCGACTCCACGGTACTGATTCTAGGGGAAACAGGCGTTGGTAAGGAGTTGGTCGTCCACTCAGTGCACCGAAGCAGCAAATGTTGCGAAGGTCCCCTCATTCCGGTGGATTCTTCACTGCCCGAGGAGCTGTTTGCCTCAGAGCTTTTCGGCTATGAGCGAGGGGCATTTACCGGTGCTGTGAAGGCTCGGCCAGGACGTTTCGAGCTGGCTCACAAAGGGACCCTCTTTCTGGACGACATCCAGAACCTCTCAGCCGCCATGCAAGCCAAGCTGCTCAGGGTTATCCAAGAGCGTCAGTTCTCCCGTCTGGGCGAATCGACCCCCCGGCAAGCCGATTTTCGCCTGGTCGCCGCCTCCAATCAGGACTTGGCGAAGATGGTTGAGGCAGGGCTTTTCCGGGAAGATCTCTTCTATCGGCTGAATGTGTTTCCTATCCGGGTTCCTCCCTTGCGTGAGCGCAGTGAGGACATACCCTTGCTGGCGCAGTACTTCCTGGACCACTTTGCGGCCAAAATGAACAAGGAAGTGCAGGACATCAGCAGGGCCAACATGGATGCCCTGACCGCCTATCACTGGCCTGGCAACGTGCGCGAGCTACGGCACGTCATAGAGCGGGGCGTCATTCTGTGCCGTGGGAAGGTATTGAAGGCCCCTCTTCTGGCACGTTCGGATCAGGCTTTTGAAGAAAGCGCTGAGTCCACCTTTCCACCTCTTCGCAGGATGGAAAGGAACCACATCATAGCAGCCCTGAAGCGGTGCAACGGAAAGGTCAGTGGTGAGGACGGTGCAGCCGCCCTCCTGGACCTCAAGCCATCCACACTTTACTCAAAAATACGGCGTCTCCATATCACCAGGGAAACCCGCTTCACCGCCGGCAAGAAATGATGATTGACGGGTTCGCAAAAACCCGCTCACCCGCCGCTGGGCACGCCATAACCTGCTCAAATCCCAAGGGCAGATCTCAAAGCTTGGG
>CAYVVQ010000040.1:0-29836 GCA_964454455.1 uncultured Desulfobacterales bacterium | reverse complement strand
TCCTGAAGAGACCGAAGAGGATACCGCGGTCCGCACCTGGAGCGGGGGCGCCGGGAGCGGGCCGAGAGGCTTCCGTTCGAGGGCATTGAGCCGATGGAGGGAAATGGGGGACCGGCACCTACTCGAAGCCGCGGCCGGCCACCTCGGCCAGGGCGGGCGAGTCCAGATCCACGGCGACCCGAAGCGCCTCCAACCCCTGGACGCCCGGCAGGTTGTCCAGGCCCACGCGCTCCGTCTCCCCGGCCAGGAACCCCTCGCCGCGCAGGAAGTCGATGTGCCGCTCCACGTCCCGAGCCTCGTCCGGCTGGGAGAAGACCACGGCCAGCTTTCCGGGCTGCGTGAGCCGCTCCCCGCTTCCCTTGATCACGGCCTTGTCGATGCGCGACTTGAGGATCTCGTGGCGCACGTCGTAGGCGCCGTCCACGTCGAACCGTTTCTCGTCGTATCGGAATCGGATGGACAAGGGAGCGTTCTGGACCAGGATCAGGTGGGCCGTGTCCAGCGGGACCTCGAGCGACGCCTTCAGCCGTTCCGTGTGCCAGGCCATGCCGCAGGCCACGCGGAGCTGCCAGAGGCGCATGTTCCTGAGGTACAGATCGCAGAAGCCGCCCCCTTCGGTCAGGCTCTCACCCATGTAGATCACGTAGTCCACGCCGTCGGTGCGATGTCTTTCGAAGTAGTGGGGAAACAGGGCCTGGGCCTCGGACTCCTCCCGGTCCAGGTAAGCGGCCAGGCGATCGTTGAGCATGGTGACACTCTCCTCGAACGCCCTTCTCAGCCGGCACACGGTTCCGGACTTATCGTCCACCGCCCCGCGGTACGCGCGAACCGCCTCCCTGACCGCAGGGGTCATGCCCGAAAGAGGCTCGAACACGGGAACCACCTCGTCCCGGAGGAACCTCAGGACGGAGATCTCGTCGCTGGATCCCAGACCCTCGAGGATGCGCTCGCGCGTCGCCCGGACCCGGCCGGCCATCTCTTTCAGGATGAAGAGCGGCTTCTCCTCGTGCGCCGCCTGAAGCACCTTCATGGCCAGATCCAGCTGGTCGGCCAGGTCCTTCTGCACGGCCTCGTTGCGGACGTCCGCAGAGCCTCGAATGTCCGAGGTGGCAAAGAGCGGGTACACGTCCGGGAACACGATGGGCTCCAGTTCTGCAGCGTTTCCCGCCCGGGCCTCATCGAGGTAGCGGAGGGCCGCCTTCCGGAAGCGCCACTCCACCGTCGGGTGAATCGCCGTGCACTCCTGCTTGATCACCCCTTCGATTCTGGCGTGGAAATCATCCAGGGCACGCTTGATCGCCACGGCGAAGATCGGCCGGATCTGCTCCGCAACGAGCTCGTCCATGGCCTCGAAACCGCCGGGCTCCGGCACCTCCAGGTCCAGGGTGCCGATGCACTCTCCCTTGAAGAACAGGGGGGCCACGATCAGAGAGCGGGCCCCTCGACCGAGGATGTCCCGCTTGATGTGCTCCGGCCAGGGCTCCTCCAGCAGGTCGGGGATCCGAAGCACCTTTCCGCTGGTCACAGCCCTCTCGTAGGCCCTGCCTTCGAACTCGGCAGCAGGGATGTGGCGAGAGTCTTGAAAAATGCAGCTTTCTCCGAGATCACTTCCCGTGTTGAGCAACAGGACCTGGTCGTCATGGAGAGCCGCCAGTCCCGCCATCAGGTCCGGTCTGCAGAAGAGCACCCGGAGATGGTCCTGGAGTCGCAGGAACCCGTCCCTCGATATCACAGACTCCTGGTCCACCAGTGCCCGTTCCAGCGCCGAGAACATCTCGGTCTGCGTAACGTCCACGGCCCTGAAAAGGGTGAAGCCGTGAAACTCGAACTGCTGCGGGGAGAGGATCCCGCGGAGCCGCTCCGGCTCGGTCAGATGGGAAAGGACTTCGTCACGTTCATGATCACCCAGCTCCGACCTCTCCGAACCGATGCGCCGGACTTCCACGAACCGGAAATCGAGGTCCATTCTGAAGTGGCGTTCCAGTCCTGTCTCCGGATCGGGCACGATGTGGATCAGGGGGAACTCGAATCGCTGGCGGACGCCGCAAAGCTTGTCCAGGATCATGAGATAGGCCCTGATCACCCGTCCCCGCTCGAGGTCCGGCTCTGACACGTTTCGCCGTCCGGAGAACCCCCCGTCCGTTCCCAGGAAGAGGCTCCGGAAGAGAGGTGAAGCGAGCACGGGGCGCATGACAAATGGCACCACGGCTGCGACGGGCTCGCTCTCCCAGTACGGGGCGGGGAACGCCAGAGCCATGAGCCTTTCCACAAAGGCGGCCCTCCGTTTGAGCACCGCCTGGTTCCGAACAGGCTCGGCCAGCTCCGGGGCCTGCTCGAGAATGTCATCCAACTCCTGCTCGCCGTGCCCGCCGGCTTGGACAAAGGACCGCCTGAGGCAGTCGATCATCGGGCGGAAGCTCAGCATGCAGCGAAACGGGTACTGCTTGTTCAGTTCATCCATGGAGCTCTCGCCTCTCTTCTCGAGCACCGGCTTCGATCGGGTGCAACGGGATGTCTCCAACCCGCACGCAATGTCAGCAAAACCCGTCCCCGACTCTGAGAATCCGGCCGTGAGCGGTTCGAGGCGTGGACGTCGTCCACGTCAGGACGGCTCCTTCGCGCCGGGTCAAAACCGACTCCCCCACGGCCTCGAAGGGGCTCCTCCCGGGATCGGAGATCAACACGCCCTTGACCCCGGCCCGGAGGGCCCTGAGGACCAGGTTGTGGATGGGGCGGACGAGCGAGTCCCAGAAGCATATGTCGGCCCCGATCAGGTAGTCGATCTCCCGGAGAGCCGCCGTGGTGATCCGGCTGAAATCACTCCGCTGCGTGGCGATGCGCACGTGATTGACGTCCGCGTGGAGCCGGAGAAACCCGAAGACGTCCGGGTCCGTGTCCACGGCGGTCACCCGGGCGTCGTATCGCTTCGCACAGTAAATCCCCGCCAGCCCCCACCCGCAGCCCACGTCCATGACGCGACACCCCCGGGGCAGACCGGAACGGCCGAGGTAGTCCATGAGGACCCAGCTCGACGACCAGAAGCGATTGCCGTGCTGGGTCGGGAAGCGCTCCCTCTTCAAGCGACGAATCGCGGGGTGCCGCGAGAGAAGGGCCCGGACGCCGTGCGCTCGAAGCTCCCGCCTTGCCTTATGCTTCATGACTCTCCGGGTCTCGTATTCAGCATGACATCACGATCGGAGCTTAGCAAAACGGATCTCCCGCGGTCAATCTCCGGCTCGAAATCGTCGAAGCCGAGATGTCCCGAAAAGGAGATTGAGATTTCCGGGCCGTTGCCGTAGGATGGTGCGGTCCGGCACCCAGCATGCCCGGCCACCGGAGGCGTTCCCGGATGACGAAGAAGCCCACCTACGAGGATCTCGAGCGGCGCGTACGCGAGCTGAGCGTGGAAAACGAAGCCCTCCTGGCGGCGCGGGACACGTTCGCCTCCAACGAGCAGCTCTTCTCCCAGATCGTCGAAGGAACCCCCATCGCCACCTTCGTCATCAACGCGGATCACCGGATCACCCACTGCAACAAGGCCTGGGAGAACCTCACGGGCATACCCGCCTCCGAGCTCATCGGCACCCGACGCCACTGGCAGACCTTCCACAGAAAAAAGCGGCCCGTCATGGCCGACCTGATCGTGGACGACGCCGCGGAAGAAGAGTTTGTGCGGTACTACGGGGACAAGGTCCAAAAATCGAGCATCATCGAGGGCGCCTACGAGGCGGAGAACTTCTTCCCCGCCCTGGGGGACAACGGCAAGTGGCTGTTCTTCACCGCCTCGCCCATCCGGGACGAGAACGGTCGCGTCACCGGGGCGATCGAGACCCTCCAGGACGTCACCGAGAGGAAGCGCGCGGAGGAGAAACGGAAGGAGTCCGAACGCCGGTTCCGGAGCTTCCTGGAGTTTCTCCCCTACCCGGTGGTGGTCTTTACGGTGGACGGGCGCGTTTTCTACCTGAACCCCGCCTTCACGGATACCTTCGGATGGGACCTGAACGAGCTGAAAGGACGGAACATTCCCTATGTGCCGCCCGGCCTGGAGCAGGAGACCCGGGACGCCATCGACCGGCTGTTTCGAGAGCACGTCCTCATGCGGCACGAGACCAAGCGGCTCACCCGGGACGGGCGGGTCCTGGACGTCGTCCTGAGCGCCGCATTCTACCAGGACTCCGAGGGAAACCTCCTCGGGGAGCTGGTCATGCTCCGGGACATCACCACGGAGAAACGGAACGCCAGAAACAACGAGGCCCTGCTTCGCATCAGCATGGCCCTTCCCGCCCATCCCGACCTCGAGGAGCTTCTGGACTACATCAGCGCCGAGGTCAAGCAGTTGATCGGTTGCGAAGGAGCGCTCGTCATTCTTCTGGACGAGGAGAGCCGCGAGCTCTTTTTCCTCGGCGCGGCGTACGACGACACGGTGACCACCAACCGGGTCAAGGAGTTCCGCTTTCCCCTGGACCAGCTCGTGGCCGGACAGGTCATTCAGACCGGCACCCCGCTCATCGTCCCACAGGTGCCCCGAGACGATCGACTCCACCTCGAGCGGGACCGCAAGCTCGGATACGAGACGAGGAACCTCCTGCTGGTGCCCCTGAAGAGCAGCGACCGCACCATCGGGGTCCTCGCCGGCATCAACAAGAAGCAGGGGGTGTTCGACGACGCCGACGAGGAGCTCCTGGGCATGATCGCCGGAACCGTCGCCTTGAGTGTGGAAAACGCCCGCTTCGCCGAAGATCTCAAGGAGGCCTACCGCAACAACGAGACCCTTCTCCGCATCAGCCGCTCCCTCCCGGTCTACCCGGACCTGGAGGAGCTGCTGGACTTCATCGCCGGTGAGGTTCAGCGGCTGATGGAGGCCGAGGGCGCCCTGGTGGGGCTCCTGGAGCAGGAGGATGGAAAGCTGTTCTTCCCGGGCGCCTGCTACGAGGACAAGGACGTCCAGGAGAGGATGAAAACCATCCGCTTCGACCCGGACGAGGTGGCGGCGGGGCGGGTGATCCGGACCGGGGAGCCCCAGATCGTCCAGGACGTCAAGGAGGATCAACGGCTGTACCCGAGGCGCGACCACAAGCTGGGATACACCACGCGCAACTTCATCGAGGTACCCCTGAGGAGCAGCGACCGGATCATCGGCGTGCTTTGCGCCATCAACAAGAAGCGGGGGACCTTCGAGACCAAGGACATCGAGCTGCTGAGCCTCATCGGGGGGACCGTGGCCCTCTCCATCGAGAACGCCAGGTTCTCGGAGGAGCTGAAGCATTCCTACCTCGAGGTCAGGAGCCTGAACCGGGCGAAGGACAAGGCGATCAACCATCTCAGCCACGAGCTGAAGACCCCGGTGTCCGTGCTGGTCGGCAGCCTCGACATCCTGTCGAGGAAGCTCGAGGACGCGCCGGTGGAGGGATGGCGAACCACCATGGAGCGGGCCCGGCGGAACCTGAACCGAATCGTGGACATCCAGGACCAGGTAGACGACATCATTCAGCAGCGCCGGTCGGACGTGAAGGCCCTTCTCAGCGACCTCCTGGATCAGTGCACGGACGTCCTGGAGACCATCGTCGCCGAAACTACGGGTGGGGAGGGAGGCACCGACCTCATCCGGAAGAGAATCGAGACCCTCTACGGAAAACGCGACCTGGCTCCCGAACGAATCGGCCTCGATGCCTTCGTCCGGGAGCGGTTGGAGGCCATGGCGCCCCTCTTCGCCCACCGGGAGGTCGAGATCGCCGTCGACGCCGAACCCGCCGTCGTGCTCATGCCGAGGGACCCTCTCCGCAAGATCGTGGACGGTCTGGTGCGAAACGCGGTGGAGAACACGCCCGACGAGGGGCGCATCGAAATCCGGCTTCGGGAGGAACGGGAGGGTTCCGTGCTCGAGGTCCGGGACTGGGGCGTGGGCATCACGGAGGACGCCCAGAGAAGGATCTTCGGCGGGTTCTTCGCCACCCAGGACACCCTGCACTACTCGTCAAAGCGTCCGTTCGACTTCAACGCAGGGGGGAAAGGGGCCGACCTCCTCCGCATGCGCATCTTCTCGGAGCGATACGGCTTCCGGATCTCGCTCTCCTCGAACCGTTGCCGCTACATCCCCCTGGAGACGGACGTCTGCCCGGGGCGGATCAGCCTTTGCACCTCCTGCACGGATCGGGAGACGTGCCTGCGATCGGGCGGAACCGTGATCACCGTCCAGTTCCCCGGGGACGCCTCCTCGGGCTCCTGACGCCGGGGGCTCCGCGCCCTGTTTTCACGGCTTCCCCCAGACCACGAGTCCCATGGCGTGGCGGCTCTCGGGGTTGGGGTGATTCGGGATGATCCGGATGTTCAGCCCGAAGTGCCCCGCCTCGTCGAACAGGAGCTCCTCGCGGTACCGGTAAACGGTTTCGGGCAGGGTTTCCGCCAGGGTCATGGGCCGGACGAGCCGGTCCAGGAACCAACCCGAGGGGTCCACCCGGCCGCCGTAGACCTCCACCACCACATCCTCCGGCTCCAGCTCCCCCAGGTGGACGTCCACCTCGATGGTGTAGGGCTGTCCGACCTCGACCCCCTCCACCTCCTCCATTCGGATCTCCCGAATCGCCACCCCGGACCAGTTGAACATGATCTTGTCCCGCCACCGGGCCAGGCTGCGCAGCCCGGACCAGTCGTCTTCCCGGACCTGGAACCCGCGCTCCGCCGCGGGCAGGTAGAAGCGGTCCCAGTACTCCTCGACCATGCGGTGGGTGTTGAACACCGGGCACAGCCGGTACAGGGAGCGCTTCATCATGTCGATCCACCTTCGGGGCAGCCCGTCCGGCCCCCGCTCGTAAAAAAGCGGGACTACGTCTTTTTCCAGGATGTCGTACAGGGTCCGGCTCTCCAGGTCATCCTGAAAATCGGGATCGTCGTAGGTCTCTCCGCCGCCCACGGCCCATCCCAGCTCCCGGTCGTAGCCCTCGTCCCACCACCCGTCCAGGATGCTCACCTGGAGGGCCCCGTTCGCCGCCGCCTTCATGCCGCTGGTCCCGCAGGCCTCCATGGGACGGCGGGGCGTGTTCAGCCACACATCGACCCCCTGCACCATTCGGCGGCCGATCTCCATGTCGTAGTCCTCGAGAAACACCATGTGCCTCCGGAGGTTCTCCTTGGCCGTGATCCGGATCAGGCTTTTGATGAGCTGCTTTCCGGCCTCGTCCTGGGGATGGGCCTTGCCGGCGAACACGATCTGGACCGGTCGTTCCCGGTTCGTCAGGATCCGCTCCAGCCTGGCGATGTCCCTCAGGATCAGATGCGCCCGCTTATACGGGGCGAAACGCCTCGCGAAACCGATGGTGAGCACCTCGCTGCTCAGCACCTCAGAGGCCATCTCCAGGTCCCGGTTGCTCTGGCCCCGGCTGGCCAGCTGCTGCCTGAGCCTCTGCCTGGCAAACGACACCAGGCGGTCGCGCGCCCGCTCGTGCGAGCGCCACAGCTCGGTGTCGGGGATCTGGTCCACGCGCTCCCACACCTTTTCGTTGTCCGGGTCCTCGATCCATCGCGGGCCGAGGTAGCGGTCGCAGTTCTCGGCCATGCCTCTCGAGATCCACGAGGGGATGTGCACCCCGTTCGTGATGTGGGTGATGGGGCGATCCACCTCCGGGAGCCCGGGCCAGACCTGCCGCCACATCTTCCGGCTGACCTCGCCGTGGAGCCGGCTCACGCCGTTGTTCCAGTTGGAGAGCCTGAGGGCGAGCACGGCCATGCTGAAAGGCTCCTGGCGATTTCGGGGCTCCTGCCGTCCGTACCCCAGCAGGACGTCGAAGCTGATCCCCATGGCCCGGGCGAACCCGTCGAAGTAGGGCTGCATGAGCCCGGGGTCGAACGTGTCGATCCCGGCCGGAACCGGGGTGTGGGTCGTGAAGACGTTGGTCATGCGAACGAACTCGAGCGCTTCGTTGAAGCTCAGGCCGTGGTCCTCGCGGAGCTGCCGAATACGTTCGAACCCGGCGAACGCGGAGTGCCCCTCGTTCATGTGGCACACGGCGGGCTGCACGCCCACGGCCTTGAGCATGCGGACCCCTCCGACCCCGAGGACGATCTCCTGCCGGATCCTCATCTCGCGGTCCCCGCCGTACAGCTGGGACGTGACGCTCCGGCCCCACTCGGAGTTCTCCGGTAGGTTCGTGTCGAGGAGGTAGAGCCTCGTCCTGCCGATGTCGACGCTCCAGGCCTGCACACGGATCCGCTCCTCCCGGAGGTCCACGGACACCGTGACCGGACGGCCCGCCTCGTCCCGAACCCGGTCCATGGGCATGGTGCTGAACTGGTTCACCGGGTAGGTCTCCATCTGCCAGCCGTCCTGGGTCAGGTACTGCCGGAAGTACCCCTTCTGATACGCCAGGGAGACGCCCACGACGGGGAGGTTCAGGTCGCTCGCCGACTTGAGGTGGTCCCCCGAAAGGATGCCCAGCCCCCCCGAGTAGATCGGAAGGCAGTCGGCCACGCCGCACTCGGCCGTGAAGTAGGCCACCACAAAGGGCTCCGCACGCTTCCCGAAAACGCCGGGATGGGGCCGCGCCGAGGTGTATCGCTCGAACTCCTGCTGCACCCGCTCCTGGTGGGCCAGAAAGGCCTCGTCCCCGACCAGCGCCTCCAGGTCCTCCTGCCGCAGCCTGCACAGGTACTCCACGGGGTTCCTGCGGGTCTGGTGCCACAGGTCGGGATTGATGCGCCGAAAAAGCCCCTCGGTTTCGTAGTCCCAGGCGAACCAGAGGTTTTTGGACAGGACCCGCAGCGGCTCGAGGGCCTCCGGGATCTTCGGGCGGACGTCGATGGTCCTGATGGGTGCAATGGCCATGAATAAATCCTTTCCTGTGTGAATCGTTGATGGAGCCGCAAAAAGCCCTGAACCTTGAGATCTGCCCTCGAAATATCAATAGCTTATGGCGTTTTCAGCGGCGGGTGAGCGGGTTTTTGCGAACCCGTCAATCGTTGCCGGGCTCTATTGCTTTTGCTCTCCTGCCGCCTCCACCTCCCCTTCCCTTCGGAAGGTGAACTCCATGCGCGGGGGATCGATCTTCACCACGTACACGCGATCGTTGGGGAGCCGGACGTTCTCCCTGGACAGGTGAAAGACCCGGCTGCCCGCGCGCGCGCCGCCGGCGTCCAGCAGGGCCCGCACGTTCTTTTCGTTGAGGATGCTCGCGTCCTTCCGAAGCCCCCGAACGCGCACCCGGATCCTCGGAGGGCCCGGGTCCGAGACCGTCAGGCCGGCGGGGAGGTTCTGCAACTCCAGCGGGACCTCGAGGCCCACCTCGAAGTCCTGCTGTCCGGCCAGGGCCAGCCAGACCGCACACACGACCCCCAGCACGGCCGCCTTCGTCCTCCAGTTCCGGGTCACCAGGAGTCGGGCGTCCTTCTTCCAGCTCCTTCCAGCGCTCGAGGATCCCACGTCCTCCCGGATCCACCGGACGAGGGTCTCTGGATCCTCCGCGGACCGCACCGCTCCCTCCCGCACCAGCGAGACCTCCCCCCGCTCCTCGGAAACGACGATCACGGCGGCATCGCAACGCTCGCTGAGCCCGATCGCGGCCCTGTGCCTCGTGCCCCACACTGCGGGGAGCCCGGACTCGGCCGTCAGGGGCAGGTAGCAGGCGACCTGGGTCACGCGCCCCTTTCGAATCAGCATGGCGCCGTCGTGCAGGGGCGACTCCTTCTGGAAGACGCTGACCACGAGCTCGGGGCTGGGCTCCGCCTCGAGGGCGTGCCCCTCGGTGACCAGCGCCTCCACCCGGTCGATCCGTTCCAGGACGATGAGCGCCCCCGTTTTCGCGCCGGCCAGCAGAAAAGCCGCATCGGCCACGCTGTCCACCCAGCCCCCGGGGGCTCGAGGGCGGTGCAGCCCGAGCGTCTGAAGGGGGTTGACCCGCTCGAGGACCTGGCGGATCTCTTTCTGGAACAGGATGATGAGCAGGATGACCAGGACCTGCCACAGGATCTGGAACACCCAGGTGGTGAGAAACAGTCCCCACACCCGGGCGGCCGTGAACACGAGGCCGAACACCAGGAGCCCCACGAGGGCCTTGAGGGCCTTGGTGCCGCGGAACCAGACGTAGAGGTGGTAGGAGAACACGGACAGGAACAGGACGTCCAGCACGTCCTGGAAGCGAAGGTCTTGAATGATGGCCAGGGGATTCATGTTCTCGCACGCCCGTAAAGCTCGGACATCTCCCGGAGGCTGCGGGCCAGAAACTCGTCCGCCGCGCCGGGCGTCATCCGCCAGGTCCAGTTGCCGTTCCTCGTCGCCGGCGTGTTCATGCGGTGCGCCGCGCCCAGCCCGAGGACGTCGGGCATGGAAAGGACGGCTGTCTCCCCCACGGAGGCCAGGGCCAGCCGCACGAGATCCCGGTGGACGGTCTCCGCCGATACCGAATGGCCGACGTACGATGCAAGGCGGGCTCGATCTCCCTCGGTGGTCTCTTCCTCGAACCAGCCCCGGACCGTGTTGTTGTCGTGGGTGCCCGTGTACACCACGCAGTGCTTCTCGTGGTTGTGGGGGGCGTATGGGTTGGAGGGCAGCTCCGGTCCGAAGGCGAACACGAGCACCTTCATGCCCGGGAAATGGAAACGATCCATGATTTCCCGCACATCCGGCGTGATGACGCCGAGGTCCTCGGCGATGATGGAGGCGCCTGGAATGACCCGCAGGACGGATTCGAAGAAATCGACCGCCGGTGCGTCCACCCATCGGCCGTTGATCGCCGTCTTCTCACCGGCGGGAACCTCCCAGTACCCCACGAAACCTCGAAAGTGATCCACCCGAATCCGGTCGTACAGGGTCAGGTTGTGCCGTATCCGACGGATCCACCAGTCGTAGCCCTCCTCCTTCAACACATTCCACCGGTAGACGGGGTTTCCCCAGAGCTGGCCGGTCTCGCTGAAGTAGTCCGGGGGGACGCCGGCCACGGCCGCCGGCTGCTTCTTTTCGTCCAGCTTGAAGCGATGCGGCGCCACCCAGACGTCTGCGCTGTCGAGAACCACGTAGATGGGCATGTCTCCGATCAGGGCGACGCCGCGTTCCCTGCAGTAGACCCGAAGGGCCTTCCACTGTCTGTGGAGGAGATACTGGACGAACCGCACCCGATCCATCTCCTCACCCAACTCCTCCATGGCCGAATCCAGGGCTGCGGGCTCGCGGTCGCGCAGGTCCGCGGGCCAGGACGTCCAGGGTCGTCCCTGGAATCGTTCTCTCAGCGCGGTGAACAGGGCGAAATCCTCCAGCCAGTGCGCGTGCCCAGTGCAGAATGCCTCGTAATCCCCACCCTCGCCCCATGACCGGAAGCGCTCGTGGGCGATGGAGAACAGACGGCTCCGGACCTCCGCGGCGGCTTCGTAAGAGGCGATCCCCTGTGAGAAAGCCTCCCGGGAAGGAAGGTCTCCGGCATCGATCAGCCCGTCCCGGACCAGCGCTTCCGGGCTCGCCAGGACCGGGTTGAAGGCGAACGACGAGATGCTGTGGTAGGGGGAGCTGCCGTAGGCGGGCTCCGTGGGGTTCAAGGGGAGGACCTGCCACAACCGCTGCCCGGCGCGCTCCAGGAAGTCCGCAAAGGCGTAGGCCTCCGGACCCAGGTCGCCGACCCCGAACCCGGACGGCAGGGAGGTGATGTGCAGCAGGATCCCGCTTCGCCTCTCACCCATGATGCAAAACCCCCTCGTTTCGTGTTGGACGACCGGTCCGCGCGCTCAGTCGATCCTCACCCACAGCTTTTCGCACACCCGGCCGAAGAGATCCACCCAGGTCCGGGCCGTCTCGTTCCCGGCCTCCGCGCTCTCCTTTGCACTCGACCACCGGGCCCCCTTCAGCTCGTAGCAGGTGTTCTGCACGGTCCGAAGGTTCACCCTGAAGGGAAGCTCGTCCAGCAGGGAGAGCATCGCATCCAGCCGGTCCAGGGACTCCACGCCCTCCGGCTCGTCCTGGAGGCGCTTCGCCGTCCGCTCCAGGCTCCGCCGAAAGGCGAACTCGAGCGGCTCCGCGTCGAACGTCACCCCGACCCCGCGGGCCTCCTGCAGGAGCGATTCGATCCCGTCGGGATCGACCTCCTCCGACTGGAACCGGCGCTTCAGCTCGGCGTGCAGGACGAACTCCGCCGCCACGTGCAAGGCCTTGGGAAGCGGGGCTCCGGCGTCCATGAGAAACCGCATCAGGGGAACCTGGTCATCGTACAGTCTTCGGTACACCCCTTCAACATCATTCAGGGTGGCCTCCAGGATGCGGCCCAGAATGCTCCGCTGCTCGTCCCGGAAAAGGGACTTGAGGCCGTAGGTCCCCTCGGGAAAGCACCGGTCGAACCGTCTCAGCGTCTCGTGGAAGTCCGCACCGTCGAAGACCCGTCCCAACGCTTCCGCCACGGCGGCGAATCGTTCCGGGTCCTCGAGTTCGCCGACGCCGCCGGTCAGGTTGTGATCCCCGAGGTGGAGGGCCCCGAAGCAGAGATCCCTTCCTTCCCGCGTGATCTCCGAAAGGAAGCGGGCCCGGCCGAGGAGAAGGGAGGCCTTTCCGGCCTGCCACGTTTCCGCGGCCTCGCCTTCGACCCGGTAGCAGTAGAAGCGCCCCTCCGGGTCGTTCCCGTTGCGGAAAAGCCGGCACATGGCATGATGGGCCGCCACCTTGCGGAGATCGGCCCTGGACCGCCGCACCGCCCGCTCGTAAACGTCCCGCCCGGTCCCCTGCTCCAACCGGTTGCTCCGCGCTGCGGCCAGGCTCTCCAGGAACCGCGGCCCGCAGTCCCGGTCTCCCAGCTCCTCGGCCAGCTCGATCGCGCGGGCCGCGTACTGGAGGATCTGCACGGTCTCGATTCCCGAGATGTCGTCGAAGAACCAGCCGCAGCTCGTGTACATGAGCATGGCATGACGCTGCATCTCCAGGAGCTTCAGGGAAACGGCCTGCCCGGACCCGCCCCCCGGCGCGGCCGCATGCCGCTCGAAAAAGGCGTTCCGGCTTTCATCGGACCGGTCCAGAATCAGATCGATGTAGCCGTTCCTGGCGGCCCAGGGGTCCAGGAACCGAGGCCCGCCCTGCTCCTCGAACAGACGTGCCAGGTCCTCGCGCAAACCGTCCAGGGCGGAGCGGAGGGGGGCCCGCCAGGCCTGGGTCCATCCGGAATGGCCCCCCGTGTGACAGCCGCAGTCCGACCGCCATCGCTCCACGCCGTGGGCACAGCTCCACGACGTGTTTTCCGCGATCTCCGCCTCCCGCGCAGGGGGATGCAGGTCGAGAAACTCCCCGTAGTTGGTCATGCGGGCCAGGTTGCGGGACTCGATGGTGTGAATCGCGTAGGCGAGTGCCATGTCTCCGAACCGGTGATGATGCCCGTAGCTCTCCCCGTCCGTGGCGATGTGCACGAGCTGGGCCGTTCTCGCGTCCCGGGAAAATCCCCGGGCCAGTCTCTCGGCCAGGGCCTCCCCGCTGGACAGCAGCTGCTCGAAGGCCACGGCCCTGGAGACGGCGCCGTCGTAGAAGAAAACGGCCATCTCCCGTCCGGAAGGAAGCCGAACCCGATGGGGCTGCCGCGAGTCGACGGGATCCTCGCCCGCATCCCTCCACTGCCCGCGCGCCGAGGAGCGCCACCGCCGGATCTGATGGGGGGCCAGAATCGTGAAGCGGATTCCCCGCTCCGCCATGACGTCGAGGGTCTCCAGGTCCACCGCCGTCTCGGGGAGCCACATCCCCTCGGGCTGTCTCTCGAATCTCCGCTCGAAGTCGCGAATGCCCCAGACAACCTGGGTTTCCTTGTCCCCGGCGCCGGCGAGGGGCATGATCATGTGATTGTAGGGCTGGGCCAGAGCGGAACCGTGTCCGGAGAAACGATCTCGGCTGCGCCGGTCCGCATCCAGGACGGCCCGGTATACGGCGGGCGAATGGGCTTCCAGCCAGGACAGAAGCGTGGGGCCGAAGTTGAAGCTCAGCTTCTCGTAGTTGTTCACGATTCGGAGGATCCTGTCCTGGTCGTCCAGGATCCTGGATGCCGCGTTCACGGCGTAGCACTCCGCCGTGATGCGCCTGTTCCAGTCGTGGTACGGTGCCGCCCCGTCCTGGATCTCAATGGCCTCCAGCCAGGGGTTCTCACGCGGAGGCTGGTAGAAGTGACCGTGAATGCACACAAAACGTTCCATTGAGTTGCAGCTCCTTCACCGTGTAAACGGCCCTCGACGGGCACCCCTCCGCGACCGAAGGACGTCCTCGAAGAGCGTCACGTAACGATCAGCCGACTCACCCCAGGAAAAGTCGGCCTCCATGGCCGCCGTCCGCAGCCCTTCCCAGGAACCGGGCCGGTCGTACAGGGACAAGGCCTGCCGAAGGGCATCGAGGAGCGCCCCGGGGGAGGCATCGGTGAACTTGAACCCGTTCCCCTTGCCGGTCCGCGGATCCCAGGCGCTCACGGTGTCCTCGAGCCCCCCGGTGGCGCGGACCACCGGAACCGAGCCGTATCTCATGGCATGCATCTGGGTCAGACCGCAGGGCTCGTAGCGCGAAGGCACGAGGAACAGGTCCGCGCCCGCGGTGATCCGGTGTGCGAGGGGTTCGTCGAAGCCGAGCCTCAGCGCCATGCGCCCGGCGAATCGGCCGCCGGCCGCCCCAAGCGCCTCCTCGATCTCCGGGTCCCCGGTCCCGAGCACCACCAGGCCCACGTCCAGGGCGAGCAGGTCGTCCAGCACCTCGATCAGGAGGTCCAGGCCCTTTTGACGGTCCAGCCTGGAGACGACGCCGATGACGGGCCGTTGCTCGAGTCGCGCGTCGAGGCCCACCTCCCGGATCAAGGCCTTCTTGCACTGCGTCTTTCCCGCCATGCGCCCCGGACCATACCGGGCCGGCAGGTACGGGTCCGCCCCGGGGTCCCACCTTGCATAATCCGCGCCGTTGAGGATCCCGTGGAGGGCGTTTCTGCGGTTTCGCAGGACGCCTTCCAGTCCCATGCCGAACTCCGGGGTCTGGATCTCCTCCGCGTAGGTGGGGCTGACCGTGGTCACGGCGTCCGCGTACACGATCCCGGCCTTGAGCAGGCTGATCCCGCCCCAGTACTCGACCCCCTCGAGATGGAAGTACCGGTCCGCCTTCAGGCCGGTGGCCGGAAGCCGGTCGGCCGGGAACAACCCCTGGTAGCCCAGGTTGTGGATGGTGAAGACGCTCCCGGCCTCCGGGAAGAACGCCCCGAGGGAGGGGGGGATCAGCCCGGTCTGCCAGTCGTGGCAGTGGACGATGTCCGGGACGAAGGCCATCTCGCGGCAGGCCAGCAGGGCGG
Organism: uncultured Desulfobacterales bacterium; assembly: GCA_964454455.1. Classification (GTDB taxonomy): domain Bacteria; phylum Desulfobacterota; class DSM-4660; order Desulfatiglandales; family HGW-15; genus JAIPEI01. Next base: position 14,576 of record CAYVVQ010000040.1, on the reverse strand, counting down.
CCCGGCAGAAGAAGGCGAACCGCTCCAGGTTGTCGTAGTAGTCCCCTGCGGCGTTCCTGTAGAGGTTGGGGCGATCGAACAGGTCCTCCCGCTCCACGGCGTACACTGGAACCCCCTGTTCGGTTCGAATCTCCAGGATTCCGGCCTCCAGCCAGGCCCCGCCCATGGGAACCCGAAGGCGGTCGATCGCACGCGCCGTCTCTCCGGCCCGCTCCCGCACGACGCGGTAGCAGGGGATACAGACGCGCACGTCGCAGCCCCGGCGCAGCAGGGCCTCCGGAAGCGCGCCCGCCACGTCCCCCAGCCCTCCCGTTTTGGCATAGGGCACCATTTCGCTCACCGCGAAGAGCAGCTTCAAGGTCCCGGTGCCTTTCCCCCTGGATCGCATGTGGTTCAGGTAGAACTTTCCGATGTCCACCACCATCCGGTGAAGCCCCCGGCTCGCGTCCTCCGGCGGCGTCTCCTGGTGATTGTGGTCGTCGTTGCTCGTCAGGTCGATCCGGACGATCTTCCTCTGGACCACGCCCTGGCAGGTCTCCGAGAGCGTGCACACCTCCAGGCCCCAGTCGCGGGCGATTCGGAACCCGCACGGGAGCGTCCCGACGTTTCGCACGCCGCCATCATACCAACACCGAGGGTGCGGAACCATAGCAAAATCCGACGCAAACCGGCCTCCGCCTTCCGGGCCGCCCCCTGTGGTGACAACCGAAGGAAGGTGTGCTATGGGTGTAAGCCGGGTCAGGCGCTCCAGAGCCACCTGATTTCAGAACCTTTGTTCTCCTTGTAGGGCGACCATGCAGGAAAACGCAACCGAGGCGGCCCGCGCCGGGCGGTCCGTCACCCTGGCGGGGGTCTGGGTCAACGCCCTGCTCGTCCTGGTCAAGTTCCTGGCCGGATGGTTCGGTCACAGCCAGGCGCTCATGGCGGACGCGGTCCACTCCGTGTCCGACCTCCTGACCGACGGGGTGACCCTCCTGGGCATCCACATGGGAAGGAAGGAGGCGGACCAGCGACATCCCTTCGGGCACGCCCGCCTCGAAACCCTGGCCTCGGCCCTGGTGGGAGTATCGCTGATCGCAACGGGCGTCTACATCGGTGTCGACGCGGGCATCAACATCCACGAGCACCGGGAGTATGACCCCACCGGGGTGGCCCTTGCCGGGGCCGGGCTCAGCATCGCCTGCAAAGAGCTTCTCTACCGCTACACCGCCTCCGTTGGAAAGCGGATCCGGAGCCGGCTCATCGTCGTGAACGCCTGGCATCACCGTTCGGACGCGCTCAGCTCGGTGGCCGTCTTCCTCGGGGTGCTCGGAACCTACATCCACCCGGCCTGGCACATCCTCGACGCCTACGCCGCGCTGCTCGTGTCCTTTTTCATCGTGAAGGTGGGCCTGGACGCCCTCCGGAATTCCCTGCGGGAGTTCACGGACACCGCACCCGACCCGGAGATCATCCATCAGATCGAGCGCTGCATCGGCGAGACCGACGGTGTGCTGGACGTGCACGACCTTCGGGTGCGGACCGCGGGCGGACGCTACCAGATGGAGGCGCACGTCGGAGTGAACGAACGACTGACCGTGGGACAGGGACACCGGATCGCAAAGGAGGTGGAAGGCTGCCTTCTGGACGAGATCAGGGACATGGACCGGGTCATCATCCACGTGGATCCCCGGAAGCCGGGCGCGGTCATGTGCGTTGGCAATCCGAGACGGTCAACCCGGATGGAATGAGATCGCCCCGCCGCGGCCGGGTGCCAGATGTCGGCCGCGGCGGGGCTCCTGGGGGGCGGGGGAACCCGGCGTCGTCGGCGCATTCCGGTTGAAGCGGCCTCGACGGATGGATCGCGCCGGTTTCCCCCACCCCGCTCCGAACCGCCCCCAGGGTCACAAACCGCCCTGCGGGCCGTGCGCTACAGGGTGAGTCCGTCCTTGATCTTCTCGAAGGTCTTGGACCCGATCCCCTTCACGTTCATGAGGTCCTCCAGCGAGCCGAACGGCCCCGAATCCTTTCGGTACTGAACGATCCGCTCCGCGATCGCCGGTCCGATGAACTTCACCTCGGCGAGCTGCTCGACCGTCGCCTCGTTGATGCTCACCTTCACGGGGTCCTCGGCGTGGAGCGCCGGGACGAACGAGAGGGCCAGAACCAGCAGTACGCAGCACATGCCTGCCTTTTTCAGATTCTTCATCTGCATCTCCTTCCTTGCACCGGTCCCGAGAAGGGCTCCGGCGCGCGTGTGAATGTGGATCCTGTGAAACGCTTCGACCGGAATGGCGGTCTCCTCAAGATCAACTTTCGTGCCGAAAAGACGGCCTCCGCCGACGGAGTCGACCTCCAGGCCACGCTTTGAAAATTTACCCATTATTCCGATAGGCTGGCGCTGCCGATCCCGGCGTGATCAGGCAACGATCTCGCCCTCCTCCCGCCCCCGCTCCGTGCGCCGTCCCTTTTCCTGCATAGAAATCGGGGCAGCGAGCACCCTTTTTTGTGCAAATCGCCGGTTCTCCAGCAACCCGGGGCGCCCCCCCATGGGCTTCTTGACACCCGCCCGGGCTCATCCCTATACTTGATCCGTCCATGTCACGAGGGCTGCCGCCGCCCCCTGAAGCGGCCTGTCGTCACGACGCACGAGACGGGCCGGACCCGGAAAACGACCCGCAAAGAACGAGGGAGACAGACCATGCGAGACACCCTGGCCTTCGTCATGGCCGGCGGCCGCGGGGCGCGCCTCATGCCCCTGACAGCCGATCGAAGCAAGCCTGCCGTCCCCTTCGGAGGCATCTACCGGCTCATCGACTTCACCCTGAGCAACTGTGTCAACTCGCAGCTCTACAAGATCATCGTGCTGCCCCAGTACAAGTCCCAGTCCCTGACGGACCACCTCGAGGAGGGCTGGAACATCTTCAGCCGCCAGATCGGCCACTTCCTGAAGATCGTGCCGCCGCAGCAGCGCACGGGGACGGACTGGTACCGGGGCACCGCGGACTCCATTCGGCAGAACCTGTACCTGATCGAACGATACAGCCCCGAGCTCGTTCTGATCCTCTCGGGCGACCACATCTACAAGATGGACTTCCACCGGTTTGCGGACTATCACCGGGACAACCGGGCCGACGTCACCATCAGCCTCCTGGAGGTGGGGACCGAGCTGGCCTCCCAGTTCGGTGTGGCCGTCGCTGACGCGGACTTCCGCATCCGAGGGTTCCAGGAAAAACCCAAGGAGGCCCCCGAGACCATCCCCGGCGACCCCCGGCGCATCCTGGCCTCCATGGGCATCTATCTCTTTCGGACGGAGGTCCTGGTCCACGCCCTGAGGTCGTGGACGGAGGACGACTTCGGGGGGGACATCATTCCGAGGCTGCTGGAGACGCACCGGGTTTACGCCTACCCCTACCGCAAGAACAACCGGATCGAGGACTTCGTGCACGTGACCGGCGAGGACGGCGTGAGAAAGCTCCGGCTGGACAGCAGGACCCGCGACTCCGCTTACTGGAGGGACGTCGGGACCCTGGACGCCTACTGGAACGCCAACATGGATTTGACCGGCGTGGATCCCTACTTCAATCTCTACGGCCGAAGATGGCCCATCCACACGAACCAGGTGCAGGCGCCCCCCGCCAAGTTCGTCTTCGCCACGGAGCGGGCGGAGGGCTACCGGGTGGGCAAGGCCCTGGACTCGCTGGTGGCGCCGGGCGCCATTGTGAGCGGTGTTGTCCGGAACTGCGTGCTCGGCTGCAACGTGGTGGTTCGAAGCTGGACGGAGCTGGACGAGTCCGTGATCATGGACGGGGTGACCGTGGGCCGCAGAAGCCGGATCAAGAAGTCGATCATCGACAAGGGAAACGACATCCCGGACGGGACGGAGATCGGGTTCAACCCGCGGGAGGATCGAAAGCGGTTCACCGTGACCCCGCGGGGGATCACGGTCGTGCCGAAGGGGTACTTTTCGTGAACTTGTCGCGCTGGTCCTCGTAGTAGGACCGGCGTTCCCGGGCCAGATCGAGGGCCTCCTCGATGGCCTGGGCCGCCCTCTCCCGGTCCCCGGTCTGGTGGTACGCCTCGGCCAGGGTGTCGAGAAAGGGGGCGGTCCTCTGCAGGGACACCGCCCTCCGGGCGAGCGAGAGGGCCCTGCGCGCATCCCGCAGGTCTTCTTCCGGCGCCGTCAACAGGATCCAGGCCAGGTTGTTGAGGGCGGCCGGGCTGTCGGGCCGAATGGAAAGCGCCCTTTCGTAAGCGGTCACGGCCTTTCGGTGCTCTCCCAGATGGTGACGGATCATGGCCAGGTTGCGGTACAGGAGGGCGTTGTTCGGGCTCTCCTCCAGCTGCCGGCTCACCGCCCCTTGCAGGAACCGGTAGGCCATCTCCTGTTTCACGTCGCTGAAGTTCAAGAGCCATCCGAAACCCACGATCGCAGACAGATAGATCGCAAAGGAGAGGCCCACGAACCGGTCCTGACGCTTGCGCAGGCCCGGCTCGGACGCCGCCCGCTCCAGGCACTCCACCCGCTCCCGGATGCTGAAGTGGTGCCAGCTCGGCAGATCCCGGATCTTGCCGCCGGCCAGGGCGATTCGCTCGAGCGACCGGATCACCGGATCGGGCGATCCCATGGTCTCTGCGGCGAACAGGTCCGCCTGCCGCTCGAAGTGCCTCATGAAAAAGCCCATGAGGAACCGGAAGTAGACCACCATGGCCAGCAGGACGGGGATCGAAAGGCTCAGGTAGAACAACCTCACGGCGGTGGGACTCCCGCTTTCCAGGGCCTCGATGAACATCGGTCTCGTCGCCAGAAGGTAGTAGAGCATATCGAACAGCCCGAAGGAGATGACCATGAACCCCAGAAAAAACAGGACGTAGAACAGGAGGTGCTTGTACCGGGCGTGACCCATCTCGTGGGCCATGACCGCCTTGAGCTCCTCGACCGACAGCAGGTCCATGAGCCCGTCCGTCACCAGGATGTAACGGTACCTCGGCACGATCCCCATGATCCCGGCCGTGATCATGCGGCCCTCGAACAGCGGCCACCGGAGGATCCCCCGGTAGCGGAACCCGCGCTCGGAGAAAAAGCGCTCCAGCTCCCGCACCTTCCCGGTTCGCGGAAAGGGGCTGCATCCCCACCATGTCTGGATCAAGCGGGGCATGAAGGTCATGAGGATCAGCAGGAACACCGCGATGAGAAGCATCTGCCCTTCGGTTCGATCCAGAAAGGTGCCCGGACCCGCCCAGGGGGTCAGCGCCATGAGATCGAACAGGAGGGTCAACGCGATCCAGGGAAAGACGATGGGGGCGTTCAACCGGAGGTTCCCCGCGATGAAGGCCCTGCGGTTCTCGACCGGGCCGTAGGCCAGGGCGTACACGGGGGAGGCGAAGAACCAGAGGGTGGCCAGGTACAGAAAGAACAGGGCCAGGGCGACCGTACCGGGGATCACGGAAAGGACGTCGGCACCGGGGATGAACTGGAGCCAGTGACGCAGGTGAAGCAGGTGGACGTCCAGGGCGAAGAGCGCAACCGCCAGGATGGAGAGCTGCATGACGAGACCCTGGTAGGCTCCCGCCCATCGACCCGAATGCGTCCCCGCCGTCCTCCAGACCGCCCGTCGGGATGCCCTGCGGCAGTAAAGGGCGAAGGCGGCCCAGCCCAGAACGTGGCCGAGCAAGGCAAAGAGGGCCGGCTGCTCCACCCGCCCTTCCGCGGGAGCGGTGTTGTAAACGAGCAGGACGACGATCAGGTAGATGACGTTGTTGAACATGGCGATGACACCCGGCTACCCGAGGAGCCCCAGCCAGACCACGTAGGTCGCCGAGGAAAGGAGGGTGGACATGGAGACGGCGGCGGAGGCCTGGTCCGGAGAGCCGCCCATCTCCACCGCCATGACGTAGCTCACCGTGGCGGTGGGAGCGGCGAGCAGGATGAAGCCCGGCAGGAACCCGGCCTCCGGGATGCCCAGCAGGCGGAACAGCAGGAGGCCGGCCGCGGGAAGCAGCCCGAGCTTGAGGGCGGCCGAAGGCAGCACGTACCGGAACTGGATGCGCACCAGTCCGAAGGAAAGGGAGGCCCCGATGACCAGGAGCGCCAGGGGCAGGGCCATCCCGCTCACGATCTTCAAGGTGCGGCCTGCGATCACCGGCAAAGCCAGGCCCGACAGGTTGAAGACCACGCTCGCCAGCAGGGACAGGATCACCGGATTTCCGCAGACGGTCTTTACCGCGGTCCCCAGCCTCGCCCCCCCGGCCGTGTGCTCCGAGAACATTTGAAGGGCGACCACCGAGAGGAGGTTCTGGAGCAACATCAGAAACCCCGCCAGGATGCTGGCGCGGGCGAACCCGTCCTCACCCAGCAGGTAAAACGCCACGGCGAACCCGATGTACCCCAGGTTTCCGTGGAAGGACGTCTGGATGAACGTCCCCATCTCGGGCCGCGGGATCGACAGGATACGACCGACGACCACCGCCGCCGCGAAGAGCAGTCCCAACGGGACCAGGGTCCCCAGCAGGATCTCCGGCCGGAACTGGGCGCTGAAGGACGCCGTGGCCAGGGCCTGAAAGATCATCGCCGGTATGGCCACGTAGTAGACCAGACGGTTCAGGGAAACGGCCACGGCCGCCGGGAGAAACCCGAACCGGCGGACCAGGGCGCCGAGGAGGATCACCAGGAAGACGGGAACGATGGTTTCCAGGATGTGGAGCATGGCTACCGCCAGGTGATGCGGGCTTCGTTGTGCAGGGGGATTCACGAACCCCGCTTCTCGATCAGATGCTCCCAGTCCGGCCCGTACGGATGAACGGCGTCGGTCTCCCCCTGCGCATTCACCACCGGATAGCCTTCATTGTACCACCGGAACAGCCCGCCCCGCAGGTTCGCCACGGAGAGGGCGCCCGCGGCCAAAGCCCGTTCCTGCACGCGCTCCACGAGCCGGGCGCTCCGCTCCCCCACGGAGCAGTAGAACACCAGGGCATTGCCTTCGATGCGGTCCCCGTGGCGATCCAGGAAGGCCTCCGCCGAGAGACCGGGGTCCACGCGGACCGCCCCCTGGATGCGGCTCACGGCGTACTCCTCCTCCGAACGGACGTCGAGTAAGAGCAGGCGTGGACTCCCGCCCTTCAACCGCGCCGCCACCGCCTCCACCCGAACCTCCTCCACGTCGTAGCGGAACGCCACCTTCTGCTCCACCCACCAGAGGGAGAGCCCGGCAGAGGCCGTGCCCGGACAAACGAGCACCAGGAGCAGGACCAGGGATCGCCAAAGCAGGGTCATCGGGCTTCGGCCACCGGGAGGAGCTCCAGCACGGCGGCGGCGTGCTTTCGAATCGCTTCGTCGCTGAACCACCAGTAGACCTTTTCGCCGCTCATGAAAGGCTCGATCTGATCCTTGGTGTGGGGATGTAAGAGCCTTCCTGCAACCCCGCCCGGCAGCACGGCCAGGACCTTGTCCGGATCGTGGAGATCCGCCACCATGCGGAGGGAGGCGGACACCGTCACCTGAAAGGGATCATCGAACTCGTAGTACCCGCGGTACAGGGTCTCCACCGAACCCGGAGCGGGATGGGAGCCGCCGCCCACCAGGCCTTTTCCCGCGCCTTCCCGGCGGATCGGGCTCACGAACTCCTGTTGGTGGACCTCGCCCCACTTCCAGTCCCCGGGGTCCTCTCCGTGCTCGGGGCCGTACCGGGCCCGGACGTCCATGGCCGCCCGGACGATCAGGGCCTCGAGGTCCTCCCGCATCCCCGGGGTCGACGTGTCGTCGAACCAGGGCGATCCCCCCTCGAGCATCATCCGCTGAAAACGCTCCTGCCAGAAGTACCACACGGAGAGCATCCGACCGGCCGCCTCCTCCCCCAGCTCGTCCCGGAAGGCGAGAAAGGCGGTCCGCTCGTAGATCGCGTGGAACACGGTCGGCGCGGCCCGGTCCGGCTCGTCGTGGAAGTCCCAGCCGGACAGGATCTCGCCCATGGCCCGGGTCTCCTCGTGACCCTTCAGCGCCGCGGCCAGCAGGGGCGCGAGCCGCTCGGCCATGACGTTCTTGGTGTCCCGCTGGTAGGCCCAGTGATCATCGGCCATTCGAGGTCCCGGCGGATCCAGGAGCTCCTTCAACCGGCGGTACCGGTAGGAAGGCGACTGGTGAGACGAGTAGTAGTAGGGATAGTCCCGGGTCGTGGTGGCGTGGTTGCAGGTCCCGACCCAGCCCCTCGGCGGGTTGTAGCGGTGGGGCATCTCGTCGAAGGGGATCCAGCCCGTCCAGTTGTCCTCGCCGCCGGTCACGCTCGAGGGCAGGGTGCCGTCCCCCCTGGACCGGACCGGCAGCCTTCCGGAGGCGTGCCACCCCACGTTCCCGTCCCGGTCGGCGAACACGAAGTTGAGCATGATCAGGTTCACGCGCGCCAGGGACGCCCGCACGTCGTCCACCGTCTCGGCCCGCAGGAGGCCGAGGAGCCCCAGCCGCGGTCCCATGGTCTCCACGGGGGACCAGCGCAGGGTGACCACGCGCCGCATGCCCAGCCCGGGAAGGACCCCGGAGACCACCGGGCCTCGACGGGTGAACCGGATCTTCACGGTCTCCTCCCGAAAACCGGCATCGGCCTCGTCGTCCCGAATGCGCAGGGTCTCCTCGACCACGCGGAAGGGGATCGAACGCGACCCTTCCAGATAGCGATCGGGATGTCCCGGATCCAGGGTCTCCACGTAGAGATCCTGGGAATCGCCGTACGCGTTGGTGATGCCCACCGCCACGTGCTCGCTCCGCATGATCGGCATGGCCGGCAGGCCCGGTATGTGCACTCCCACCACACGAATGCCGGGGGTGACCAGGCCGGCGGGGTACCAGGGGCCGGGGAGGATACGGGCGTCCAGGTGGGGGTCGTTCGCCAGGATGGGGTGCCCGTCCCTGCCCTTGGCCGGGGAAGCCGCCCAGTTGTTGCTGCCCATCTCCAGCCTCCGGTCTTCCAGGAAGGCCGCGAGCCGTTCGTCCGAGGCCAGACCGAGCGCCCCCTCCCAGGCCGCGCCGGAAACCGCGCTCTGGAGGGGCGATCCCGGATCGTCGGGGTTGATGTTCAGGGGAAAGAGCTCCCGGGCCTTCTCGAGACCCACCCGCTCCACCAGCATGGCCGCCACGATCTCCGTGGCCAGGTTGGCGGACGTGTCCCAGCTCATGTAGTAGAAGACGGCCAGGGACTCGGCCAGGGTCCAGGGTTCGGGGCGGATGCCGGCGAGACGGAACTCCAGGGGGTAGGTCTCCCGCCGGGTCTCGACGTAGGCGTTGACCCCGGCCAGGTAGCTCTCGAAGTAGCCTCGCGTCTCCTCGTCCAGCAGGAGGGCGTGTTTCGCGCCGTGTCGAAGGAACCCCAGGGTCCGCATCCGGATGTCCAGGGCCTTGCCCCGCTCTCCCACCAGCTCGCAGATGCGTCCGCAGGCGAAAAGCTTGGTGAGCTCCATCTGGAAGAGGCGGTCCTGGGCCGTCACGAAGCCCAGGGCGACCATGGCGTCGTCCAGGCCGGCGGCGCGGATGGAGGCCATCCCCTTCTCGTCCCGCGTGACGGTGACCGGCGCCTTCAAAGCGGCGAGGGTCAGCTCACCCTCGTCCTGGTACCGGTTCAAACCCTTCAGGACGAAAAAGACGCCGACCGCAACCACCGCTGCGAGCGTCAGCGCCGACACCGTCCAGACCCTGCGCTTTCTCATGGTCGTGCACCTCCCTGGAACATGGACGGGTTCGCAAAAACCCGCTCACCCGCCGCAGGAAACGCTATCACCTGTCGAAATCCCACAGGCGGATCTCGAAGCTTCGGGCTTTATACGACGCCGTCAACATTGGATCCGCCCTTCTCGACCTCAGGGTGGGCGTGACGCCGCGCCCCCCGAACCCGGCGGGAGGACGCTCCGGTCCCGGATGATAGGACATGGCCCGAACCGTGTCAAAAGGAATGCCCGCGGCTCGAGGCCATAGCGGTTGACTTGGGCCGGGGCATTGAGTATGTAGATGGACTCCCCCGGACAGCATGGATCTTCCGGCTGCGGACCGTGCGAAGGACGATGAATGCACATGAGCCTGATCACTGCTGAACCGTGGAAGACCGGGGCCCAAGAAAGGGTGAAACGCCGATGAAGGGCAAAAAACACGTTTCCAAGGAAAAACTGATCGAGATCCTTCAAAGCGTCCTGCAAACGGACATCGACCTGGGTTTTCTCCTGGCCCTCAAGAAGACGGAAATCGAGACACTCGTGGCCTGCGTGCGGAACCGGGTGGATCATCCCCCGAAGTGATGTAGACACCGTCGGGCACGATTTGGCGTGGACATCCATCCGGTTCTGTGGTAGGGAAAAACCCGGTTCCAGTGGAACCGGAACCGCGTCTTCCGTCTTTCCGCCGAGCGGGCGCCCGATGCCCGCCACCGGCACGTTCAAGGAGGATCCATGGACATTCCCAGAAAGCTGGCCATACTCATCGTCATGATCGTACCCACCTTTGTCGGGGCCGGGGCGGTTTGGGGCCTCTTCGAGAGTTGGATCGCCGTCCTGATCTGGGTCGTCATCATGGGCGTCGTCGCCGGAAACATCGTCACGGGCAAGCTGCTGACAGGCGGCGAACCGGAGGCCTGATCCGAAAGGCGGACTCCGCACCCCCTATCCCCTCTCGCCTTCGGGTCCTCCAGCCTTCCGGGGCGGGCGGGGTTTCTCTTCGTACAGGAGGCACTCCCTTCCGGAGTGCTGGTACACCTTCGCGGATGGAAGCTGTTTGGACTTGAACTGCATGGCACGGCACCCGTGTGGAAAGCGGGCTTCCCACGTGACGTGATAGTGCTTGCACTGATGGCAGTCGATCATGATCCAGGAGGCGGGCCGATCGAGGAAGATTCCTCAAGCCCCGTAGTAGTCCCGGTACCAGGAGAGGAAGGACCGCACCCCGTCCCGCAGGGGGGTCTTCGGATCGAAGCCGAGCAGGTTCCGTGACTTCTGGATATCGGCGGAGGTTTCCGGCACATCGCCCGGCTGCATGGGCAGCAGGTTCTTGTTCGCTTTCCTGCCCAGCTCCTCCTCGACGATCCGGATGAACTCCATGAGCTCCACGGTGTCCGCGTTGCCCAGGTTGAACAGCTCGCAGGGAAAGGGGCGTTCCAGGGCGGCCACGGTGCCGTCCACGATGTCGTCGATGTAGGTGAAGTCCCGCTTCATCCTGCCCCGGTTGAAGACGTCGATGGGCCGATCGTGCAGGATGGCGTCCGCGAACAGGAAGAGCGCCATGTCGGGCCTTCCCCACGGCCCGTACACCGTGAAGAACCTGAGACCCGCGGTGGGGATCTCGTAGAGGTGGCTGTAGGCATGGGCCATCAGCTCGTTGGCCCGCTTGGTGGCGCCGTAGAGCGACACGGGCTGATCCACCCGGTCCTCCTCCCGGAAGGGATGCTGGGTGTTCGCCCCGTAGACCGAGGAGGACGAGGCATAGACGAAGTTGTCCACCCGAGCCTCCCTCGCCATCTCCAGGAGGTTCAGGAAGCCTTCCAGGTTGCTCTTCTGATAGCAAAACGGATCGATCAACGAGTAGCGCACCCCGGCCTGGGCCGCCAGATTGCAGACCCGGCCGATGTCGTTCGTCCGGAACACCTCCTTCAGGGCCGGCAGGTCCTGGATGTCCTCCTCGTAGAACACGAACTCGTCGAAGGGTTGCAGCTGCGCGAGACGGGAACGCTTCAGGTTTGCATCGTAGTACGGATTGAGGTTGTCCAGACCGATGACCCGGTGCCCCGTCTCGAGGAGGCGCCTCGAGACGTGATACCCGATGAACCCCGCCGCCCCCGTGACCAGAACCGTCTTGTCCCTCAGCTCGCTGTTCATGCTTCTCCGCTCAATACAGGCCGTTTCCGGATTTCCGCTCCGGTCTCCGCGTCTCGATGAAGGCGCCGACATCGGCAGAGGGCCCGTTCCCCGGGTTCACCGAACCACCGGAGCGCCCCCTCGCGGGGGTCAGGGCCTTTTTTCGCCGTAAGGGAGTTGTGTATTATGGTGGAAGCCGGCCTGTTTGACAATCAAAATCGCCATCGCAGACCTCCACCCAAAAAAGGGCCGCCCCCGGCATCATCCCGGGAGCGGCCCGATTTATGGGATCAAACGCCCGGACCCGAAGGCCGGGCGGTTGTTGCGCGGAGCCGGCTGCGCTGCCGCCGGCCCGCCTTCGAGTGTCAGGGCTTACATCATGCCGCCCATGCCGCCCATGCCGCCCATGCCGCCCATGCCGCCGCCGGGCATGGCGGGCTCTTCATCCTTCTTGGGCTTGTCGGCCACCATGGCCTCGGTGGTGAGAAGCAGCGCCGCCACGGAGGACGCGTTCTGGAGGGCGAAGCGCGTCACCTTGGTCGGGTCGATGATGCCGGCCTTGATCAGGTCCTCGTACTCGCCGGTCTCGGCGTTGTATCCGTTGGCGGTCTTGAGCTCCTTCACCTTCTCGACCACCACGGAGCCTTCGGCCCCGGCGTTGTTGGCGATCTGCCGCACCGGTTCCTCCAGGGCGCGCATGACCAGGTTCACACCGTTCTGCTCCTCGCCCTCCAGCTCCAGCTTGGACACGGCCTTGATGCAGCGGACCAGGGCCACGCCGCCTCCGGGAACGATGCCTTCCTCGACCGCCGCCCGCGTGGCGTTCAGGGCGTCCTCCACCCGGGCCTTCTTCTCCTTCATCTCCGGTTCGGTCGCGGCGCCCACGTTGATCACGGCCACGCCGCCGATCAGCTTGGCCAGCCTTTCCTGGAGCTTTTCCCGGTCGTAGTCGGAGGTGGTGTCGTCGATCTGGGCCCGGATCTGCTTCACGCGAGCCTCGAGGTCCTTGCGGGTGCCGCCGCCGTCCACGACCGTGGTGTTGTCCTTGTCGATGGTCACGGTCTTGGCCGTCCCCAGATCGTTCAGCGTGACATTCTCCAACTTCACGCCCAGGTCCTCGGAGATCACCTTGCCGCCCGTGAGGATCGCGATGTCCTCGAGCATGGCCTTCCGGCGGTCCCCGAAACCGGGGGCCTTGACCGCCGCGGCCTGCAGGGTGCCCCGGAGCCGGTTCACCACCAGCGTGGCCAGGGCCTCGCCTTCCACGTCCTCCGCCACGATCAGCAGGGGGCGGTTCATCTTGGCGATCTGCTCCAGGATGGGGATCAGGTCCTTCATGTTGCTGATCTTCTTCTCATGGAGCAGGATGTAGGGCTCGCTCAGGGTGGTGATCATCTTCTCGGCGTCGGTCACGAAGTAGGGGGAGAGGTAGCCGCGGTCGAACTGCATCCCCTCGACCACCTCCAGGGTGGTCTCCATGCTCTTGGCCTCTTCGACGGTGATGACGCCTTCCTTGCCCACCTTGTTCATGGCCTCGGCGATGATGTTTCCGATGGTGGCGTCGTTGTTGGCCGAGATGGTGCCCACCTGCGCGATCTCTTCTTGGTCCTTGGTCGCCTTGGAGATCTTGCGCAGCTCCTCCACGGCGTTCTCCACGGCCTTCTCGATACCCCGCTTGATGGCCATGGGGTTCACGCCGGCGGCCACGAGCTTGGATCCCTCCTTGTAGATGGACTGGGCCAGAACCGTGGCGGTCGTGGTCCCGTCGCCGGCCACGTCCGAGGTCTTGGAGGCCACCTCCTTGACCATCTGGGCGCCCATGTTCTCGAACTTGTCCTCGATCTCGATCTCCTTGGCCACGGTGACGCCGTCCTTGGTGATGTTGGGGGAGCCGAAGCTCTTCTCCAGCACCACGTTGCGGCCCTTGGGCCCGAGGGTCACCTTGACTGCGTCCGCGAGGGTATCCACGCCTTTCAGAATGGATTCCCTGGCCTTCACACCGTACTTGATCTCTTTAGCCATTCCTGATTTCCTCCTCCTTCGAAAAAGTTATTGCTCTGAATCGCAAGCCACGCGGGGGCTGCTACTCCACGATGGCGATGATGTCGTCCTCACGCATGATCAGGTGCTCCTCGCCCTCGATCTTGATCTCGGTGCCGGCATACTTCCCAAAGAGGACCCGGTCCCCCTTCTTCACCTCGAGCGGCTGAACCTGACCGTTGTCCATGGTCTTCCCGGAACCGACCGCCAGCACATTGCCTTCGATGGGTTTTTCCTTCGCGCTGTCCGGAATGATGAGTCCGCCTTTGGTCGTCTCTTCCTCTTGGATGCGCTGTACAATGACTCGATCATGCAATGGTTTGATCTTCATGCTCCTTTTTCCCTCCCATTTCAGATTTTTTGGTGAATCGTCATACGACCATCGCGAAGATGCTCTTCTCGATGAAACCCCAAACAGCGCCCCCCCCGAAAGAACGCCGCTTCCGGAAGGCCGCTGTGCATGCTTCTATCCCATAGCTTACAGCGTTTCCCGTCAAACCTTGCGGCGGCATATCAAATGCCGCCCTACGCCCGGCCTACCGAGGGGCCTTTTCACGGTGAGGCCATTGCTCCAAGCCCTCAGATCTGCCTACCGCAACTGCAGCCGGTACGCCTTATCCAGCGGCGGATGAGCGGGGTTTCGCGAATCCGTCAACACCAACACCCAGGCCGCAAATGCCTCCAAGCCCTCAGATCTGCCTACCGCAACTGCAGCCGGTACGCCTTGTCCAGCG
>CAYVVQ010000039.1:0-30130 GCA_964454455.1 uncultured Desulfobacterales bacterium | reverse complement strand
TACGCACCTTTACGTCCCGCTACCTCGCAAATGGGGTCAGATCTTGAATTTTGACGTTTCTGCGCCTCAGGCCACCTCCCCGCCCAGGTAGGCCTTCTGCATCATCTCGTTGCCGAGGAGGTTCGCGGCCGTGTCCGACAGGACGATGGCCCCGGTCTGGAGGACGTAGCCCCGGTCGGCGATGGAGAGCGCCATGCTGGCGTTCTGCTCCACCACGAGCACGGCCGTGCCCCGGCGGTTCACGTCCTGGATGAGGTCGAACTGCTGGTCCACGAGCAGAGGCGACAGGCCCATGGAGGGCTCGTCCATCAGCAGGACCCGCGGGTTGCTCAGGAGCGCCCGGGCCATGGCGAGCATCTGCTGCTCGCCGCCGCTCAGGGTCACGCCCGGGTTGTGAAGCCGGGCCTTGAGTGCCGGGAAGAGCTCCAGCATACGTTCGATGTCCCGCTGGACGCCGTCGGCGTCCTTGCGGAGAAACGCCCCCATCTCCATGTTCTCCAGGACCGAGAGCCGCGGGAAGATCCGGCGGTTCTCCGGGACGATGGCCACGCCCCGGGCGATGATCTGCTTGGTGGGCATGGCGTCGATGCGCTCGCCGCCGAGGCGCACCTCCCCGCGCTTGATGTGGCACACGCCGAGGATGGTCTTGAGGGTGGTGGACTTGCCCGAGGCGTTTCCCCCGAGGAGGCAGACGAGCTCTCCGTCCTGAACCTCCAGGTGGATGTCGTACAGGGCCTGGATGTTTCCGTAGAACGTGTCCACCCCCGCGAGCTCGAGGATGGGGCTCCGGCTCCCGGCTGCTTCTCTCTGGTGTTCCGTTTTCATGCCTATGCCTGCTCGGGTTCCTCGGTCTTCGTCTTCTTCCGGCCCAGATAGGCCTCGATGACCCGCTCGTTGCCCGCCACCTCCTCGTAGGTGCCCTCGGCGATCTTCCGGCCGTAGTCCAGGGCGATCACCCGGTCCGAGATGGTCTTGACCAGGCTGAGCTTGTGCTCGATCAGGAGGATGGTGTAGCCGTGGACGTCCCGCAGCTCCTTGATGAAGTCGGTGATCTCCAGGGTCTCCTGGGGGTTCATGCCCGCCGAGGGCTCGTCCAGCATGAGGACTTTCGCATCCGTGGCCAGGGCCCGGGCGATCTCCAGCCGCCTGCGGTTGGCGTAGGAGAGGAACTGGGCCTCCTGGTCGAACCGGTACCCGGTGAGCCGCGCCCCGAAGAGGGCGAGGATCTCCTGCACCCGTGCCTCGGTCTCGGCCTCCTCCCGCTTGAACCGCGGGAGGTGGAACAGGATGGAGAGCACCCCGGCCCGGGTGCGGCAGAACTGGCCCACCTTGGCGTTGTCCAGGACGGTCATCTTGGTGAAGAGCCGAAGGTTCTGGAAGGTGCGCGCGATGCCCGCCCGGGCCACCTGGTGGGGCTTGAGTCCGTTGATCCCCCGTCCTTCGTAGCGGATCGCACCCTGCGTGGGTGGATAGATCCCGGAGATCATATTGAAAACCGTGGACTTGCCCGCGCCGTTCGGTCCGATGATGCTCAGGATCTCCCGTTCCCGCAGCCGGAGGTCCAGGTCCTGGACCGCGGTGAGCCCGCCGAAGGTCATGGTGACCTGTTCCAGCTCCAGCACCACGCGTTCCCCCGAGGTGTGAACGGACCTCTTCCCGCGCTCCTTGGCCTCCCCGGCGTAGTACAGGTCGGTGGACGCCCGCAGCACGCCGGTCTCGTCCTTGTCGGGCCGGCGCTGGCCCTTCGCCAGGAACCGGACCGATCCGAGCAGGCCCTGGGGCCGGATGGCCATGAGCACCACCAGGATGAGGCCGTAGGACATCATCCGGTAGGCCCCGTACTCCCGGAGAAACTCGGGCAGGACGGTCAGGAGGACGGCGCCGAGGATCACGCCGGGGATGTTGCCGAGACCCCCCAGGATCACCATGCAGTAGACGATCACCAGCTGGGGGAAGTCGAAGTTGTTCGGGAAGACCGAGTCCTGGAAGGAGGCGAAGATCGCGCCGGTGGCCCCCGCCACGAAGGCGCCCCCCGCGAAGGCCTTGAGCTTCATCCAGGTGGTGCTCACGCCCAGGGCCTCGGCCGCCAGCTCGTCCTCCCGGATGGCCTCCCACCCGCGGCCGAAACGGGACTTCTTCAGGCGCCAGCTGGCGACGATGGCCAGGAGCGCCGCGCCCCAGATGAGGTAGCTGTAGGCCACCGGCGACACGAGCCGCCAGCCGAAGATCACGATGGGGTCGAAGCCGAAGATGCCGTTCACCCCGCCGGTGATGTCGACGGGTTGGTCCAGGTTGAGGAGCAGGAGCTTGAAGATCTGGGCGAAGGCCAGGGTCACGATGGCCAGGTAGTCCCCGCTCAGCCGGATGCTGGTGGAGCCCAGGGCCAGGCCGAAGCCCATGGTGATGAAGGCGGCCGCGGGAAGGGCGACCAGGAAGGGCAGGTGTATGTCGAACTGGGTCGAGGAGACCAGGGCGAAGGTGTAGGCGCCGATGCCGAAGAAGGCCACGTAGGAGAGGTCCAGGAGGCCGGTGAAGCCCGCCACCACGTTGAGGCCCAGGGCCAGCATGACGTAGACCCCCGTCATGCTGTAGATGCGGAGCCAGTAGTTGTCGGGCATGACGTGGGGAAGGGCGATCAGCAGGCCCGCCGCGGCCGCGTAGAACGTGACGCGGTGGCTGCGCCGGGTTCCCCACTCCAGGAAGACGTTGGCCATCACACCTTCTCGCGCATCGGTTCGCCCAGCAACCCGCTCGGCTTGAAAATGAGCACCACGATCAGCACCGCGAACGCCACCACGTCCTTGTAGGCCGAGGGGAAGAAGCTGGTGGCCAGGGCCTCCAGGAGTCCCAGGATGATCCCGCCGAGCATCGCTCCGAAGATGTTGCCGATCCCGCCCAGGACCGCGGCGGTGAACCCCTTGATTCCGGCCTGGAACCCGACGTAGTAGTCCACCTGGGTGAAGAGCATCCCCACCAGCGTGCCGGCCGCGCCTCCCAGGGCCGATCCGATCAGGAACACCATCACGATGATCCGGTCGGTGTCGATGCCCATGAAGTTGGCCGCCTCGATGTCCTGGGCCGTGGCCCGCATGGCCTTGCCCATCTTGGTCTTCTTGACCACGTAGGTGAGGACCCCCATGAACAGGAAGCTGACCGTGATCACCAGCCCCCGCATGAAGGAGAAGACCACTCCCCCGAACTCGATGACCCGCAGGCCGTCGGGGATCAGGGCCGAGACGTGAAAGAACCGGGGCTTGGCTCCCTGGAAGTTCAGCACCAGGTTCTGCAGGAAGATGGAGACGCCCAGGGCGCTCAGGAGGGCGTTCATCCGGGGGGCCTGCCGGAGCGGGCGGTAGGCGAATCGCTCCGAGAGCACGCCCACCAGGCCGGAGACCGCCATGGCCCCCACGATCATGAGCGCGATCACCAGAGCGGCGTTCATGACCAGCCGGTTCCCCGAGCTGAGGAGGTTCAGGACCCACCAGCCGGCGAACCCGCCGATCATGTAGATCTCGCCGTGGGCGAAGTTCAGCATGAACAGGATGCCGTACACCATGGTGTAGCCGATGGCGATGAGCGCGTACACCCCGCCCAGGGTGAGACCGTTGATGAGCTGCTGGGGCAGCTGCGACAGGATGTCCATGGAGTCGGAACCAGCCGAAGCGAAGAGCGCCGGGAGCGGCGGTGGAGGTCAAAGAACCCCGGCCGGGATCCGGTCGGGGCTCCGTCTTCCAGTCCCTACATGGTACCGCTCATGACGCCGACCTGCTTGAAGTCGCCGTCCACCACCTTGAAGAAGTAGGTGGCCCCGCCGGCAAGATCCCCCTTCTCGTTGAAGGTGATGGGAAAGCCGAGGATGCCCTCGTATCCCTCGATCCGGTGGAGCTCCTCGATGACTTCCTTCCGGGTAATGTCGCCGTCCTCGGCCGCCCGGTTCATGGCCAGGAGCAGGATGTTCATGGCCTCGTAGGCCGGAGGGCCGAACCCGCTGATGCTGCCGTACTGCTTCTCGTACTTCTCGATGTAGCCCTTGGCTGCGGGGATGGCGTAGATGTCCGGGGAGAAGTGGTAGATGTAGGCTCCCTCGGCCGCGCCTTCGGCCGCCTCGATGAAGTCCTTTTTGTCCCGGCCTCCCTCGGTGGCGAAGTAGTGGGCGTCGATGCCGAACTCCTCCATCTGACGCACGGCGATGGCGTGGTCCGGCGCCGCCGTGGCCATGAAGAAGAGGACGTCCGGGTCGTAGGACTTGACCTTGGTCATCACCGCGGAGTAGTCCTTGGCCCCGCCCACGATGGTGTCCTGCATGATGTCCGTGACCCCGAGCTCCTTCAGGGCCTTGATGGTCTGTTTGGCCAGGTTCACGGTGTAGGCCACCTTCTCGTTCAGGATGGCCACCTTCTCGGCGCCGAGCTCCTCGACGATGAAGCGGGCGCAGTTGGGGCCGTGGGCGTCGTTTCGGGCGTTCACGCGGAAGAAGTGGGAGTAGCCCTGCTCGGTGAGCTCCGGCTTGGACGCGGCCGTGGTGATGCAGGCCATGTCATTGTTGCCGTAGATCTTGAGGGTGGCCTGGGCGGTGTGGCTCATGGGAGGACCGATGACCCCGAACATCAGGTCGTCCGCCGCGAACTTGTGGGCCACGTTCACGGCCTGGGCCGGGTCCATGGCGTCGTCCCCCATGACGTGCTCGATCTTGGCGCCCTGGATGCCGCCCTTGGCGTTCCACTCGTCCACGGCGATCTGGGCCGAGTTGAAGATCTCCATGCAGGGCGCGGCTGCGTCCCCGGTGAAGGCCCCGGCGTCGCCCACGTGGATGCTGTCCGACACCTCGGCGGCCGGAGCCGCAGCGGCGAACAGCAAGACGGCCATCAGGGTAAACATCACGGCAAACGTTCTCTTCATCATGGTCCCCCTCCCCGGTTTCCGCCGGGCGTGGCGGGCCCTCTCCGAGAAGGCCGCGCCGTTCCGGCCCGGAAACCCGCTCGTGCCTGCAGACCCCTTCGGGCCGGGCACTTTTCGCGTTGACGTGTACGGATGAATACCTGAAACGGATTCCAACCGGCTGCGGCGCGACCGGTTCGGCCGCGTGCCGCACCGATGCCTACCCTTCCTTGGACGGCGGGGTCCCGTCGGGTCCCCAGCCTCGCAGCTCGTAGTACTCCTTGACCATCTTTTTCACCGGCACCACTTGGCCCTTGGAGGGGCCCTCCTCCAGGGGTTCGTCGGTGAACCGGTAGGGCAGGGTGTCCATGGAGGCGTCGATGCCGAGATCGATGTTCAAGCGCCGGTCGGCGTCGATGATGCCCCGGAGGCTCCTGTTCATGAGGTCGGGGGTGAAGCCGAGCCCCGTTCCCGCTTGGAGAAGCCGCGCGGCGAACTCGAAGTCCAGCACGTCCATGGATAGACCGATGTTCTTGCACATGGTCATGCAGTCCGTGAGGAGGGCCTGCCGTTCGGTGTGCTCCACCAGGACGGCCTTGCCGTTATTGGAGAGGCGGTCCGCAATGTCCCGGACGCCCCAGCGGCGTTCGGCCTCGTCGTAGCGTTCGGTCAGCTCGAAGAAGGGCTCGGCCCGCAGGTGGTCCGCGCCCCGGGAGGCGATGGCGTAGGTCAGGCCGAAGGCCTTGATGCCCCGGGGGTCGCCGCAGATCACGTCGAGCCCCTTGACGTGAAGGGCCCATTTCTCCGTGCCGCGGCCGAACCGCTGCGCCAGGGAGCGCGTCCCTTCGGCAAACGCGTCCCCGATGCCTTCACGCCGGACCATCATGCCGAGGACCTTCTCCACAGTTTCCTTGTTGCCCCAGGTAAAGTCAAGCCCGTCCACGTCCTCGGGACCCAGGAGCCCCCGCTGGAAGCACTCCATGGTCCATCCGATGGTCTCCCCGCTGCTGAGGGAGTCCATGCCCATACGGTTGAGGAAGGAGGCCATGCGCAGGGCGAAGCGCAGGTCGTCCACCCCGATGCGGGAGGTGTAGCTGCACAGGGTCTCGAACTCAGGCCCCTCGGCCTCTCCTTCGGGCGTGACATAGTACCGGGAGCAGTGGACGTTGCAGTTGAAGCAGCTCTTGTTCTTGACCTTGTGGGTCGCGGCCAGGGTCTCTCCGCTGACCCGGTCCACGTAGTCGCACACGCCCTTCTGGAAGTGGTTCGTGGGGAGGATCCCGATGCCGTTGAGCGCGTTCATGAGGAGCGGGGATCCCAGGTCGTGGCGTTTCCGCCACTCCGGGTGCGCCAGGATGCGGTGGTCCAGCTCCCTGGAAAGGTCCAGGAAGGCCAGGGGATCGGCCATGGTGACCGGGTTCGTCCCCCGCACGGCCACGGCCTTGAGCTGCTTGGAGCCGAAGAGACACCCCATGCCCGTCCGCCCGCACATGCGCCCGTTGTTGCAGGCCACGGTGGCGAACTTGACCAGGTTCTCCCCGGCGGGTCCGATGGCGGCCACCTGGAAGGCGTTGTCGCCGAGCTCTTTGCGGATGGCGGCCGTGGCCTGCCACAGGTCCGTGCCCCACAGGTGGGAGGCGTCCCGGATCTCCACCCGGTCGTCCGCGATCACCAGGTAGCAGGGCGTCTCGGAGCGTCCGGTGATCACCAGCTGGTCGTACCCCGCCTGCTTCAGCTCCGGGCCGAAGAACCCCCCGGCCGCCGAGTCCCCCAGGATCCCCGTGAGGGGGGACCGGCCCGAGATGGTCATGTAGGCCGATGAGCTGAGAAGGGACCCTGTGAGGGGGCCCACCCCGATGAGGAGCATGTTCTCCGGACCGAGAGGATCCACGTCCCTCGGGAGCTCGTCGTGGAGCCTCCACGAGTTGAGGCCCCTTCCCCCGATCGCCTTCCTCAGGTAGGCGGGATCGCTCTTCTCCCGAATCGCTGATCCGCGGCTCAGGTCCACGCGCAGGATGTGTCCGCCGTAGCCGTACAGCATCTCTTACTCTCCTACCGAGGCCTTCCAGGCCTCCCGCAGCTCCCGGGTCCGGTCCAGGGCGAAGCGCACGCGCTTTTCCTCCGGGTCCAGGCCCCGGCTCTCCTTCTTGAAGGGGGCGAGGCTCACGTTCTCGGTCTCCCCGGGCACGTACTCGATGGCGCCCATGTTGCACTGGGCCACACAGCGGGGGTCGCCCCCGCACAGGTCGCAGACGTAGGGGATGTCGTCGTAGAGCTCGATGGCGCCGATGGGGCAGAGGGTCTCGCAGGTGCCGCAGGCGGTGCACAGGGTGGGCGAGGCCACGATCTGCCCCTGGGGGCCCACCTCCAGGGCGGACTCGGGGCAGCGCGTGCAGTAACGCTCCTTGCACTGCCGGCAGATCACCGGGTAGTCGATCCCGAGCTGCTCGATCTTCACCACCTTCACGCGGGACCGGCTGCGCCCCACCGAGCCGGTGTGAAAGAAGGAGCAGTGGACCTGGCAGCGCTCGCAGCCGGAGCAGAGCTCCGGGTGGATCACGATCATGGTTCCTCGATCCTTTCGATGCGGTAGTGCACCTTGCCCTTGGGGTCGGGGCAGCAGAACAGGTTCACCTTGCTGGTCCAGTCCCCTTCCTCGCCGCCTCCACGCTGGAGCAGCGGGAAGATGGGCATCATGCTCTGGAGGGCGAACATGCAGATGTGCTTGCCGTCCGGGATCCGGATCTTGCCCCCCTCGACCGTGAAGCTGTCGCCCACCAGCATGGGCTGGTTGCAGTACCCCTCGATGTGCTCGACCGTCACTTTGAGATGGGCCATAGATGCCTCGCGGCTTGTGGGGTGGACTTGCAGACAGGACGAAAATAAACTACCATTCTTGTGGTATTTATAGCAAGAACATTTTACTATATCTAAACGTCCACGACCGGCGTCCGGCCTCCGGTCACCCCCGCTGATGAAAACCGGTGTTTTCGTAGGGCGGGGTTTTCCACGCCGCCGTGCTTGTCGCTGGTATCCAGCGGCGGATGAGCGATTTTTGCGAACCCGTCAAGTTTTCGATATAGTCGAAGTTTGTTTTCAGAGGAGTGGGCCGTGAAGCAGCGGGGAAAGGCGGACGACCTTCGCCTGGGAGAAGGCCTGCGGCAGGTGCGAAAGGAGCAGCGGATCTCCCTGGAGCAGCTGGCGGCCGGGACCGAGCTGAGCGTGGGGTTCCTGAGCCAGTTCGAGTGCGGCAAGGCCAACATCTCCGTGGAGAACCTGAAGAAGATCACGGATTTTCTCGACATCGACATGGTCCGTCTCTTCGAGGTGAACGGCGGGCGAAAGCTCGGCACGATCACCCGGAAGGGCGAGGGCATGCCCTTCACCGTGGAGGAGTCCACGGCTTACTGCGAAGCCCTCGTCCGCAAGAGCAGCGCCAACCTTCAGGCCACCCTCTACGTCAACCCCCCGGGGGAAGGACGCAAGGTCCCCATGGCGCACGTGGGGGACGAGCTGGTCTACGTCATCCGCGGCGAGGTCCTCTTCACCCTGAACGACCAGGAGTACCGCCTGTCCGAGGGGGACGTCATGCACTACCGGAGCGAGGCCCTCCACAGCTGGGTGAATCCCGGGAAGTGGGAGTGCGTTCTTCTCATCGTGAACTCCCCGCCCAACTGGTAGCCGCCTCCCTCCTTGAACAGCTCCCCCTCCAGCGTGACCAGGGTGTCATACAGCCGGTGCCGCCGCTTTCTTCTCGACCCGTCGGGTGTGTTCGGGGCCTCCAGGTGAAACAGGACGGCTCGTGCGCAGCAGCGTTCCATGGGCGAGTCGTTCATGAGCCTTCGCTCTCCCGGCGCTGATCGGCCTGCATGTCGTCCTCGTCCTTTCTTCGCATAGCTTCGAGGAGGAGTCCCTGGAGATCCCCGTCGATCCTCTTTGTGTCTTTCGCGCAGCTGTCTTGAATGGAGAAGCTGACATCGTCCCAGGACAGGATCTCGTACGCCGCATCCACTCCGGTGAGGCTGTTGATTCGTGCGTCGAGCAGCTCGCCTTCTCGGAAGAACAGGACGCCTCTCTCTCCGGACCGGCGATCCGTCACCCGAACCGTGCAGGTCTTTTCCTCGGCCTCGATCAGCTGGGCGAAGGTGCCGATGGAAAACCCGTGAAGCGCGCCTCCCTCGGACTCCCTTCGCCACGTCGCGATCATTCTGCGGGCCAGGTCCTCGATGAGGAAAGGCTTTTGGATGTAGGCCACCGCCCCGTTTCTCCCGGCCTGCTGTTCCAGTTCTGCGGTGCCGAAACCCGTCATGACAATGACAGGTATGTCCGTGTAATGCTCGCTGATGTGGGCCAGGAGGGCGAAACCATCCATGCGAGGCATGTACAGGTCGGTCAAAACCAGGGAGACGGGGTTGCGCCGAAGCTCTTCCACAGCCATCTCACCGTTCTCGGCGGTGAATACGGAGAAGGCCTCGGAGTGGTTTTCCAGCCCTTCCTTGCTCATGAGGAGCAAATCCCGGTCGTCGTCCACGATGAGTACGTTTCTGGTGATCGTATGCTTCGTCATGTGCCGAGTTCCACCGGGGGGTCGGGAGGCTTGCTGTCTGGTCCAAAGAGGCCCATTCCCGCTCGGGGTTACACACCTCCAGCCGATTTCGCGTAATGCAAAAAAAGTGCCGCATTCTCTCATCGGGCCTGCTTCGTCATCCGGGCTTTGGGTTCCAGGTCTTGAGCATCCCTCCGCGACCCTTCCTGACGGGAATCAGTCCCACGCCCCGTGCGTTCGAGGCTGGGGGATCATGCAGGACATGAGCCTCTCGATGTAGCGGTCGAATCCGCCGGGGTGGCCCTGTTCCAGCTTTTGGATTTCGGGCAGGACGTCTTTCACGACCTTCTCGTCCTGGACCACCTCAACGGGATGGTTCATCGAGCTGGTCCGCCGGATCAGGGAGTAGACTTTTTTCTGCTCGGGGGTGAGGGCGAGAAACCGGTCGAGCTCGGCGAGCATCCCGTCCTTGCTCTCGTCCAGGTACCCGTTCACCTCCATGAGGAGGTTGGGGCTGTAGTCCCCGCAGGAGAAGTAGCTGTGGATCTCGTCCAGGCTTGCGACGAGGAGTCGGATCTCGGCGACGATCTCCTCGTCGCTCATGGGCACGAACGTCCCTTCGTCCACCATCTTCCTCATGGGAGACCGGGGGTGGAGCGCAAAGGTGCGGACCCGGATGAAATCCGGTTCGATCCGGTTGAGGAGGCGCGCGGTCTCCCGGGCGTGCTCTTCGCTCAGGTCGCGGCCGCCGACGCCGGGCATGATGTACTCGGAGAGCGAGATGCCAGCCGACATCACCTTCCGGCCCCCTTCGACGATGTCCCCGGGCGTGATCCCCTTCCTGATCATCTCGAGCACCTTCTCGGAACCGCTCTCCAGGCCTGTGTGAATCCTGGTGAGCCCCGCTTCTCTCAGCTGGACGAGCTCCTCGACGCTCTTGCGCCTCAGGGTAGTTGCTCGTGCGTAGGTCGTGACCCGCTCGAGAGCGGGAAACCTGAGCTTGATGTACCGCAGGATCTCGAGGATCCGTTCCGTCTTCAGGATCAGGCTGTCGGCATCCTGGAGAAACGCGGTCTTGACCATCTGCGCGCGGCCCCCATGCTCCCCGGCCATGGCATCGATGTCGGCCTTGACCTCCTCCACGCTGCGTTTCGAGAAGGGCACGCCCTTGTAGGCCGGGCAGAAGAGACACCGGTTCCAGGGACAGTTCCTGGTGACCCGTACGAGGAGGCTTCCGGCCTCGCTCGGCGGCCGGATGACGCCCTGTTCAACCATGAAGGATCTCCATCGATTCCCGGCCCCCTCACCTCCCCGGGCCGATCAGGGGCAGCTCCTTGTCGATGCGGAAGTAGACCAGGAATTCGGCCTCCTTTTGCCCCTCCTGGTCCTCTGCGTAGAGTCGCCTGCGGAGCTGATCGATCTTTTCGGTGTCCTGCTCCTCCCCCACCTTGGTCAGGAAGAAGCGTTTCCCCTTGTACCCCGGCCCTTCCTCCTTGAAGAGGTAGGCCGCCCTGGGATTGGACAGCAGGTTGTGGTGGGACAGGCGGTCCCGCATGATCAGCGCGAGCGTGCCGTCTTTCATGACGTGAGGCCGCGCGTAGACGGCGGAGTCCACGTTCCCGTCGCCGTCCGCCGTGGACAGGACGCCCAACCCCTTCGTGCCTTCAAAGTAGCTCTTGAGATCCATGTTCCGACTCCTTCTCCGAGTTCACCAGGGAGTGCAAGTGTGGCGTGGTGCCATCGAACCCGCTTCTGCCGCTCAAGTACAGGATACGTCTGTCCTGCCTCGTGCGTCAATGCGGAATGGTCCGGAGGATGTCGCCGCCCCGGCGATCTCCAGCACGTGGGCCAATGGTTCCTCGATGTCGGCTCTTTCCCGATCGGCGAGAAGGTTTCCATTGGTAATGAGGGGGCCGTTGACCAAAATGCCCGAGAGAGCCACGTTGGATCATGACGTGCCTTCTGCGATGGTGGAAGGATGCGTGGATCGGCCCGGTCCTCCGCAAAACCGGGTTCACTGCAATCGGGTTACGGAAACCCGGGATTTGATCTCCATTTCGGGGACGGGAACGTGAACATCCTGGGTTCCGAGGCGTGGGTCGAGATCCTCAATCCCCGGTCACGGGAGCGGCGGGCCTACCTGGATGAGGTGAGAGAGGCCCTGGACAGGACCGCCGCTGACGTGATCGCCGTTTCCGCCGGGTTTGACAACCACGCACGGGACTGGGGAGGCCTCCTGGAAACGGACGACTACCGCACCATGGGCGCCCGGGTCAGAGAGGCGGCCGTGCGCACCCAGGGCGGCTGCTACGGCCTCCTGGAAGGCGGGTATAACCATGACGTGTTGGGAGAGAACGTGCTGGCCTTTCTCCGAGGACTGACGGGTTCGCAAAAACCCGCTCACCCGCCGCTGGTAACGCCATAACCTATTGATATTCCCTGGGCAGATCTCAATGTTAAGGGCTTTTTGCGACTCCATCAGGACTGGGGGACGACCGAGCGCTTGCTGCGGCGTCGAAAGCGCATCGTGGGGGTGATACAGAAGCCGGACCTGCCTGAATCATTTTTTTTAAGGCTCATAGAGTGATGACCGATAGAGCCCTCAGCAAACAAGAGATTGTTTTCCATTTTGAGAGGTCCCTACCGGCAAATGCATGCTGTAAGCAGAGATACTGAAGGTTCATTTTTCCCTATATCTCCCCTAATGATCATGCCTGACACATTAGGGGACTTCGCAGTATACATAAAAAGAGAGAATGGACTTCAATCACTTTATTGTGGAAAGGATAGCGTATTCACGAAACAACATATGGAAAGGCTTCATGATAATGGCATACAAAATATATATATTGAAACTTCTGAAAAGACAAATTTTGAATCATATACCAAGCAGTACTTAGGTAAAATACTTAATAATGAAACGATTCCTATTGAGCAGCGCGGCAAGGTATTTCTGGATACATCAAAAAACATTGTAAAAGCTGCATTCACCGAAAGACTTCCCTCATCCGGTGAGCGGCATGATCAGTTTTTTAGAGAACTTTATGATTTGATAACAAACTCCCTGGATTTCCTGTGCATAAAAGATGTTATTAATGGTATAGGGCGATTGATGTCTGCAGATTATGAGACATACACCCATTGCATCCATGTTTTCGTATTCTCAAGTGCTATTCTGAGAAACCAATATGACAAGGAAACCTTGACTCGCATCGGAATGGGTTCATTGCTTCACGACATCGGAAAAACATTGATCCCCAAAAGCATTCTGCTGAAGCCGGATAAGCTGACAGACGAAGAATTTGCTCAGATTAAGGAGCACCCATTGAATGGTGTATCATTTTGCACAAACGCCTCCTTGAGCCAAGAGGCGTATAACATCATTCTTTATCACCATGAAAAGCTTGATGGCTCTGGTTATCCATCCCGTCTCATGGGCGACAAGATTCCAGATTATGTGAGAGCTGTTACGATATCAGATATTTATGATGCTCTAATCTCTAATAGGGCATATGCAGCTGCAATGAAACCTTTCGAAGCGTTGAGACTTATGCAGGAAGAGTTCCTGAAGAATAATCAAATCGATAGCGGCATGTTTAAGATGTTTGTTTCTATGTTAGCAGGAAACCATGAGATATGAAAAGTCAGGACTGTATTTTCCAGGAATTATCAGCGAACTATTAAGGGATCTTCCCTTGCTGGACATGGCCGTCACGGAGATCCTTGCCCTGCTGAACAGCCAGGAGAGCAACTTCGAACAGATCGTTCAGCGGCTTTCACCGGAGATGGCGGCGAAGTTCCTGAACATGGCCAACTCGGCCTACTACGGGGTGGAGGTGAGGACGATCGATTTCGCCGTCCGGGTCCTCGGCTACAGCGGCATGACGCAGGTGCTCCTGACCTGTGAGCTGCTCGATCACTTCTCGAAATGCGAAGACAGCGCCCCCTTCAGGTTCGAGAGGTACGTGCGGGAGGCGCGGTTCTGCGCCCGCGTATCCCGCATTCTCGGACGCATGTTGGGCTACCGGGATCCGGCCGAGAGCGCAAACTATCCCATGGAGCTCGTGGTCAGGTCCTCGGCCGGGCTCCTGGAGAGAATGCCCATGGCCCGGAGCCTGGATATCTCAGACATGGAGGGGCTTCTGCTGCGACGGATCGAGGGCGGTATGGATGGCAGGCAGGAGGTCGAGATGCCCTTGGGGGATCTTTACGAGGAGGAGGACTGCCGGAGAGCGCTTCTTCAGGCGGAAGACCGCCTCCTCTTCGAGTTGGCCTCCCTTTTTCCCGTGGCTGCGGCGGCAGACGCACCACACCCCTTCTCTCAGCGGTCCTGAGATCTTGCGAGGATGCCTCGATATGAGCAAGGAGAAGGAGAACCGCCCTGATCCCGGGCGGAGTCTGGATGAACTGGAGGCCGTGTTTTCGGAAGCACTGGACCATCCGCTGATGCGCGAGCTGTATGACGCAGCGAGAGAGCACCTGGCGGAAAAGGGGACCCATGATAAAACGGGACATTGAGAACCGGCTCGCCAGGATCGAGGACATCTCAACGCTCCCAGACGTGGCTCACAATGTCATTCAACTGATCCAGAGCCCCAAGTCCTCGGCCCTTCAGGTGGGGGAGGCCATCAGCCGGGATCCTGC
The DNA here is from genome assembly GCA_964454455.1 of uncultured Desulfobacterales bacterium. Lineage (GTDB taxonomy): Bacteria > Desulfobacterota > DSM-4660 > Desulfatiglandales > HGW-15 > JAIPEI01. Next base: position 16,062 of record CAYVVQ010000039.1, on the reverse strand, counting down.
CCTCGCCTCCAAGGTCCTGCGCATGGCAAACTCGGCCTTTTACGGTTTTCCGAGGAAGATCGCCACGATCCACTCCGCCATCGTGGTGCTGGGCTTCGCCAACATCCGGAACATCGTCCTCACCACCTCCATCGCCGGCATGCTCCCGCCCAGGGAGGACGGCCTGCTCTTCGATCGGGTCGCATTCTGGCGGCACTCCCCCGCATGCGGGATCACCTCCAAGCTTCTTGCGCAGTGGTCCGGTTTCACCACGACCCTCCCCTTGCGCGGGAGTCCATGAGGGTGGCCGCCATCGTCCACCTGGCAGACATTCTGTGCCGCGCCATCGGTTTGGGGAACGGGGGTGACAAGCGCATTCCTGTCGTCAGTGATTCCTCCTGGAAGCTCCTGGGAATGGATCGGGCCGCCCTCAGAGAGCTTTTTCACGCCATGGAACAGGACATGGAGTGCGCCGTCGATTTCCCGGTTCGACTTCGATCACATCGTCCGGATGTGCCTCGACATGATTCAGGAGATCATCGATTACGATGCATGCGTGCTCTATCTCTGCCGCGAAGAGGCCGATTCCTTTCGGGTGACCGCGGTGCGCGGATTTCCGGAGGGAGTGGAGGGAGAGGACTTCGAACTGGACGAGAAGGTCCTGGGCTGGGTCTTGAGGGAGGGGCGCTGGGCTCAGGCGACCGTGCTTTCTTCTCCGGAGGCGGCCAGGGGCCGGGACGCGAGCGTGCTTCCTCTTCAGGGAATCAAACGGAACCTGGGATTCCTGCTCATATTTTCGGATCCAGACGTCAACGTCTTTACCCCGGCGAACATCAAGCTTCTCTCATTCGTATCAAGCCAGACCGGAGTGGCCCTGGAAAATCAGGATCTATACGCACGGCTGACGCGGTCCAAGGAGTACGTTCAAGACATCCTGGAGAACATCAACAACGGCATTCTGACCATCGACATGGAAGGCCGGATCACTCACATCAACAAGAACGCAACGGCCATGCTGAACCTCGCATCCGCCGATGTCATCGGACTCAACACCAGAGAGGTCCTCGAAGGGCCGTGGGCCGAAGTCTTGGAGGCCCAAAAAAGCGAAGCGCTGCGTGACGGGTTCACTCTGGAAACGCTTGTGGAGTCTCCTCAAAGCGAAGACCTGAACATGCCCATGGCCGTCAGCACCTCCCTCCTTCTTGGGCACCAAGGGCGCCGAATGGGGGTGATCGTAGTGCTTCGAAACATGGGCACGTCCCGGGAGCTGGAGAGGCTCCGCCAGCTCGATGCACTGAAGAGCGACTTCGTGTCCAGAGTCTCCCACGAGCTCAGGACTCCTCTCAGCATTATCAAGTCCTACACAGAGGCCCTGCGAGATCGGGTGGCGGACGCAGACCGCGATACCCGTCGTGAGTTCCTGGACACGGTCAATGCGGAGACGGATCGGCTCAGCGAACTGGTCAGCGATCTTCTGGACATCTCGAGGATCGAGTCGGGCACCTTCGAGACCGACTGGGAGCTCGTGTCCCTCCCCGACGCTCTCGCTGAGGTCGTGGCGCTCATGGAAAAGCGGTGCGCAGACCACGTAATCATCAACCGGATCCCACCCGACCTTCCCATGATCCTGGGAGACAGGGACCGGCTGATCCAGGTCTTCGTGAACTTGATCGACAATGCTCTCAAGTTCTCGCCGGAAGGCGGGCGGGTGGTGATTCGTGCGGATGCAGCATCGGAGCGAGTGGAATGCAGCGTGTCTGACGGGGGGATCGGCATCGCCGAGGAAGACATGGAGCGCATCTTCGACAAGTTCTATCGTGTGGATCACAACGGCCGATATGAGATCCCCGGAACGGGCCTCGGGTTGCCGATCGTCAAACACATTGTCGAATCCCACAACGGAAGTATCTTCGTGGAGAGCCGACCGGGCCGTGGATCGATGTTCACCGTCCGGCTGCCTCTCCAGGGCGGGGGATTGACACCGAAGGGGGAATGAAGGGGGAATAGTCATGCCGCTCAACGGTGACCTGAAGGATCTTCCGCTGGCCGGTCTCCTGCAGCTCCTGATGAACGAGAGCATGTCGGGCGCGCTCTCCGTCAGGAACGGTGGCGACGAGATCCGCGTGTACCTGGAGGACGGGGATATCGTGTTCGCATCGGACGGCGTCAGGATGCAGCGGGCGGTTCGGTTCATCACCATGTGGGAAGCGGTGGCCGAGGGTCCCTTGGAGGCATGCGCGGATCGGGCCAGGAAGGAGGGCCGCTACCTGGAGGAGGTGCTGGAAGACGGAGGCTACCTCCTGCCGGACACGCTGGAGCAGCTCGCGCAGGAAGTGGCAAAGGAAACTCTCTATGACCTGTTTCTCTTGAACCACGGCCCCTTTGCCTTCGATGACCGGCGTCCGGTTTCCGGTCACCCCCGCTGATGAAAACCGGTGTTTTCGTAGGGCGGGGTTTACCACCCCGCCGCGCTTGGCGCAAGCCTTGCGGAGTCCGGACGGCAGGAGGCCGCCGCAAGCCGAAAACGGCCTGCGGACGGCCTCCCGGGAAAGATCAAAAGTCCTGGAACGAATCGTCCCCCCCGAAGGGAATCGCCTTTTCCGGGTTGACCTCTTTCCCGGTGTGCTTTGCGGGCTTCGGTGCAGCGTGCCGGTCGGTTCCGCGCCGGGTGAGCGCTTTCCTTGTCTGGCTTCGGTCCGGGATGCCCTCGGACGCTCCTCCTCCCTGTCGGTTTGCGGCCCCTTCGACCAGGACGACCAGGTCATTGACCATCTGCTTCATCTGCTCGGCCTGGGCGTTCATCTCCTCGGACGAGCTCGCGGACTCCTCCGCGTTGGCCGCATTCTGCTGGGTCACCTTGTCCATGTCGGTCACGGCCTGGTTCACCTGATCGATCCCCTCGCTCTGCTCCCTGGAGGCGGCCGCGATTTCACCCACGAGCTCGGCGACCTTCACGGCGCTCTCCTCGACCTTGCCGAACTCCTCGCTGGTGCGCTCCACCAGGGTGGAGCCGTCCTGCACCTTCTTGGTGGTGCCTTCGATCAGGTCGGCCGTGTTCCTGGCCGCCTCGGCCGCGCGCAGGGCCAGGTTGCGCACCTCGTCGGCCACCACGGCGAACCCCGCACCGGCCTCCCCCGCCCGGGCCGCCTCGACGGCTGCGTTCAAGGCCAGCAGGTTGGTCTGGAAGGCGATCTCGTCGATGGTCTTGATGATTTTGCCGGTCTCCTCGCTGGCCTTGGTGATCTCCTGCATGGAGGTGACCATCTCGGTCATGGAGGCGTTGGCCGACCCCACGACCTGCTTGGTCCCGTCCATGAGGGTGTTCGCCTGACCGGCGTGTTCGGCGTTCTGCTTGGTCATGGAGGAGATCTCCTCGAGGGAGGAGGATGTCTCCTCGATGGATGCGGCCTGCTCCGAGGCCCCCTCGGCCAGGGACTGGCTGGCCGCGGAGACCTGACCGGAGGCCGAGGCCACCTGATCCGACCCTTCGTTCAGCCCCTCGATGATCCGTTTGATGGGAGCGGAGATGGAACGGGCAATGAGAAGGGCGACCAGGACGATCGCGGCGATACCTGCCATGGCGACGATGCCGATGAGCCACTCCAGGGTGGTCACTGCGGCAAAGGCTTCGGCCTCGTCGATTTCCGCGAGAAGCGCCCAGGTGGCCCCCCAGATCTGGACCGACGTGTAGGCCGAGAGCACGGGGTTGCCGTTGTAGTCGATGATGACGCCCTCACCGGTTTCCCCGGCCAGGGCCTTGCGCGCCGCTTCGGTCTTCACGCTTCCCTGCCCCGGGTCCGCGAAGGAGGCCTGCACCGAGTGATGCTCGGGATCCAGGTAGGAGTCGGAGCGCATCAAATGGTCGGGACCCACCAAATAGGTCTCGCCGGTCTGGCCCATGCCTTCCCGCTCCTGCATGATGCTGTTGATGGCGGAGAGGGGCAGCTGGAGGGCCACGATCAGCTCCACTTCGCCCTCTTGCATGACGGGCTGCGCGATGAAGGCGGCGGGCTTGCCGTCGGAAGGGGCATACGGTTCGAAATCCGCGAACTCGAACCTCTCCTGCTCCACCACCCGCCGGACCAGCTTGCCGAGCCCGGAGTCGGCGTAGGTCCCGTTCACCATGTTCGTTCCGTAGTCCGCCTCCCTGGCGACGGAGTAGAAGACCTCCCCTTCGGGGTGAATGAGGAAGAGGTCGTAGTAGCCGTACTTCTGAACGTACTTGGTGTAGAAGTCTTCCTGGTCTCCCTCCAGCCTGGGAGCGACGGCCTCCTCCAGGTCGATCTTGCTGACCATGGCCCAGTCGAGCCCCTCGATGTCGAGCGGGTCGGCGGCCACCATGACCAGCTTGCCGTTGCTGTCGGTGTAGACGCGCTCAAATCCTTTCCGGGTCTCGAACACCTCCTCGATGTAGGGGGTGGTGATCTCGTAGCCGACGACGTACTTGCCGCCGCCCATGGTCAGCATGTCGCTTCGAAACGCGGACTTCCCACGGTTGCGTCCCACCAGGTAGGTCTCCCCGGTCTCTCCCATCCCGTGTCGCCGCTGCACAATCTCGTTCATGGGACCGTTGGGAAGCTGGAGGATCACGGTCCCGATAACGGCGCCGCCCGATCGCACCGGCGCGCCGACGAAGGCCGAGAACCGGTTGTCGGAGGGGGCGTAGGGCTCGAAGTCCTGAAGGGACACCCCCTGGAGGCTCTTTTCGAAGCACCGGCCGAGCGGGCTGTCGGCGAGCGCCCCCTGTGCGGCGTTTTGTCCGAGGTCGGATTCCCGCGCCGTGGTGAAGACCACGTCCCCGTCGCCGGCGAGGAGGAAGAGATCGTGGTATCCATACGCCTCCCGGTACTGCTCCAACCAGTCGGCGTACTTCGCTTCCACGCTTTTCCAGAACGAACCGTCGACCTCGCCGCCTTCCGCCTCGAAGGCCGCCTCGAACTCCTGGAGGGCCTGGACGACCCGTTCGTTGGCCGACAGCACCACGGCGTCCCTCCGCCTGCCGTCGAAGTAGGCCTCGACCTCCGCCTTCTTGTTTTCCTGCACGGCCTCGAGCACGTGAAACGCCTCCTGGCGGAGGTTGGCGACGGTCTCCATCAGGACGCCCATGTCGCCTTCCCGCTCGAGGAAGTAGTTCTCGATCTGTGCTTTTTTGATGCCCCGAACCGCCTCCAACTGGCCGTAGGCCTGATCGGTCAGGGCGTCGCTCGACTCCATGAGGGCGATCAGGCCCACCACGGCGAAGGGGATCACGCCGACCGCCAGGAAGGCCGCCAGCAGCTTGGTTCCGAGTTTCATCTTCTTGAACATCACATGCTCCTTTTCTGCAACCGGTCTCACCGGCGCACCCAGGGGTGTCGGAACCCGACATCCGAACCAGACCCGGTTTCCCTCCGCGGGATCGGTGACGGGCTCGAAGCGGGGCTTTCTGGGAAGGATTAACAGCAAGTTGTGTGCCAAAAAGTGAGCCTGCGTGAGGAGTCTCATGTAGACCGAAAAATCAGTATATTGGCTGAAAAGCTTGGCAGAAGGGGGATGGCGCGGACGGCTCGATCGGTCTCCGCGGTTGGACGGATTCTTAGAATCGAGACACGGGGTGGGGGTGCTTCTGCAGAGAGGAACCGCGAGAAGGTCAGGTGGTCCTGGAAAGGCCGTACTTCTTCAGGCGGCTGTAGAGGCTGGCCCGGGACAGACCCGAAGCGGAGCATGCCCTTTGCATGTCTCCCCCGGCGGCCTGCATCAGGTCCGACAGGTAGCGCTTTTCCGTGTTCTCCACCACCTCCTTGAGGCGGGGCAGGCCTTCCGCCCCCGTTGGGGGCTGCGGGGAGACCGGGGGCTCGGGCTCGGTTTTCTCGAGGCCCTTTCGAGCCAGGTCCGCCCGGATGTGGACGGGCAGGTGGATGCGGAAGAGGGTGGGCTCCTGCCGGGCGACGGACACGGCGTGCTCGACGGCGTGGGCGAGCTCCCGCACGTTTCCGGGCCACGGGTAGTGCGTGATGGCCTCGAAGAACTCGGGGCAGAAGCCCTTGGGAGGCATCCCGTAACGTCCGCAGTACGCCTTCATGTAATGCATGGCGAGGTCTTGAATGTCTCCGTCCCGTTCCCTCAGCGGGGGAAGCTGGATCGCGATCGAGCGGAGCCGGTAGAATAGGTCGCCCCGGAAGGCCTCCTCCTCCGCCATTCGCTCGAGCTTCCGGTTGGTCGCTGCGATCAGCCGAAAATCGCTCGACTCCTCCTTTCTCCCCCCGACCGTGCGGAAGGTGCCTTCCTGAAGGATGCGGAGAAGCTTCTTCTGGATGTCGGGGGAAAGCTCCCCGATCTCGTCCAGAAAGATCGTACCGCCGTCGGCCTCCTTGAACATGCCGACCCGGGAGGCGTTGGCGCCGGTAAAGGCTCCTTTCTCGTGTCCGAACAGGGTGCTCTCCACCAGGGTTTCGGTGAGGGCCCCGCAGTCCACCGCGACGAAGGGCCCTCCGGCGCGAGCGGAGTTCTCGTGGATGGCCCGGGCGAAGAGCTCCTTTCCGGTCCCGGTCTCGCCCGTGAGGAGGACGCTGGCCTCGCTTCCGGCGGCCTTGGCGATCATGTCGTAGGCCTGGGTCATCTTCCGGCAGCTGCCGATGATCCCCGGCAGCTTGAGGGCCACCGGTGAGGCGTGCGCCCGTTTCTGCTCGTGGTACTGCAGGACCTGCTGAATGGGCAGGAGCACCTCGGTGACGGAAAAGGGCTTTTCGATGTAGTCCCAGGCGCCGCAGCGGATGGCCAGCTCGGCGCCGTCCGGCTCGGCGGCCCCGGTGATGATGATGATCTCCGGGGCGGGGGCGGCGCCCTGGATCGCAGATATGGTTTCAATACCGTTTCCGTCCGGCAGGCACACGTCCAGAAAGACGATGTCCACCGGCTCTGAGGACGCCCGTTCGAGTCCCTCCTGCAGGGTCCCCGCCGTGATTGCCTGGTGCCCGGCCCGCACGGCGATCCTTCCGACCATTCTGCAGATCGAAGGGTCGTCATCGATGCATAGGATACGTGCCATACCGTCTCACACTTCCTGTCGGGGCTTCGGTGGTTGCGTGAGCCGCCGGTTGCCCCGCTCTCGAAATCTGATGGCGTCGCAAAAAGCCCCGGGCCTTGAGATCTGCCCGTGGAGTTTCAACAGGTTACACCGCTTCCAGCGGCGCGTGAGCGGGTTTTTGCGAACGCGTCAAATCTTTCTCAGGAGCCCGTGCCCGTGAGATGCGATCGGCTCTCCTTTGTTGGGGGCACCGAGAGCCGGAGTGAGTTTAGCACGGGAAAAGCGGTCATTGGCAACCGATTTCAACCTTTTGGGTTTCATCCAACACATCGCGAACCGTTCTTCCCAGCTCGTACTGGGTGAGCGGCTTCATCAAAAGGGCGCGAATGCCCAGGTCCCTTGCCTTCGCCTCGGTGATCCGCCTGCTGTAGCCGGTGCAGAGGATGACGGGGATGTCGGAGCGAATGGAGAGCACCTTGATTGCGAGCTCGTCTCCCGTCATGTAGGGCATGGTCATGTCCGTGATGATCAGATCGAACCGCCGGGGATCGCTTTGAAAGAGCTCGACCGCTTCCCTCGAGCTCTGCCGCGTGGTCACGGCGTAGCCGAAGCGTCGGAGGTATTGCGCGCCGAGCTTGACGATGGACGGTTCATCGTCGATGAACAGGATCCGTTCCGTTCCCATGGGAAGGGGGGACCGTTCCGCGGTCGGGCGGCCGTCCGCCTCTTGCCTGTCCGCGGCGGGAAGGTAAATGCGGAAGGTGGTTCCCCGGCCCACCTCGCTTTCCACGGATAGGTCGCCGCCGAGATCCTTGACGATGCCGTAGACGACGGCCAGCCCGAGCCCGGTTCCCTCTCCCGGCTTTTTCGTGGTGAAGTAGGGCTCAAAGATCCGATCGCAGATCTCCTCCGGCATCCCGCTTCCCGAATCCCTGATTTCCAGTCGCACATAGGAGCCGGGCCTCAAATCACCGGTTCTTCCAGCTGAGTCTTTGTCCAGCTGTATGTCCTCCAAGGTCACCTCGATGGTTCCCCGCTCCTTCTCCATGGCCTGGGCCGCGTTCGTGCACAGGTTCATCATGATTTGATGGATCCGGGTGGGATCGGCGAAGACGGTGGGAAGCCCCGGCTTGATGGACTTGTTGATCTGGATGGAGGAGGGAAGAGAGGACCGGAGCATCTTCAACGCTTCATTGACGATGAGGTCCATGCGGAGGGGGCTTGGCTCGTGCTCGCTCCGGCGGCTGAAGGCCAGGATCTGCTTGACCAGGTCCCTGGCGCGGCTGCAGGCCGTGACCACCTCGTCCAGGTCCTCCCGGTTTCTGGAGCCTTCCGGCAGATCCGCCGCCACCAATTCGGTGAACCCCAGGATGGCCGAAAGGATGTTGTTGAAATCGTGAGCGATGCCTCCGGCGAGCGTCCCAACGGCCTCCATCTTCTGGGCTCGAGCCAGCCTGGCCTCCAGGTCGATCTCCGCGGTGATGTCCCGCTTGACCGCCACGAAGTTCGTGATGCTTCCCGTTGCATCGACCACAGGCGAGATGGTGGCGTCCTCGGTGCAGAGCGTCCCGTCCTTCCTCTTGTTGACCAGGCGTCCTTGCCAGGTTTTGCCGCCGGTGATCGTCTGCCAGAGCTCCCGGTAAAACAGGTCGTCCTGCTTTCCGCTCTTGAGGATCCGGGGGTTCTGACCGCGGACCTCGTCGGCCTCGTAGCCGGTCACCTCCTCGAAGGCGGGGTTGACGTACTGGATCGCTCCCTCCGGGTCCGTGATGATGATGGCCTCCGCCACCTGTTCGATGGCGGAAAGGAGCCGCTCCCGCGCCCTCTCGGCCCTTCGCTGGCCGGAGACGTCCCGGGCGATGTTGAGCGTGGCCGGACGGCCTTCCCATTCGATCACCACCTGGTTGATCTGCAGCCAGACCTCCCCGCCGCTTTGGGTCAGGATGCGAAGGTCGTAGTTGGTCGGGACGTCATTTCCGGCGAGCCGGTCCCGGTAGCGCTGCTCGGTGGCGGACCTGTCCTCCGGATGAAGGAAGGAGGTGAAGTGCTTTCCGAGGATCTCCTCCTCCGTGTAGCCGGTGATGCTGGAAGCCGTGGCGTTGGCGAAGCGGACCAGGCCGTCCTGGAGGACATAGATGGCGTCCTGCGCGTGCTCCACGAGGGCCCGGTACTTCAGCTCACTCGCCTGGAGGGCCTTTTCGGCCCTGTCTCGGTCCTCCAGCGCCTGGGTCAGCCACAGGTTGCCGTGGCTGAGGGTCGAGATCAGGTGGGTGAGACGAGCACAAAAGCGCATCATCGTATCGACAGTGTCCCGACTCCACCGGGGAACCCGATCCAGGGCCGCCAGGTAGGCAGCCTCGTCGAACCCGTACCGCTTCGCCTGCTCGCGGAACGTGTCGTAATCGGGGGTTTCGTCCTCGTAGAAGAACTGGCCCACGAACAGATTCCCGACGTGCTCGCCGCCGATGACGATGGGGGTGGCGATGTCCCACAGGTTGTTCTTGCAGCGATACGCCTTGAAGGTGCCCGGCTCGACGCCGGCGGAGAGTTCCAGGTCGCCCTGGATGCAGTTCTTGCGGGTTTCGGGGTGGACGCGGTGGAACCGGGTGCAGATCTCCTGCCAGCCCGTCGCGACCAGCACCCGGCCCTGCAGGTCGACAACCCCGACACCGATGTTCGTCAGTCGGTAAAAGTCGTCCATCAGGGTCTGAACGGCTCGGGTGTCGATGATCTCTCCGAGCTCGGGGGGCGCGGGGTCTCCTCGAGCTCGCGACCCCCGCTTCTCGCGGCCGGAATGTTCAGTCATGATCAGCCTCCGTGCCTTCGAATGCCCCCAGGCAAAAGCCCCACCGTGGCCTACTCCTCGTAGAGCTCGAGACCGGGATAATGCCTCTTTGCGCACGCCGGGCATATGCCGTGACTGAAATTCGCATCAGGATGTTTTCGGACGAGCTCCTCGATCTCGAGCCAGTATCCCCGGTCGTTTCTGATGCTCTTGCAGTGAGAACAGATGGGAATGATCCCTTTCAGGAGCTGTATCTCATCGATTTTCTGCTTTAGTTCATCAGCTTGTGTCGCCAGGGCAAAGTGAGACTCGACGACGTTTCGAAAGCTTCGGATCAGCTGGTCGATCTCTTCGGAGTACTCGTTCGATTTGTTGTCATGGACGCAGATCGTTCCAAAGACCCCCCCGTCCGGAAGCAGTAGGGGGTATCCCATGTACGAGACCAGTGAGTGATGGATCTCGGGCGCATTGGCCCAGCGCTGGCTTTTCCTGGCGTCGGAAACGAGAACCCGACCTCTTCTCCGGATCACCTCTTCGCAATAGTGGGTGGCCAGCTTCACCTTCATGCCTTCGTAAAACGGGTTGCCCTCGTTTTGGCTGACCTTGAACGCTTCGATATACGGCGGATCCAGGCGGGTGATGGCGGCCGATGTCACGTTCGCCAGCTTACACAGAAGATCGACCATGCTCTGCCATTCGTTGAAATCGATGATGCCTAGGGGATCCGCTTCTTCGAGTCTCATGCTCACATCACTCCTTTTTCGTATTCATGGTTGGACAAGGGTTCTGTTTCCGAGGCGTGCAGGATGGTTCCCACCCCTCGAGCACGCCTCGCACGGCCGTGGTCGGCTCGTGCCGGGGCAACGGTTTCATCACCCGTGCGCGCATCCCGTTCTCCACCGATGAGGGCAGGGGACAAGCGCGGCAGGGGGCGATGGAGATGCCTCCAGGTCGTGGCATCGCTTCTTCACCACGTCCGTTCGATCCAGGCGCAGAGCGCGGAACGCCGTCCGGTTGGCCCAGGTGATTCGGTGGGGGCTTCATCAACGGCCGACTGCGCCGGCGACGCCTCGGGCCGGCGCGAAAGGGGGGGAGGAGGTGCATGGCCTGTCGAAGAGGCCTTCACCGGTGATGTTTCGACCGGAGGCACGGACCCGGGAGCTCCGATCGGTCCGGCCGTTCGCGAACCGTGTTGATCGAGCCGGCTACGGCAAACGGCTTCCGAACGAGCGGAAGCCCCGGGTCCAGGGCAGCCTGTCCACCTGATCGAAGGGGGGCATGTTGAAATCTATCAGAAAATGGCAGGCCTGGCCACCCCATTCATGGAAAACGCCGGCTTCCTCGGCCATGGGTCACTCCTCGGGGCGATCTGAGTCGGACACAGGGTCCCGCCGGCGCGGCCGCGGACCGTTGCCATGGGATGCTGCCGCCCCTGCGGGCCGGGAGGACATGTCGATGTCCACGATCCGGCCGTCGAGGTAGGCCTTGGTCTGAAAACGGGTCAGGTTTTCGAGCTTTCTTGTGATGCCGCCCATTCGGTGAACCTGGTCGTTGATCGCTTTCAGGGTCGAGGCCTCTTTTCCGTCCTCCTTGCAGTCCATGAGCAGCAGCTCGGAAAAGCTCGACAGGATTTGCAGGGGCTGGTTCATTTCGTGGCAGACCGATCCCGCGGTTTCCATCATGGCCTGGAGTTTTTCCTTTTCGATCCTCTCCGCTTCGGCCTCCTTGAGGTGCCGGATGTCTTTGAAGCATTCCAGAAGGTAGTCCCGGCCGTCCAAGGTCAGCGGAAGCACGGTCTTCAGGATGGGAATGGATTCACCGTCGGACGTGATCAGCTCTCTTTGAGAGTTGTTCACTTCCATTCCCAGGTCCACGATCGGACACTTTCCCCTTTCGGCGGGGCAGATGAACCGATGGCAGACGTTCCCTGCGAGCTGCTCGGGGGTCGAGCCGATCATCATCACGGCGGCCGGGTTCGCTTCCACGATCTTCAGGGTGGATTTCTCGATGAGCACGATGCCCACCGGGAGCGCGTGGAGGAGGTGCTCCAGCCGTTCCCTGCTGTCCATCATTTCCCGCTCGGCCCGCTTTCTCTCGGAGACGTCGAGCATGACGCCCACAATGCCGGCCGCCTGCCCGTCGTGATCGAGGAAGGTGGCCTTGCTGAACAGGTATTCCTTCTCGACGCCGGTCGCACACTGGACTCGCGCTTCATAGACCTGGTGGCCCGGCGCGTGGATCAGCTCCAGGTCCTTGCTGTGGTAGATGTCCGCGAGCTCCGCGGGGATGGCCTCCGGCAGGTCGTACACCGTGGCCCCCACGATGCGCTCGCGGGGCATCCCCAGGATCTGATCCGCAAAGGACTGGTTGCATCCCCGGTATACGCCTTCCCTGTCCTTGTAGAAGACGGGGCTGGGAATCGTGTCCAACAGGGTCTCCAGGAAAGACGTCCGGAAAAGGGTTTCTTCTTCTCTCTGTTTTCTCGAATGAATGTCCTGGTGGGTGCCGATCAGTCGAACCGGGCGCCCGGCCTCGTCGCGACGAATCACCTTCCCTCGTCCCAGGATCCATTTCCATCGCCCGTCCTTGCATCTCAGCCGGAACTCCAGTTCGATCCGTTCGCGCTTTCCCTCGAGGTGCTCCCGGACAGCCGTTTCGGCCCGCGGCCGATCATCGGGGTGGAGAAGCCTCGACCACGTTTGACAGGCGTGAGGCCATCCGTCCGGCTCGTATCCGAGCATGGTGAAACAGGTCGGGCTGAAAAGGACCTCTCCGGTCGGGACATCCCACTCCCACATCCCGTCGGCGGTCGCCTCCAGCATCGAGCGCAAGCGGTCCCTGTCCGTTAAGGCGGCGGTTGATCCGTTCATGGCGGCATCTCTCCATGCCCTCCCGGAGAGGTCGGCGGGCGTTGGAACTGCCGCGCCCGGGCCTCCGGGTCGAGGTCGGGGTTCCACAGGGTGCGCTGGGCGCCCTTGATCGGGGCCCCCTTCTCTGCGATGATGAGCCGGTTTTGTAGGCTTGGAGGGCGAATATCGCCCATCTCCTCCAAGTGTCCGGACAGGCTCCTGGCCCCGTTTCACCCCACGAATCCGACAATCAGGGGGATGGCCGCCACGATCAGGAGGCTGCCGATGAGCTTCACGCCGAGCTTCATGCTCTTCATGTCGGTCTCCCCCGCACTCCCACACGGCTGTGCTCACGGGGTGAGTGCGTGCCCTCTATTGCGAGGGACTACAAGTTGTGTGCCAATGCAGATCCGAGGCAAGGATTCAGCCATTTCGGCATCTTGAATACCTTGGGGGGATTCGGAGCATACAAGATCCATGACGGTCGATGTCGGGTTGTTGACCGGGGATCCCGGTTCGCGGGCGGAAGAGCCCGGAGGAGGAAATCGAATGTGGAAACCGAAGGAGATCATCATCAACAGGAGCATTGCGGGGGACCCGGTCGCTCGAAGGATCCGTTCCATGTGCACCGAGGTGCCGATCCGGTATGTCGATGACAGCAGGGCGAGGACGATCGTGAACGCCTCCGAGACCCTGGCGGGAACGAGAACCCTGCTGGAGAAGGTGCTGGCCGGAAAGCAGGTCCTTCACCTGGCCCCTGCCACGGCGGGAATCGTGGACACCTTCACGATGCCGGACGATCGGATCATGTGCCCGGACTTCGAGCGCTTGAAACTGGCCGGCAACGGGTGCTTCTACCGGTGCGACTGGTGCTACCTGAAGCTGACCTATCGGGCCGCGTTCCCCTTCATCACGGTACGAACCCAATACGCAAAGATCCAGGACCGGCTCATGAGACGGCTGTCGAGGTCCGGGGAGCGGTTGATCTTCAACAGCGGCGAGCTCGCGGATTCGTTGGCCATGGAGCACCTGACCGGCGCGGCGCGGGAGTTCGTCCCCTGGTTCGGGCGAACGGACAACGGATACCTCTTCATGTTGACCAAGTGCGACCATGTGGATGACATCCTCGATCTCCGGCACAACGGTCACACCGTCGTCGCCTGGTCCATGAACAGCGCGGCGGTGAGCCGGCGTTTCGAGATCGGCGCCCCGCCCCTTCACCGAAGGATTCGTGCCGCGCGCAAGGCACAGAAGGCCGGTTACCCCGTACGGGTGCGTGTGGATCCGATCGTGCCGATCGCCGGCTGGAAGGAGGCCTACACGGAAACGGTGGAGAGGATCCTCAGGGAGGTGTCGCCGGAGCGGATGACGCTCGGGACGCTGAGATTCGAGGAGAACTTCTATCGCATGCGCGATGCCCTGTTCACGACGGGAAGGGCCCTTCGGGACATGGCGGAGGGCATGGAGCCCATGTTTCCGCCGGCGGCGGTCCCGCACAAGCGACGACCCGCGGGGGGGAAGTACAGCTTCCCCGCCTCGCAGCGGGTCGAGATCTTCAACCACGTCATCCAGGAGATCCGGAAACGCTCGGACTGCACCATCGCTCTCTGCAAGGAGGATCCCGCCGTGTGGGAGGCCGCGGGTCTGAGTCCGTCCCGGTGCGACTGTGTCTGCCGGTTGGACTGACACCAGCTTCGAGGACCTGCCGGGCCGGGGAAGGAAAAAGCGAGGGGGGACGCGCAACGCCCCCCCACTCGTTTTCATGCTGGAGAGGAACCCTAGCTCGCCTTCTGCTTCTTCCTCGCCTCCGCCAGCCTTTGACCCAGGTTCTGCTCCTTGGCGACTTTCCGCCGCTTCGCAGACAGGGACTTGGCCGAGAGAGGCTGCCGGGCCTTGAATCCATACTTGGTCCTGTATTCCTTCGGAGTCAGGCCGTGCTCTTTCAAATGCCGCTTGGTGAGGATCTTGAACTTCTTCCCGCACTCGAGACAAGTGACCGAGTTCTGCTTGATGGACTTCTTTGGATCCATTGCAGGGGCTGCCGCTTCTTCGGCCTCGCCCCCCTCCTCGTCCGCTTTCACCTTTTTCAGCGACTCATAGGTCTGCTTGATCAACTCATTGATCTCTTCCGAGCTGAGTTTGGATGCGGCGGCTTGGGCGGCGACGATCTCGGCTGCCAGTTCGTACAGTGATTTTGCCATGGGGAAACTCCTTTCACCTAAATTGTCATCTATCTCTATGTAAATATCTATGAAATGTTTGTTGTCAAGAGAAAATTCTGCTTCTTCCGAGAGATGGTCATGGGTTCCAACATAAAACCCTAGTTTCTATATATAAATGAGCCGATTAATAAAAGGATCAAGACGGGTCTCTTTGCTCTTGGTTTCATCGAAGGATCGGTCGGCGAATACAGAATAGAAAATACGGAAACCCGAACGTTCCGGCCTTTTTGAAAGTGCTCGACCGTGCTTGCGTGAAAAAAGATACCACTCCCGCTCCGAAGAGTGCAAGGGTATTCGAGTTCTGATCAAAGCGTCACTCGAACAATGACGTGCCGTGCGATCCATAGAAGCGCGTTGGCGGAGTCGCAAAAAGCCCTGAACCTTGAGATCTGCCCTCGAAATATCAATAGTTTATGGCGTTTCCAGAGGCGGGTGAGCGGGTTTTTGCGAACCCGTCAAATGGTGCTGAAGCCAGTCGCGGACGTCCTCCGTGAGACCCCAGACCCCTTTGTTGTGGTGTACCGACTCCAGGAACCGGCTCCTTACGGGGTCGGGGAGTGCGATCTGCGCCAACTCGTCCGCCCCCTCCGTGCTTCGCCGTATGAAGAGCACACTGGGAGGATCCTCCCAGCTGGTGATCACGAAGTAGTGGGAGATGTCCTCCTTGCTCTTGATCATGCGCCCGTGGGACCAGTTGTTGCCCCACTCCAGGTAGAGCACGATGGCCTCTTCCGGGGTCATGTCCCAGTCGATGGCATCGACCAGGTCCCTGTCTTCGCGTATGTCCTGTAGATTCATTCCGCTTCCTCCAGCCATCAAGGGTTTTCCCGATTGAAGCGAACCGCTGTGAACCTCGGCATTCATGTAGGTGTCCTTATTCATGTAGAGCCGATTCGCGGTTTTTGGTTCCGCAAGGCCGGCTTTCGGACGCGCTCATCCCCGGTCCTCTTCCGGGCGGCGTGGTCGACACTCACGCCCTTTTGCCTTGATCGGTTCTCCCTCGTGTAGCATGATGACCTCCGGCGGGAGCCACGGATACGGCCCGGGGGCGCGGCGCCGGAAACTTGATTGCGTCGTCGAAAGCCCGAAGCTTCGAGATCTGCCCCAGGGATTTTAACAGGCTATAGCGTTTCCAGCGGCGGGTGAGGGGTTTTTGCGAACCCGTCAAACTTGATTGCGTCGTCGAAAGCCCGAAGCTTCGAGATCTGCCCCAGGGATTTT
>CAYVVQ010000038.1:0-30557 GCA_964454455.1 uncultured Desulfobacterales bacterium | reverse complement strand
TCTGGTAGTCCCAACGGGACTCGAACCCGTGTCTTCGGCGTGAGAGGCCGATATCCTAGACCGCTAGACGATGGGACCACGGTTGAAAATCCCCGCCCGGGAGCGGGGTTGTGAGCTTGGCTGGGGGACGAGGATTCGAACCTCGATTAACGGGGCCAGAACCCGTCGTATTGCCCTTATACGATCCCCCAACGAACTTTCAGGGTAATAATTCGAGCGTGAAAGTCAAGGAAAAACTCACCCGTTCATCACCTTCCAGCACCGGACCCGGTGCATCGGTCCCGCGTCGTAGAAGGCGATCTCCTGCCGGCGGCACCGGTCCTCCGCCAGCGGGCAGCGGCCCTGGAACTTGCAGCCGGGGGGCGGGTTGAACGGGCTGGGAACGTCCCCGCCCAGGGGCTTCCGCTCGGTGCGGCGATCCGGGTCCGGCACGGGCACCGCGGCCAGGAGGGCCTTGGTGTAGGGGTGGCGGGGGTCGTCGAAGATCGCGTCCGCCGGGGCGATCTCCATGATGTGCCCGAGGTACATGACCGCCACGGTGTCGCTGATGTACCCCACCACATTCAGGTCGTGGGAGATGAAGAGATAGCTCAGCGCCATGCGGGCCTGGAGGTCCTCGAGCAGGTTGATGATCTGCGCCTGAATGGAGACGTCCAGGGCCGATACCGGCTCGTCGCAGACCACGAGAGCGGGCTCCACGCTCAGGGCGCGGGCCACGCCGATCCGCTGGCGCTGCCCGCCGCTGAACTCGTGGGGGTAGCGGTCCGCCGCCGACGGATCGATGCCCACCATGCGGAGGAGATCCCGGACCCGCTCGGTGCGCTCCTCCCTTCGCTTCACGCCGAGGGCGCGGAGCCCCTCTTCGATGGTCTGCCCCGCGGTCATGCGGGGGTTCAGGGAGCCGAAGGGGTCCTGAAAGATGATCTGCATCTCCCTCCGGAGAGCGGCCATGGCGGCACGGTCGTAGGCCGTGATGTCGTCTCCCCGGTAGAGGATCCGCCCTTGGTCGGGCTCCAGGAGCTTGAGGACGAGCCGGCCCACCGTCGACTTGCCGCAGCCGCTCTCCCCCACGAGCCCCAGGGTCTTGCCGGCCTCCAGGAGCAGGTCCACGCCGTCCACCGCCTTGATGTGCCCCACGGTCCGCTGGAAGAACCCCCGCTGGACCGGGAAGTGCTTGACCAGGCCCTCGACCTGGATGACCGGTCCGGAGGACGATGGATGGGGGGTCATCACCACACCTCCTTGTCGGGGGCCGCACAGGTGATCGGGCAGCGGGCGAGATGTCCCTCGCCCCAGTCGCACAGGCCTGGGAACTCCCGGGTGCAGGAGGCCTCTGCGGCGGGGCAGCGCGGGTGAAACGGGCACCCGGGAGGCTTGTGCGCCGGGTCGGGCACGGCGCCGGGGACGCTGTGGAGCGATGCCCCCCGCCGCATCCTGGAGGGGAGGGAGGCCAGGAGCCCCATGGTGTAGGGGTGCCGGGGCTCGTGAAAGATCTGGCGGGCGGTGCCCTGCTCCGCGATGATCCCGGCGTACATGACGTAGATCCGGTCCGCGATCTGGGCCACCACGCCCAGGTCGTGGGTGATGTAGAGGAGCGAGAGGCCCTTCTCCTGCTGGAGGTCGCGAAACAGGTTCAGGATCTGTACCTGGATGGTGACGTCCAGGGCCGTGGTGGGCTCGTCCGCGATGACCAGGGCGGGGTCGCAGGCCAGGGCCATGGCGATCATCACGCGCTGGCGCTGGCCGCCGCTCAGCTGGTGGGGGTAGTCCTGGAGGCGCTCGGCCGCGGAGGAGATGCCCACGTCTCGGAGGAGGGAGACGCATCGATCCTCGAGTGCCTTTTCCTCGATGGGGCGGTGGGCCAGGATGGCCTCGCGGAGCTGGTCGCCGATCTTGAAGACCGGGTTCAGGGAGGTCATGGGCTCCTGGAAGACCATGGCCAGCCGGTTGCCGCGGACCGACCGCAGCGATTCCGGGTCCATGCGGAGGAGGTCCTTTCCCTGGAACAGGATGCGGCCCTCGGGGATCTCCGCCGGAGGCACGGGCAGGATGCCCAGGATGGAGAGGGCGGAGACGGTCTTGCCGCACCCGGACTCCCCCACGATGCAGACGGTCTCGCCTTCCGCCACCTCGTAGCTCACCCCTTCCACCGCCCGCGCCACGTCGCGGCGCCCCCGGAAATGGACGTGGAGGTTCTGGACGGAAAGAAGGGCTTCGCTCATCGCTCTCTCAGCTTGGGGTTCAGCACGTCCCGGAGGCCTTCCCCGAAGAGGTTGAAGGAGAGCACCACGATCAGGATGGCCGTGCCGGGGACGAAGGTCAGCCAGGGCGCGTCGAAGATGAATCGTTTGCCGTCCGACAGGATGTTGCCCCAGGTGGCGTGGGGCGGAGGCACGCCGAAGCCCAGGAAGCTCAGCCCGGCCTCTGTGAGGATGGCCGTGGCGATGCCGATGGTGGCCGAGACCAGAACCGGGGCCACGGCGTTGGGGATCATGTGCCGGAAGATGATCCGCCAGTCGCCCACGCCCAGGGCGCGGGCCGCGGTCACGAAGTCCTGCTCCCGGAGCGAGAGGAACTCCGCCCGCACGAACCGGGCGGCCCCCATCCAGCTGGTGAGCCCGATCACGATCATGATGTTGTAGATGCTCGCCGGGAGGAGCGCCACCACCGTGAGGATGAGAAAGAAGCTCGGGAAGCAGAGCATGATGTCCACGAAGCGCATGATCAGGGTGTCCAGGGAGACGCCGCCCAGGGCCGTGCTGCCCGGAATCCGCGGGCCCAGGGCGATCCACGCGACGGAGGCGGCCAGGATCGCGATGCCGATGCCTGCGGAGCCGGCCGTCGCCGTCACCGCCCCGGCGGCTCCCAGGAAGACCGCCAGGAATCGGTCCGTCCGGACGCTGCGGTCGCCGAAGTAGCCGGCGATGCCTCCCATGAGGATTCCGAGCAGGACCGAGATGCCCACGGCCACGAACCCCACCGTGAGCGACACCCAGGAGCCCTGGAGCATGCGCGCGAACACGTCCCGGCCCAGGTCGTCCGTCCCGAAGAGATAGACGCCCAGGGAGGGGGTTTCCCCCGCGGTGAGCAGCGCGGTGTGGGGCCGGGAAAGGGGCGGCCGGAGCTTTTCCTGGAGCCGGATCTGGGCCGGGTCGAGGGCGGGGTCCACGCCGGAGGTGAGGACCAGACCGGCCACGGCCACCGCGAAGAAGACAACGAAGACGGCCAGGCCCGCCAGCGCCAGCCGGTTTTCGCTGAGGCGGTCCCACGCCTCCTGCAGGCGGGTGCGCCGGGGGGCCTCGGGGGCCTGGTACTCCTGCTCGGCGACGGCGGTATGTTCGACGGGGTCCGGCATGAACGGGTTTCCTCTACAGTCGAATGCGGGGGTCCACGACCATGTACAGCACGTCCGAGATGAACGTGCCGGCGAGCACGAGCACCGCGGAGAGAAAGTTCACCGTGAGGATCACGGGGTAGTCCCGGGCCAGGATGGCCTCGTAGGCCATGCGGCCCATCCCGGGCCAGGAGAAGATGGACTCGATGATGACCGATCCGCCGATGAGACCGGGCAGGATCAGCCCGAACATGGTCACGAACGGCAGCAGGGCGTTCCGCAGGGCGTGCCGGTAGTGGACCTGCTCCTCCGGGAGGCCCTTGGCCCGCGCCGTGCGCACGTAGTCCTGGCCTTCCACCTCGAGCATCTGGCTCCGGACGTAGCGGCTGAGGATGGCGATCCCGCCGGACGCGCTCAGCACCGACGGGAGCAGGAGGTGCCACACCCGGTCCATGAACATGCGGGGCAGGGTGGCGTCCGCCATGCCGAAGGTCTCCATGCCGATGACCGGCACGTGGAAACGGCTGACCACCAGGATGATGAGGATGTAGGCGAAGAAGAACCCGGGAATGGAGATCAGCAGGTAGGAGAGGAGGGTGGCCGTGCGGTCGTAGGCGCCTCCCCGCCGGATGGCCGAGCGGATGCCCACCGGGAAGGAGAGGGTCCAGGTGATGAGGGTCCCCACGATGAACAGGGGGAGGCTGTTCAGGAACCGCTCCCAGATCTTGAGCAGAACGGGCCGGTTGTCCTTCCAGGAGATCAGGTCGCCGGTCAGCAGGCTGCGGTAGAAGTGGACGTACTGGGCGTGGAGGGGCTCGTCCAGGTGAAAGGCCTTGCGGAAGCGCTCCACCATCTCGGGCGTGAACTTGGGGTTGAGGGGA
Organism: uncultured Desulfobacterales bacterium; assembly: GCA_964454455.1. Lineage (GTDB taxonomy): Bacteria > Desulfobacterota > DSM-4660 > Desulfatiglandales > HGW-15 > JAIPEI01. The sequence goes on along the minus strand of CAYVVQ010000038.1, from coordinate 26,342 downwards.
TCCACCTGGCTGGGCTCGCCCGGGGCCAGGTGGATGATCAGGAAGCTCAGCACGGACACGAAGAAGAGGGTGACCGCTTTCTGGATGACGCTTCGTCCGATGAAGGAGACCATAAAGAACCCCGTTCCTCAGCGGGTGGCGAAGTCGGGCGCCTCGGGCAGCTTGGCCCAGCGGTTGAAGTCGAACAGGAAGTTGCCGGTCCGCGTGGGCGTGATGGGACGGCGGTGGACCTCTCCGTCCTCGCCCACCTCCCGGATCACGATCCGCTTGTCCAGGACGGCGGTCCACTTGCCCACGTAGAGAAAGGTATAGGGCTGGTCCCGGGCGATGATCTCGTGGAGGCGGTGGCAGTAAGCCGCCTGCCGGTCGCGGTCGTACTCCCGGCGGATCTTGACGATGAGCTCGTCCGCCTCGGGGTTCTCGTAGCCCACGAAGTTGAGCTGGTTGGGGCCGGTCTGGCTGGAGTGCCAGATCTGGAAGAGGTCCGGCTCGATCCCCATGCTCCAGCTCAGGACGAGGGCGTCGAAGTCGGCCCGGTCCACGCGTTCCTGGATGAAGACGGACCACTCCAGGAGGTCGGTGCGCACGTCGATGCCCAGCTTCCTCCAGGCGTCCTGGGCCACGGCCAGGATGGCCTTGCGGATGTCGTTGCCGTGGTTGGTGATGAGGGTGAACTGGAGGGGCTTTCCGTCCTTTTCGAGCCACCCCTGGTCGTTGCGCTCCCACCCCGCTTCCTCCAGGAGACGAAGCGCGCCCTCGGGGTCGTAGGGCAGCGGCCGGATGCCCGGGTTGTAGAAGTCCGTCTGCTTCACGAAGGGCCCGGTGATCCGCTCGGCCTGCCCGTAGAGCACGTATTGGAGGATCTTGTCCACGTCGATGGCCATGCCCAGGGCTCGTCTCACCCGGGGGTCGTCGAAGGGCTCCCGGCGGATGTTGTACCCGATGTAAGTGTAGCCGAAGCTCAGACCGGAGAAGCTCTGGAAGCGCGGGTCCTGCTCGAGCCGTTCCACCTGGTGGGGCTGGACCGCGTAGGAGTCCAGGGTCCCGGCGTAGAACTCCATCTCCTGGGTGAGCAGATCCGGGATGATCCGGAAGACGTACCGCCGGTAGTTGGGCGGGCCTTCCCAGTAGTCCTCGAAGCGATCCAGGATGATGTGCTGGTCCGACGCCCACTTCTCGAAGCGGAATGGCCCACAGCCCACCGGGTTGCGGCTGAACCGGCTCTGGCGCATGGTGAAGGTCTTCGGGTCCTTTCCCCGCTCGATCGCCTCGGCCCGGACGGCCTTTCGGTTGAGGAGGTGCTCGGGGAGCACCCCCATGGCCCAGGTCCCCAGGGCGGGCGAGTAGAGCCGCTTGTAAGTGACCCGGACCGTCAGCGGGTCCACCGCCTCCACCTGCTTCACCGGCTCGTAGTCCGCGATGCGCGGGGAGAGGTTGGCCGGGTTCATGATCGCCTCGTAGGTGAACTGTACGTCCCCGGCGTCCAGGACGTGGCCGTCGTGGAACCGGACGCCGGGCCGGAGGTGAAAGGTGATCACGGGGTTGTGCTCGAAGGCGGGCAGGAGCCCGGCAGCTGCGGATGCGATCCGGGAGCGGGGGAGCGCTGTCCCTGCTTCCACCACCTCGACGCGGTCGGCGGTGGAGAAGCTGGAGAAGTAGTCCTCTCCCAGGATGCTCCCCAGGCGGTCGAAGAGCTCCTGGTCCACCCGGTCCAGGGTGAGCCGGACTCGGGCCGGATCGCGCACCCGAAGGCGGAGGCTGCGGGGCTGGCCGTCGGGCCCGGGAACGGCGACGGTCTCCAAGCGCTCCTCCGGGGCGATGAGCTCCACGCGCCGGACGTTGTCCAGGGCGGCCCGTGTTCTCTCGTCCACGGGGACCTCTCCGGCCGCGGCGCGCTCGATCAGGCGGACCACGGCCTCGGGGGTCCCGCTCTCCGCGCCGGGCGGCGCGGCGCGATCGTTCACCCGGAAGAGGGCCTTCTCGTGGATCTCCCAGGACTCGGCCAGGCGGCCCCGGAAGCTCAGGTCCCGGTCTCGGTCGATGAGCCCTTCGAAGACCAGGCCTTCGATCTCGCTGCTTGCGGAGTCCGCGGAGAGGATGGGGTTCAGGATGCTGGCGTCGCCGATGGAGCCGGTGATGTACTCCTCGAGCCTCCGGGGGTTCCCCCGCGTCTGCTCCTCGTAGCTCGGCACCCAGAAGTAGGACTGGAGCAGAAAAGCGATCACGAAGAGAGGCGAGATGATGAGGAGTCTGCGGGCGGTCACGGGCGTCCCATATCAGAGGGTGGTTGGAATCGTCGGCTCGCGGGCGAATCAGAAGCTGATCCTAGCACAATCTCGAGGGAGCCGCAAAAAAGTGCGAGGCTTCGATATCCGCCCTGGGAATTTCAACGGGTTATAACGTTCCCTCCGCCGAGGGATCGATTGGCCTCCGGGGACCGGGTGTGGTAGGGTGCTCCCATTCCGGAGGACGAGGAGATCCCATGTTCGAGGTGCTGGAAAGCGCGCGGTTCGTGGCCCGGGAGAGCCGTTTCGTGCGGATTGACGAGGCCGCGGTCTCCCGGTTCGCCGGCATGCTCGCGGAGAAGATTGTGTCCCCGCCCGCCTGGGACGGGGTGCACCACTATGCGGGCCGGCCCGAGGAGACTGCGGCCTGGATCCTCGTCCTGGACACGATCAACTTCTGCTTCTGGCCGCCCGAGGGGGAGGAGGCCTGGAGCGTCCGGATCGACGGCGGATTCGTCTCGGGGTACAACGGCCTGGCCCGGGCCCTGAGGCGGGCCATGGAGGAGGGCGTGCCCCTGGCGGACGCGGGTTTCCTGGCCGGACTCTCCGCAGCCGATCTCGAGCGGATCCTGGGCGGATGCGGTCGGCTCCAGCTCATGCAGGAGCGGGCCCGGGCCCTTCGAGAACTCGGCGGCGCCCTCGAGCGCGATTATGGGGGGAAGGCGGTCCGGCTGCTGGATGCTCCCAAGGGCTGGGCCGGGGACCTGGTCAGGCTTCTGGCGAAGAAATGCCCGTCCTTTCGGGACACGGCGGTCTACCGGGAGCGGGCCGTCTACTTCTACAAGCGGGGCCAGATCCTGGCGGCGGACCTCCACGGGGCCCTGGGCGGTCTGGGATGGGGGTTTTTTCACGATCTGGGCCGGCTCACCGCCTTTGCCGACTACAAGCTGCCCCAGGTCCTGCGCGACCTGGGCGTCCTGGTGTACGAGGCGGGCCTGGCGGAGCGGGTGGACCGCAGGGAGCTGCTCGAGCCGGGGAGCTCTGAGGAGGTGGAGATCCGCGCGAACACCATCGTGGCGGTGGACCGGATCCGGGAGTCGGCCTCGACGGGAGGGAGGCGCCTGCGGGCCTTCGAGATCGACGGGATCCTCTGGCAGATGGGGCAGGGAGCGCGTCACCGGTCGCGTCCCTTCCACCGCGTGCGGACCATCTTCTATTGAAAGCCCCCGCATCCGTGCCCCGCCGCTCCCCTCCGCCAACCGCTCTTGACAGCCCGCCGGGCCCATGAGATCCTTTGCTGAAGAGCGCCGGCTGCGCATTCGTTCCTCGTATGCATGCCGAGCCCCGAGCCCCTTGCCGCTCACTCGACCTCTCCTCACGCTCTTCTCCGAACCACGAGCTCCGGCCGGCGAAGTCAACACGACCGCGCGGGGGCCTCTGCGCCCCTCGCAGGACGATTCGAGTTCGGGTGCGAGCGAGCCTGCACACTCCGGATCCGGAAAAGACCATGAACGAAGTCCAGAAGAGCCGGGACAGGGTCCTGGTGGTGGATGACGACGCATCCATCTGCCGCCTCCTGGAGGAGGCTCTCGAGGCGGAGGGGTACGCCGCGGAATCGTGCCTGCATCCCGACGAGGCCCTCGCCCTTTGCCGGTCTTACAGCTTCGGGCTGATCTTCGTGGACATCCGCCTGCCGGGCATGAGCGGGTTCGACCTGGCCTCCCGGATCAAGAAGGAGGACCCGGAGCGGGAGGTGGTCTTCATCACCGGGCACGGCAGCTTCGACAGCGTCCTTCGCGCCATCAAGGTCGGGGCCTACGACTACCTGCGGAAACCCTTCAACCTGAGCGAGCTGAACCTGTGCCTGAGGCGATACCAGGAGCGCCGGGAGCTCAAGGCCCGGATCCGCTCGGCCGAGCGCCGCTATTTCGACCTGGTCCAGAACATCCCCATGATGATCTGGGTTCTTCGAAAGGGGCTGGAGCTGGAGTTCGTGAACGAGGCCTGCGAGCCGCTGCTGGGCTACGCCCCGGGGGAGGCCCGGGCCGAACCCGGGTGGTTCCTCGACCGGGTCCACCCGGAGGACAGGCCGCAGGTGAGGGACCTCCTGCTGTCGGCGTTCGAGGCGCGCGGCGCGGCCTTTTCCACCCAGTGCAGGCTGCTCCACCGAAAGGGGCGCCAGGTCCACGTTCTACTCAAGTCCCTGCCCCAGGAGGAGCCGGCCGCCGGGGGGGAACGGGAGCGCCTGGAGGGCGTCGTGGTGGACATCACCGACCGCGTGGTCCTGGAAAAGGCGATGGTCCAGCGGGAGAAGCTCAAGACCCTGGGCGCCGTGTCCGCCGAGGTGGCCCACGAGATCCGCAATCCCCTGGTTTCCATCGGGGGGTTTGCACGCCGACTCCGGGAAAGACAGCCCGGGCTGGTGGAAGGGGAGATCATCCTGAGCGAGTCCAGACGCCTCGAGGGCATCCTGGACCGCATTCGGGATTACCTGAAGCCGGTGGACCTCGACCTCAGGATCTGCTCGGTGAACGACGTGGTTCGGAGCGCCATGGAGTACCTGGTCCACGACGCCGAGCGGTGCAGGACGGACCTCGTCCTGGAGCTGGACGAGGCCCTGCCCATGATCCGGACCGACCCGGACGTTCTGGCGGAAGTGCTCACCAGCCTCGCCCGAAACGCCGTCGAGGCCATGGACTGGAGTGGGACGCTCACCATCCGAAGCACGGAGAGCGATCGCCACATCGAGGTGATCCTGAGGAACCGGGTCCCGGAGGCGAGGTTCAAGAACCCGGAGACGCTTCTGCTTCCCTTCGAGGAAGGGGAAAAAACCCACGGGCTTCCCCTCTGCTACAAGATGCTCCGGAACATGGGAGGCCTCTTGGGCTGCGAACGGGAGGGTGAGGAGCTGTTGTTCACCGTTTCTCTGCCCAAGCCGGACGAGGAGGAGGAACGGTCTTCGCCTGCGGAGGAACCCTGATGGAGCCGGAAAGGCCCGGAGCCTGGAGATCCGCCCCCGCCGGAAATCGGAAGCCCCCCGACCCTCGACGGCGCGGAGGGGCTTCTGAAGACGCTCCCGGGGCCCGCTTCCGGCTGGAAACTGGCTAGGTGCCCATGTCCCAGGAGGAGAGGTACTTCTCCTGCTCGGGCGTCAACCGGTCGATGATCACGCCCATGGACTCGAGCTTGAGGCGGGCGATCTCCCGGTCGAGGTGCGCGGGGACGGGGTAGACCCGCTTCTCGAGCTTCTCGTGCTCCTCGGCCATGTACTCGGCGGAGAGGGCCTGATTGGCGAAGCTCATGTCCATGACGCTCGAGGGGTGCCCCTCGGCCGCGGCCAGATTGATGAGCCGGCCCTCGCCCAGCACGTAGACGCGCCGGCCGTCCGACAGGGTGAACTCCTCCACGAACGGCCGGATCTCGCGCCGGGCCGTGGACTCCTCCGCCAGCCCCGGCAGGTCCAGCTCCACGTCGAAATGCCCGGAGTTGGCCACGATGGCGCCGTCCTTCATGGTCAGGAAGTGCTCCCTGCGGATCACGTTGATGTCGCCGGTGAGGGTGCAGAAGAAGTCGCCCGCCGGGGCGGCCTCGGCGATGGGCATGACCCGATAGCCGTCCATCACGGCCTCCAGGGCCCGCAGGGGATCCACCTCGCAGATGACCACGTCGGCGCCGTGCCCCTTGGCCCGCATGGCCACGCCGCGACCGCACCATCCGTAGCCGCTCACCACGAAGGTGCTTCCCGCCAGGAGCCGGTTCGTGGCCCGCAGGATCCCGTCCACCGTGCTCTGTCCCGTTCCGTAACGGTTGTCGAAGAGGTGCTTGGTGTCGGCGTCGTTCACCGAGATGATGGGGAACTGGAGCACCCCGTCCTGCTCCATGCTGCGCAGACGGATCACCCCCGTGGTGGTCTCCTCGGTCCCGCCCAGGACGCCCGCGAGGAACGTCTCGCGCTCGTCCGGGGAAAGGCCCCGGGCCCAGCCGGCCACGCCGGGGTCCAGGTCGTCCCATCGGCCCAGGGCGATGAAGTGGAGGGAGCTGACCAGGTCCGCCCCGTCGTCCATGGTCAGCCGGGGACCGTGCTTGAGCGCGGACAGGATGTGATCGTAGTAGGTGGCGTGGTCCTCTCCCTTGATGGCGAAGATCGGGATCTCGTCGTCGGCCACCAGGGCGGCGGCCACGTCGTCCTGGGTGGACAGGGGGTTGGAGGCGCAGGCCGCCACCTCCGCGCCCCCGGCCTTGAGGGTGCGAAGCAGCAGGGCGGTCTCCGTGGTGATGTGCAGGCACGCCGAGACGCGCAGCCCTTCCAGAGGGCGCTTCCGAGTGAAGCGTTCCCGGATCAGGCCGAGCACCGGGGCGCTCATGCCGGCCCACTCGATGCGGAGCCGGCCCTGGTCGGCCAGGTTGATGTCGCGAATGTCGTAGTCCATGGGATACCTCGATGATTTCTTGGGTTGACGGTGATTCAGCGTTTCGGGGCGCACGGCGCGAGGTCGACGAGGCTACTTGACGGCGCGTTTCAGGTCGTCGATCAGGTCCGTCTTCTCCCACGAAAACTCCGGCAGCTCACGGCCGAAGTGTCCGTAGTTGCAGGTCTTCCGGTAAATGGGCCGCAGCAGGTCCAGCCTCTCGATGATGGCGGCCGGCCGCAGGTCGAACATCTTTTTCACCACCTCGGTCAGCTCGCGGCTGGGCAGGACGCCGGTGCCGTAAGCCCCCACCGTGACGCTCACGGGCTGGGCCCGACCGATGGTGTAGGCGATCTGCACCTCGCACTTCTCCGCAAGCCCCGCGGCCACGATGTTCTTGACGATGTAGCGGCACATATAGGAGGCGCTCCGGTCCACCTTGGAGGGGTCCTTGCCCGAGAAGGCGCCGCCGCCGTGGTAGCCGAAGCCCCCGTAGGTGTCCATGATGATCTTGCGACCGGTCAGCCCGCAGTCCCCCATGGGGCCGCCCACCACGAACCGGCCCGTGGTGTTGATGAAGATGTCCGTCGACTTCCGCAGCATCTCCTCGGGAATGACCTTCTTGATCACCTCCTCGATGATCGCCTCCCGGAGCGTGTCGTAGTCCACGTCGGGGCTGTGCTGCGCAGCGATCACCACGGTGTGGAGGCTTTCGGGCTTCCCGTCCTTGTACTCCACCGTGACCTGGCTCTTGCCGTCGGGCCTGAGCCACGGCAGCTTGCCGGACTTCCGCACGTGGGCCAGGCGCTGGGTCAGACCGTGGGCCAGGTAGATGGGCATGGGCATGAGTGGGGGGGTTTCCCTGCAGGCGTACCCGAACATGAGCCCCTGGTCGCCGGCGCCCTGCTCCTGCTGGAACAGCCCCTCCCCGTTCACGCCCTGGGCGATGTCGGGGGACTGCTTGTCGATGGACGAGAGCACGGCGCAGGTCTCCCAGTCGAACCCCATGGAGGAGTTCTTGTAACCGATGTCCCGGATGGTCCGGCGGACCACCTCGGGCATGTCCACGTAAGCGGAGGTGGTGATCTCGCCCGCGATGATGGCCATGCCCGTGGTGACCAGGGTCTCGCAGGCCACGCGCGAATGGTTGTCCTGCTCCAGGAGGGCGTCCAGGATGCGGTCCGAGATCTGGTCCGCCACCTTGTCCGGGTGGCCTTCGGTGACGGATTCCGAGGTGAAGAGAAAGTTTTCGACTTTCATGGGTTGCTCCTTTCGGGTTGATTTCCTTTGCTGCGATCTTTTCTGTGTTGTTTCGACTGATTCACTGTCTCTCCATGGGGCGCGGGGCTCGAGCGCTGCCCCGCTCGATTTCGGACACGATGCGAAGAATCAGGGTGTTGCCTTGCGAATGACACGATTGTCGATGAGCCTCGCCTTGCCCACGAATACGGCCAGCGCCAGAAGGGCTTCCTGCTCGATGGTCTCCAGCTCCTCCAGGGTGTCCGGGTGACACAGCCTCACGTACTCGATCCGGGTGAACGGGGCCCTTTGAATGTGCGCCTCCACGGCGGAGCGGATCGCGCCCGCGTCCCGCTCCCCCGCGCCCGCCAGCCTCTGGGCCAGGTCCAGGGATTCGCTCAGGCAGAGGGCCGCCTCCCGCTCCTCGGGAGAGAGGTACCTGTTCCTCGAGCTCATGGCGAGCCCGTCCGCCTCGCGGACCGTGGGCGCGCCCACGATCTCGACGTCCATGTCCAGGTCCTGAACCATCCGGCTGATCACGGCGAGTTGCTGGTAGTCCTTCTGGCCGAACACCGCCACGTGCGGCTTGACAATGTGAAAGAGCTTGGCCACCACCGTGGCCACGCCGTCGAAGTGTCCGGGGCGGAACGGCCCGCAGAGCCCCCGGGTGAGCCGATCCACGTGGACCGTGGTCTGGAAGCCCTCCGGGTACATCTCCTCGACCGACGGCAGGAAAAGAACATCCACGCCCGCTCTTTCGGCCCCGGCCAGGTCCCTCTCCAGGTCCCTCGGGTAGCCCGCCAGATCCTCGTTCTCCCCGAACTGGGTCGGGTTCACGAAGAGGCTCACCACCACCCGGTCGGCCAGGGTGCCGGCGACCCGCATCAGCTCCAGGTGCCCTTCGTGGAAAAACCCCATGGTGGGCACGAGGCCGACGCTTTGGCCGGAGAGGCGGGTCTGCTCGGCGAGGAATTGCATCTCGTCGACCCGATGGACGACGCGGACCTTCATGTTCATCTCCTGATCCCAGATCCGAATCCCGATCGCCCGGCCGGGTCCCACGGGCTACCGGGGCGATTTCATGGGCACGTAGTACTGGGTGCCCGATTTCATCTCCTTGATCCGCTCCACGAGGTCTTCGAAGTCCTCGGGGACGTGCACGAAGTCGATCTCCGATGCGTTCACCACGAGGAGGGGCGCCTCGTTGTAGTGAAAGAAGAACTCGTTGAACGACCGGTTGACCTCCTCCAGGTACTTGAGCCCGATGCTTCGCTCGTACCTGCGCCCACGGCTTCGGATGCGATCCATCAGGACCTCGGTCCGGGCCTGGAGGAAGATCACCAGGTCCGGCTGGGCCAGGCGGCCCTTGAGCAGCCGGTAGAGCTGATCGTACAGCCAGAACTCCTTTTCGCCCAGGTTGGTCCTGGCGAAGATCCGGTCCTTGTCGAACAGGTAGTCCGTGACGAGGACCCGGTTGAACAGACCGATCTGGCCGATCTCCCGGGCCTGCTGGTACCTTCGGAGAAGGAAGAAGATCTGAGTCTGGAACCCGTACTTCCGGGGGTCGCGATAGAAATCGGCCAGGAAGGGGTTCTCGTCGATGTCTTCCAGAAGGGTTTCGGCGTCGAGCCGCTCGGCCAGCATGCGGGCCAGGCTGGTCTTGCCCACCCCCAGGGGGCCTTCGATGACGACATGGTTGTGCGGGCTGGAGCGATCTGTCTGCATGGTCCGCCTGGCGCCCCTCTCGCCGGCCGCCCGGAAGGGGGCATATCCGCATTTCCAAAAAATTTCAGTCTACTATCACCCGGCCTGCCGTTTGTCAAGAATGACGGATTCGCAAAAACCCGCCCATCCGCCGCTGGAAACGCTGTGACCTGTCGATATTCCGAGGGCGGATCTCGAGGCTAAGGGCTTTTTACGACGCCATCAAGAATCGGCCGGCCCCGGATTCCGGGGCAGCCTGGAAAAGGCCCTGCCGAGACGGATGAACGCTTCCACATCCAGGGTCTCGGCCCGTCGGCTCGGTTCGATGCCGCAGCCGGTCAACGCCCCTCTCACCTCATCCCGTCCGAGTGCGGGAAAGGACGCGGAAAGGGCGTTCTGAAGGGTTTTTCGCCGGTGCGCGAAGGCTCCCTTCACCACACGCCGAAACCACGTTTCGTCCACGGGTCGGGCGGGGTGGGGCAGGGCGAAGTCCAGCTCCACCACGGCGGACTCCACCTCCGGTCTCGGACGGAAGGCGGCGCTGCGCACCCGGAGGATCCTGCGGACCCGGGCGTGCAGCCCCACGAGAACGGTGAGTGCCCCGTAGGTGCGCCCCCCCGGTGAGGCGGTGAGCCGGTCCGCCACCTCCTTCTGAAACATGAGCACGGCCCGCAGGATCCTGCGGCGATGTTGGATCAGCCGCTCGAGCACCGGGGTGCTGACGTTGTAAGGGAGGTTGCCGATGACCTGGACACCCCCGGGTGAAAACCGGTCCAGGAGATCGAAGTCCAACCGCAGGATGTCCTCGCAGAGGACGGTGACGTTGTCCAGGCCCCGGGCCTGCAACTCCTGCCGGAGCCATTCCGCCAGGTCCCGATCCTTCTCCACGGCCAGGACCCGGGCCACCCTGCCCGCCAGGGGGAAGGTGAGCGCACCCTGTCCCGGACCGATCTCCAGGACCCGGTCGCCCGTCCCGAGGCCGGACCGTTCGAGGATGGCGTGGACCACGCCCCGGTCGACCAGAAAGTGCTGACCGAGCCGCTTGCGGGGGCGATGGCTGCCGGGTGTCGTCAATCGGATTTCCGTGAAAGGGCCTTGAAGGTCCGCCGGGTCTCCCGCCAACGGTGGATGGCGCGGAACACCCTCAGAAAAACGGGGTAGGAGACCGCGGAGATCAAGAGCCCCACGATGATGCCGCCCAGAAAAAACGCGGCGATGATGGACCCGCCGGCGGCCAGAACGGTCTGCACCAGTCCCATGCCCTCCTCGCCGCGCTCAAGGGCCGCCATGACCGAGGAGAAGCCCCGGCTCTTCTCGGAGAGCCCCAGGATGGCCCCACCGATGCGGTAGTCCAGAGAGTAGACGAGGTACCAGTTGAGCGGGTTGCTGATCCAGGTGCCCAGCGCGGCCGTGATCTTGCTTCCCCTGAACACCAGGGCCAGGAAGACGGCGAGGGCCGTCTGGAAAGGAACCACGGGGAGGAGACCGGAGAAGACCCCCAGCGCGATGCCCAGGGCGAGATCGTGGGGGTCGCCCTTGAGCCGTATGAACCTCCAGTAATAGTATCGAAGCTGCCTGGTGAATTTCACGTTCGAAGGATTCCTGAGTCGCGATCCCGAGAAAGATCGTCCATGGGATACCGGGAGCGCACGTCCGTCGAGAAGTCCGCGCGTTCTCCCCTTTCCAGTCTGTACAGCCCGGCCTGGGCGATCATGGCCCCGTTGTCCGTGCAAAGCGACGGACGCGGCCAGTACGCCCGCATGCCCCGGGAAGCCGCCGCCTCCCGGACCCGCCCGCGAAGGGCCCCGTTGCAGGCCACGCCGCCCGCCATCACCACGGATTCCACCCCCGCCTGCTCCGCGGCGCGGAAGAGCTTCACGGCCAGCGTGTCGATCACGGCCTCCTGGAACGATGCGGCAATGTCCTCCAGCCGCACCCGGGACTGCTCCTCGGGGCTCTCTTTCCAGCGTTCGACGAAGAGTCCCACGGCCGTTTTCAGGCCGCTGAAGCTGAAGTCCAGGGAGTCCCGGCCCATCATGGCGCGGGGAAACGGGATCCGGTCTCCTTGGCCGCCGCCGGCCAGCTTCTCGATGATCACGCCCCCGGGATAGCCCAGGCCCAGGAGCTTGGCCACCTTGTCGAAGGCCTCCCCTGCCGCGTCGTCCAGCGTCTGCCCGAGGGTTTTGTACTCCCCGGGGCCCCCCACGCGATAGAGGCTCGTGTGCCCGCCCGAGACCGTCAGCGCAACGAAAGGAAAGGGCGGCGTCTCGTCCTCCAGCAGGATGGAGAGCACGTGCCCCTCGAGGTGATTCACGCCGGCGACGGGAAGCCCGTGCACCCAGGCGAAGCCCCGGGCGTAGTGGAGACCGACCAGGAGGGAGCCGATGAGGCCGGGCCCCAAGGTGACGGCGACGGCGTCGAGACGGCCGGCGTCCAGGTCCGCCTCCTCCAGGGCCCGGTCCACCACCGGCACCATGTTGCGAATGTGCTCGCGGGAGGCCAGCTCCGGGACCACTCCGCCGTAAGGGTGGTGCAGGCGGACCTGCGAGTTGACCACGCTGGAGAGGATGCCGTCGCGATCGGAGACCACGGCAGCGGACGTGTCGTCACAGGAGGTATCTATACCCAGTACGATCATCTAGCGTTTCAGCTTCCTCCTGAGCTTGCTCCACTTGCCCTCTTCCAGCACCTCGAGCAGGAGGACCGTGATGTTGTCGCCCCCGCCCCCGCGGTTCGCTTCGTCGATCAGGATCTCCGCCTTGCGTTCGAGGGAGGTGGAAAAATCGTCGAGCACCGTTCCGATGGCCTGCTCGGTCATGTAGTTTGTCAAGCCGTCGGAGCACATCAGGACGAGGTCTCCGGCCTCCGGCCGGATGGGCGTGATGTAGACGTCCACCTTCTTGTGCTGCCCCATGACGCGTGTGAGCAGGTTCTTCATACCCGGGTGGGTGGACCCCATGGTGTCGGTCAGGCCCATGGCCCTCTGCTCCGCCTCGACCGAGTGCTCCTGAGAGACCTGGATGAGCCGTCCATGGTCGAACAGGTAGGTCCGGCTGTCCCCCACGTTCGCCGCCCAGATGGAGTCGCCTTCCACCAGGAGGGCGGACACGGTGGATCCCATCCTGTGGTACTCAGGCTTTTTCTGGGCCTCGTGGATGATGATGTTCGTGAGCGAGATGGAGTTGATCAGGTGTTTGGCCAGATCCGAGACGTCCTTGTTGATGGGCTCGAGAAAGGAAGGCGACTTGTTGCCCTTCACCTTCAGCCAGTAGTCGGCCATGGTCTCCACGACCATCCTGCTCGCCACGTCCCCCGCCTTGTGCCCTCCCATTCCGTCGGCGACGATGAACAGACCGACGTCGGGCTCCACGAGGAGGTCGTCCTCGTTGATCTTGCGCTTGCGCCCGATGTGGGTCTTGCCGGCGGCCCGTACGTTCATCCCGTCTTGTGCCGTCCTTTCAGGCGACCTCGCCCCTCTTGGCGGCCTGGATCTCCATCACCCTGGCCGCGACCTTCTTCAGGTGATCCGCCATCTGTCCGGCGTTCCGGTACCTCCGCTCGACGTCTTTTTCCAGCGCCTTGTCGATGATTTTTTCGACCACGGGAGGGATGCGTGGATTGATCGATCGGGGCGAAGGATGCGGTTCCCGGGCGATCTGGTACATGAGCGAGGTCATGTCGTCCCCCCGGAACGGCTTCCGGCCCGTCAGCATCTCGTAAAGCACGACACCGAGGGAAAAGATGTCGGACCTCCCGTCGACCTTCTTGCCGGCCACCTGCTCCGGCGACATGTACGAGGGGGTTCCCAGGACGACACCGGTCTTGGTCTTGGAGGAGGAGGTGATCCTTGCGATGCCGAAGTCGGTGACCTTGACCGCGCCCGTGCTCTGAAGCCGCATGATGTTGGCGGGCTTGATGTCGCGGTGAACGATTCCCTTCTCGTGGGCGTAGCCCAGTGCGTCGGCCACCTGAGCGACAATGGTGAGCACCTGCACCATGGGAAGAATTTTGTCATGCTTGACGATGCTCTCGAGATCCTCTCCTTCGAGGAACTCCATGGCGATGTAGGCCAGGTCGTGCTCCTCGCCGGCGTCGTAGATGGTGACGATGTGCGGGTGGGTGAGCAGGCCCGCGGACTCCGCCTCCCGAAAGAACCGGTCCTTCATCTCGTCCACCAGCTCGTCGTCGAAGTCGGACATGCGGACCGTCTTGATGGCCACGGTGCGATGGATCTTGGGGTCCTCGCCCTTGTATACGACCCCCATGGCCCCCCGGCCAAGCTCCCCGGTCACCTCGTAGCGGCCCAGGGTGGGCCTGGTGTCCGTGTCGGTGAGCGTGGCCCCGATGTCGCCCGGATGTCCTCCGCCCCCGGAGCCGAAGATCATGGTGGCTTCCGCTCCCTTGAGCCTGGGAATGCGCTCGTCCAGGTCCTTGAAGTTCCTCCCGTCTTCCACGATCAGCTTGTAGGTGGCCAGGGCCTTGGAGAACTGGCGCTTCCGCTCGAAGTCCAGCCCCAGGTTGTACAGGAGATCGCGCGCGCCTTCCTCTTCCCGGGGCATCTTCCGGAACTTCTCCAGGGCCAGGTCCAGCATCCCCTGCTGCTGGAAGGAGAGGCCGAGCATCTTGTTGGTTTCCACGGAGTCGGCCTCCACCCGCTCCTTGGTCCGCTCCGTGATGAAGAATCGCTTGGAGATGACCAGGACGTAGCCGACGGCCAGGAGAAAGAGGGCCGGCGTGATACGAAGCCAGATGTCCCCCGCGTAAAAGAGAACGACGCCGGCGCCCGCAAACCCCGCAAAGAGAGCGAAGGTGGTGAGCGCGCCCATGCCGGCCCGCAGCCTCGGCAGGACGGCCGTGAGAAAGAGCCCGAACAGGAGGAGCACGCCGAACTCGACGAACCCGATCCAGCCGGGACGGGAGAAGAACCGTCCGTTGAGGATGTTGGCCACGGAGTTGGCCACCACTTCCACGCCGGGCAGCTGCCCGGAGACGGGGGTCACGAATCGGTCCGCCACACCGGTGGCGGTGGGGCCGATGATCACGATCTTGTCCCGGAACAGCGGGGTACGGATCTCGTTTCGATACACCTTGCTGAAGGGGGTGCGGTGGAATGCCTTGTCCGGCCCTTGGTTCCAGCTGATCAGGGTCGCCATCTGGCGGTCCCGGACCGGGACGAGTGTGGTCGAGGAGGGGCTCGTCCGGATTCGAATTCCCTGTCCGAGGTTCACGACGATGTCCTCGGGGGAGAGGCCCTTGTAGGTCTTGACGATGGCCATGGGAAAGGAAGGGAAAAAGGTGTTCTTCAGATAGCCGATGACGTGGACCTGGTCCCGGATGGATCCGTCCGGGTCCGGGAAGAGATTGAGGTGACCGATGCCCGCGGCCGCCTCGGCGAAGGGGGGAAGCAGCGGCTTGACCTTGTCGAGCCAGATCAGGCTGGACATGGCCCAGGGATCTTCCATGCCGCGGACGTTCCGGTAGGCATAGCGGCTCATGAAGCCGGGAGACTCGCCGTCCCTTCCCGTGCTCAACGTGTCGAAGTAGACCGGGAGGACCACGTTGCCCGCTTCGCTCATGGCCTCGAAGAGCTTCCGGTCGTTGTCCAGGTCGTCCTCGGCGTCCGACATCTCCCGGTAGAAATCCAGGCCGGGACCCTGCTGGGCCAGGCCGTAGGACTCGTACTTGCGTCGGAGCTCCTTGACCGTCAGCAGACCTTCGCTGGTCTCCGGTTCCGGAAACAGGATGTTCATGGCGATCACCCGGGCACCGGCGGTGGAGAGGTTTCGGACCCCCTGGGCGAGGATGTCCCTGGGCCAGGGAAATCGGCCCAGCTCGGACAGGTCGTCGTCCGTGATGGCCACGATTTCGATGTCGGGGTTTCTTTCGGCCGGGGCCGCGAGTCGGGCCCGGAAGTCGAAGGTCTTCCGCTCGACGGCGTCCGTGAAGTCCAGGATCCCTGTCACCGTGATGAACGCGAAAAACACCGTGACCACCACGCCGGCCACCCAGTCCGGCAGGCTGTGCTCGAGTCTCATGGGCCCCCCGCTTTCTCGAGGATGTCATGCCCCGCCGGACCGCTCCAGTGAGGCCCGGGTGCACCGGTTCAGGGTACGGTGATGTGGGGTCTCATCCTCCCCAGCAGCACGTGTCCGATGCCGCGTACCTTCAGAAGATCTTCCTCTCGATGGAACCCCTTCGTTCTCCGCCTGTGCTCGACCATGGCCAGGGCCAGCGACGGTCCCACGCCGGGCAAAGCCGTGAGGTCCTCGCGGCTTGCTCGGTTTACGGAAAAGGGAACCCCGAGGGTCATGCACTGAAACCCGTCCATGCGTTCAATGCGGCAGGAGACGCTCTCCCGCCTTCCCCGGACGAAGACCACCCTCGACCCGGAGGGAGGAAGGCCCCCTTCGAGAGGGGCCCGCACCTCGATCGCCGATTCGAAACCCGCAATCCGGGCGAGATCCCCGATTGCGACCCCGTTCTCACGAAAGACGTACACCCCGGGGCGGGGAACGTCTCCCGCCGCGGCCAGGAAATGCGTCTCCCGGGCGGCCGGTCTCCGGCCGGTCGGCCGGTGATCCGCCGAACCCGCGAGACCCAGGCCCAGCAGGACGAGGAGCAGGGCGAGGCATGCGCCGGCCCGGTCATCCCTCGTCCGTGTCATCGTTCTCCAGCCCGAAGGCCTTGTGGAGCACCCGGACGGCCAGCTCCGTGTACTTCTCCTCGATAACGCACGACACCTTGATCTCGGATGTGCTGATCATCATCACGTTGATGTTCTCGGCGGCAAGCGTCTCGAACATCTTCATGGCCACGCCTGCGTGGGTGCGCATGCCCACGCCGATCACGGAGACCTTGGCGATGTCCTCGTCCCCCAGCACCTTCTCGGCCCTGATCTCCTCGGCCACCCGGCTCACGAGCTTCATGGTATTGAGAAAGTCCGACTTGGGAACCGTAAAGGTGAGGTCGGTGATGCCGTCCTCGCTCGTGTTTTGCACGATCATGTCCACGATGATGCCCGACTCGAATACCGGCTGAAAGATGCTGGCCGCGACGCCCGGCTGATCGGGCACCTTCTTGATGGTCACGCGGGCCTCGTTCTTGTTGTAGGCCACACCGGAGACCAGCACCTTCTCCATGTCTTTTGTTTCGGCGACGACCATGGTTCCCCTCTCCTTGCTGAAGGTGGATCGGACGTGGATGGGGACGTTGAACTTCTTGGCGAACTCGACGGCCCGGATCTCCAGGACCTTGGCCCCCAGGCTCGCCATCTCCAGCATCTCTTCGTAGGAGACGGCCTCCATTTTTCTGGCCTTCGGGCAGATGTTGGGGTCCGTCGTGTACACGCCGTCCACGTCGGTGAAGATTTCGCAGACGTCCGCGCCCAGGGCGGCGGCCAGGGCCACGGCGGTGGTGTCGGAGCCGCCGCGTCCCAGGGTGGTGATGTTACCGGACCCGTCCAGCCCCTGGAAGCCGGCCACGGCGAGGACCCTGTTTTTGTCCAGCTCCTCGCGGACGCGGCGGGTGTCGATGGCCTGGATGTGGGCCTTTCCGTAAAGCCGGTCCGTTTGAATGGCCGCCTGGAACGCGAGGAGGGACAGGGCGTCGTATCCGAGCGACTTGACGGCCATGGCGAACAGGGCCACGGTGACCTGCTCGCCCGTCGCCATGAGCACATCCAGCTCCCTGGCGTCGGGCTCGTCCGTCATCTCGTGCGCCAGGCCGATCAGGTTGTCGGTCTGTCCGGCCATGGCGGAGAGCACCACGACCATTCGGTTCCCCTCCCGGTAGGACTCCAGGACCCGCTCGGCCACGTTGCGAATCCGTTCGACGCTGCCGACGGACGTGCCCCCGTACTTCTGCACAATCAATGCCATACCGCTCCTCGCTTGTGTTTCTCCCTTGTTGAAGAAGGTCTGCAAAGGCGGTCCGCCGCCCGGTGCGGGCGGGGCGCCGTCACGCGTCAGGGGCGCCCTGTACGCGGATCAGGGCCTCTATCAGCTCCCGCGCCCTCGAATGCTCCCCCCACAGGGAGATCCTCCGGCGCTCCGGTCCCGATATGGCGAAGGCCACCGAAAGCGCCCGGTCCGGAACCAGTCCCGGGCAGTGGTCGGCCCACTCCACAAGGGCGACGCCGTCCGTGTGGAGAACCTCCTCGAGGCCCGCGGAGAGGGCCTCCTCCAGTCCGGCCAGGCGGTAGAGATCCATGTGAAAAAAGAGGACCCTTCCGCGGTACTCGTTGACCAGGGCGAAGGAAGGGCTGGTGATCACCGTGTCCTCGGGGACATCCAACCCGAGGCCGACCCCCTTGGCCAACCAGGTCTTCCCGCTTCCCAACGGACCGGACACGCCCACCACGTCGCCCGAAGCCAGGAGCCGCCCCAGCCGCCGGCCGAGGGCCACGGTCTCGAGGTCCGAGGCGGTTGAATATGTTACTGTTTGAATCCCCAAAGGGCAAACCCTTAGCATCGCGACCGGCGCGCCTCACTCCGGCCCGGGCACCTCCGTCTCGAGGACCACCACGGCGGTTGCGTAGTCCCGTTCGTCCGACAGGCTCACGTACATGGCCGTGATGCCGCGATCACGGCAGATGTCCCGGCAGGTTCCGTGAACCCGCAGGCCGGGCCGGCCGCCGGGGTGGTGGTAGGTCTCGATGTCCCGCCAGCGAAGGCCCTTGCGCATGCCCAGCCCGACGGCCTTGGAGAACGCCTCTTTGGCTGCGAAACGAAGGGCGAGCGCCGAAGGGGGCCGGGCGCGGGAAAGGCAGAGCGCACGCTCCTCCGGCGTGAAGACCCGCTCGAGAAAGCGTTCTCCCCAGCGGTCCAGGACGGTTTCCATACGGGGGACGTGCACGAGGTCCACCCCGATTCCGTAGATCATCGCAAGCCGCTCGAGAGCTCCGGATTCGCTCCGTCTAGAAGTCCTTCACCAGGTCGATCATCTCCCGAACGGCCCTCTCCATTCCCACGAGGACGGCGCGCGAGACGATGCTGTGGCCGATGCTGTACTCTTCGATTCGGGGGAGGGTGCGGAAACGCTTGACGTTGATGTAGTCGAGGCCGTGCCCGGCGCTGACGCGCAGGTCCATATCGGCGGCGGACTCGACCGCACGCGCGATCCGGCCGAATCGCTCCTCGGCCTCCTTGTCGGGCCGGGCCTCTGCGTAGTGTCCCGTGTGGATCTCCACGATGTCGCCGCCGGCGCTGCGGGCGGCCTCGATCTGGGCGGGTTCCGGATCGACGAAGAAGCTCACCAGGATCCCCTTTTCCCGGACCCGTTCCACCACCTTGCGGTATCGGTCGGGATCGGCCAGGACGTCCAGCCCGCCCTCTGTGGTGAGCTCCTGCCGGCGTTCGGGCACCAGGGTGATGAGGTCGGGGCCGACCTCGCGGGCGATCTCGATCATCTCGTCCACGGCGGCCATTTCCATGTTCAAGCGGGTCTTGACCGTCCGGCGGAGCAGGCGGAGGTCTCTGTCATGGATGTGACGCCGGTCCTCGCGAAGGTGGCAGATGATCCCGTCCGCCCCTGCAAGCTCGGCCATGCCGGCGGCCTGCACGGGGTCGGGCTGTTCGATGCCGCGGGCCTCCCGGATCGTGGCGATGTGGTCCACGTTGACTGCCAGGCGTGCCATGTACGCTTCCTCCCTGTGATATGTTCCAGCGACAGCGTTCGAGACCTTCGTGCTCGCACCCGTACTCGTACTCGGTTTTTTCTCGCGCGGCAAAAGATCTCGAGTACGAGTAAACCGCTGGTTGGTCCGGTTCGTTTCTCAGGTCGGATCCACCCGCGCCAGAAGCCTCTCCTGGGCCTGCTCCATGCGGAGGGCTTCCTCCTCGGAGGCCTCGTGATCATACCCGAGCAGGTGAAGGAGCCCGTGGATCAGCAGCCGGAAAACGGTCTGGGGGAGGGGTTCTTCGCAGGCATCGGCCTCGCGCCGGGCCGTGTCCAGGGAGACCACGATGTCCCCCAGCATGCCGGCTTCGGATCCCGCGCGTGGGTTTTCCGACATGGGAAAGGCCAGGACGTTCGTGGGGCCGTTCTTCCCCATGTACCGGTCGTTCAGCTCCGCAATGAACGTATCGTCGGTGAGGAGAATGCTGAGCTCGCCCTCATGACAACCCAAGTCGCTTGAGATTTTTGTCATTTCGCGGCGTATCGTCGGTCTTGCGAGCCCCGGTATCCTCTTTCGGCCGCTGATCTGGATATCCATTTCTCCCCTTCTTCTCCGGCCTCGATTCCCCGACCTCGGGGTACTTGATCCTCTGGTGGAAGATGCCCGCGAGGGTCTTGTTGAAGGTCTTGGCGATTTCGTGGAGATCCTTCAGGGTGAGCTCGCACTCGTCCAGCTGGCCGTCGGAGAAGGCCTTGTTGATCATTTTGTGGACCGTCCCCTGGATCCTGGACGGCGTGGGGTCGCTCAAGGACCGGGAGGCCGCCTCCACCATGTCGGCCAGCATCACGAGCCCCGCCTCCTTGGTCTGGGGTTTCGGGCCCGGGTAGCGGAAGTCCTCTTCCTTGACGATGGAGGATTTTCCCCCGCGCGTCGCGGCCCGCTCGCGCGCCTTCTGGTAGAAGTAGGTGATCAGGCTGGTTCCGTGATGCTGCTGGATCGTGTCGATGATCTCGCGCCCCAGGCCGTGCTTCCTGGCCAGCTCCACGCCGTCCTTGACGTGGGCGGTCAGGACGAGGCTGCTCATGGAAGGGGCCAGCTTCTCGTGCTTGTTTTCCCCTCCCTGCTGATTCTCGATGAAGTAGAGCGGCTTTTTCATCTTGCCGATGTCGTGATAGTAGGCGCACACCTTGGCGAGGAGCGGGTTGGCGTTCACGGCCTGGGCGGTGGCCTCGACCAGGTTGCTGATGATGACGCTGTGGTGGTAGGTGCCGGGGGCCTGCACCAGGAGCCGCCGGAGGAGGGGCTGGTCCAGGCTGGCGAGCTCGAGAAGCTTGATGTCCGTGGTGAACCCGAAGGACATCTCGATGAGGGGGAGAAAGCCCGTGGCGATGATCGCGGCGAGGATCCCCCCGGCGAAGCCCGCGCCCACGGCGATCAGGGCCTCGAGGGAGTAGAGGGTGCCGTAGATCATCTCGATGCACAGGGCCAGGAGCACGTTGACGAGGCTGACTTTGAGACCCGCCTTGATCAGGGTGCCGCGCTCCGTGCAGCGCCGGACGCCGTAGGCGGCGACGAGGCCGCCCAGGAAGAAGTAGATGAACAGAGCGACCTGCCCGCCGCAGACCAGCGAAGCGAGCACGGCGATGATCAGTGAAAAGCTCGTGGCCACGGCCAGGCCCTGGAAGATGGACAGAAGCATCCCGCCGCAGGCCACCGGCATGGCATAGATCAGGCTCATGGGGCTCATGAAAGCGAACCCGCGGGCCACCTCGTCCGCCACGAACCGGTAAGCCCAGGCGAAGACGAAGAGGCTGAGCAGGGTGACCGCGTTGAACAGCAGGTCCCGCCGGTCCTCCCGAAGCGTCTTGAGGCCACGAAACCCCACCAGGTACATGACGGTGAAGAAGAGCCCGATCAGCACGGCCATGGCGGGGATCCGACCCAGCATGTCCACACGGTCCCGGGAACGGAACTCCCCCGCGAGCCTTTCCAGGTGCTGGGGACCGATGCGCTCGCCTTCCCGCACGAGCATCTCGCCCTCCTTGATCTTGAAGTAGGTGGGCTTGACCCCGCTCCGGGCGGCTTCCTTTCGAATCTCCGTCTCCCGTTGATTGAAGGTGACGTTCGGCTGGAGCAGCGCCGTGGTCAGACCCACGGCGGCCTTGGCGGCGGCGGCGCTTCCCAGCTGCTCTGCGATGTCGTCCTCCTGACTTTCCACGTAAGCCGTGGCGCTCGCCATGTCGTAGAACCGGTCCAGGTTTTCGACCCGGGTTTCCTGCTGGGTGTAGAGGTCGTGCAGGATGATGCCGCCCTTCTCGATCTGGGACAGCAGACGATCGTCGTTGGCCACAATCCCCTTGCCCAGGATGCGGCCCAGGAGGGGAATCACGGCCTGCTCCACTCCCGTGGAGAAACGGCTTTCCCTGAGGCGCTCGAAGAGGTCGTCGTCCGGGGGTAGCTCCAGGACGCCGAAGAAGTGCTCCCGAATCGCGGCGGTCTCCTCGGGCCCGGGTGGGGCTGCGGTCGCCGCCGCCGGATCGAACGGTTTCTGGTCCGCCGGGGAGCTGAGCTCCTCGTAGCGGCTCCGGGCGAAGGCGAAGGCTTCCTTCACGCGGGGGAGGAGGTCGGACAGGCTTCGGTCGTAGTCGTAGACCGCGAGGGCCTGCTTGGCCGCCTCGATCCGGTTCCTTTCGGTCTGCTCCCGGTTTTCGATCAGAAAATCGTGGCTCGCCTTGATGCCCGTTTCGGCCACGTCCCCGATCTGGTAGTCGGGGCCCTGGCTCAGGATGTTGGGAAAGAGAAGGAGGGCGAACAGGAGGCTCAGCAGCACGAGGCATCCCCAGAGGAGACGCTCGTGGCTCAACCAGGGGAGCGGCTCGGTGACGGGCCTCTTGCGTGCGGCGTCACGCTCCCCCTTGCCGGAAGACCTGGCGGCGGTTCCGGTCTTCCTCTCCACCCTGACGGACTTTGCCGCGGCTCCGTGGAGGGGTTTGAGTTTGTCCTTGTCGTTCATCGGGTTCGGGTCCGGTTTGGATCGTGTCGGGCCTGGGTGCGGGTTCGGCCCCCGGTCAGGGCTCGGGCCGCTCCTGCTCCGCCTTTTCGTACGCCTCGATGATCTCCTGAACCAGAGGATGGCGGATCACGTCCTCCCGACCGAAGTAGAGAAAACGGATGCCCTGGATCCCGTTCAGGATGTTCCCCGCCTCGATCAGGCCGGATGTGGTTCCGTTCGGAAGATCGGTCTGGGTGACGTCACCCGTGATGACGGCCTTGGAGCTGAAACCGAGCCGGGTCAAGAACATTTTCATCTGGTCGGTCGTGGCGTTCTGGGCCTCGTCGAGAATCACAAAGGAATCGTTGAGCGTTCGGCCTCTCATGAATGCCAGGGGGGCCACCTCGATCACCCCTCTCTGGATCATCCTGGAGGCGTCCTCGAACTCCATCATGTCGTGCAGGGCGTCGTACAGGGGCCTGAGATACGGGTTCACCTTCTCGTAGAGGTCGCCCGGCAGAAACCCCAGGTGCTCTCCGGCCTCCACGGCCGGCCTGGCGAGAACCACTCGCTTGATCTCTTTCCTCGCCAGGGCGGAAACGGCCATGGCCATGGCCAGATACGTCTTTCCGGTTCCCGCCGGTCCGACGCCGAACACAATATCGTATCTTCGAATGCTGTCAATATAATCTTTCTGATTGACGGTCTTGGGCGCAATCACCTTTTTGCTCGAGGTGATGTAGACACGGTCCATGAAGATCTGCTTCAGATCCGCGGAACGATCTCCGCCCAGGATGCGCGTGGCGTACTCCACGTCGCTGTCGTAGATGGGGTAGCCGTGCTGAATCAGCTCGTACAGCTGAAGGAGAACCTTGGCGCCCAGCTCGATCTCCCAATCCCGGCCTTGAAGGATGAACTCGTTTCCACGCACGTTCACTGCAAGGCCGACCTTCTCCTCCAGCTTTTTGAGATTGCTGTTGTGCTCGCCGCAGAGGGAACGTACAATCTGCGGATCCTCGAAGCTGATTTTCTTGCTTTCAAGATCCGCTTTAATGGCTTCTTTTTTGCTCAATCAAACCTCTTTCACCCTTCCGGAGGGTCACCGTGTGCCGCTCCGAACCTGGGCCTGAACGGAGAAAGCCCCGAACATGCCCTCCCTGTCTGTGTCCTCGGGAGGAAGGGCGCTGGGGCTTTGTGGATCAGTCTCCGTGGAATTGGGCGAGTATGCGGCGCTCCCGGGGGCGGTTGTCGAAGTCCAGGAGCACGATCTGCTGCCAACGGCCGAGGGCGAGCTTACCATCGATCACGGGAATATGCAACGAAGGTCCGATCAGGGCAGCTCGCACATGGCTGTATCCGTTGCCGTCCCCCCACCGGGCGTCGTGGGCGTAGGGAATGGTTTCGGGGGCGACGCGGTCGATCGCCCGGGTCAAGTCTTCCAGGACGCCGCTTTCGTGTTCGATGGTGGTCAGGGCCCCGGTGGAGCCCGGCACGAACAGCACGCAGAGCCCCTCGCCGACGGAGATCTCCCCCAGCAGCCGGGCGACCTCGGGGGTGATGTCGATCACGTCGGTCCGGGCGGTGGTGGGGAACCGAAGCTCGCGGGTTTCAACAGGCATTCAGGCACTGCCTCCGATGGCATCGTGGACGTCGCGGGTCCAGGCGTTTTCGGGGGACACGGTTTCGCGTGCCGCGCTCCTTTGCGGGGTCCCGGAGCCTCAGGAAACGTCCCCGAAGATGAAGTAGTAGTCCCCGTCGTTGACGTCGATGGTGAGGCTGCCGCCCCGCGTCTCGGCGTAGACCACCCATCCCGGCTTCTCCTCGCTGCAGCACTCCACCTGCGGCGAGAAGGCCCCCGTGGCGCGGTCGAACCAGCCCAGCAGCATGGGGTCGGTCATCCGCTTCCGGGCCTCCTCCAGGGCCATTTCCCGGGCCCGTTCCAGCCCGGCCCCCTTGTCCCCTCCCACCGCCACCGGGTTGGGCAGCATGTCGCGGGTCAACTCTGCGCAGCTCACCATGGGATCCTCCTCCCGTCGTTCCCTGCAAACGCATCCTCGCCCGTATGCTCGGTCTTCTCCTGTTCGGGCACCAACTCAGATGAAACAATAACCACGATGCCCTCCGGTGCAATGGGTCCGACGCCGAACGCCCGCCCCGCTCCTTGCGATTTCGCTCGGTTCGGGGTAGGGTTGTGCCGGATCGGAACCCGGAGGGGAGAG
Organism: uncultured Desulfobacterales bacterium; assembly: GCA_964454455.1. Lineage (GTDB taxonomy): Bacteria > Desulfobacterota > DSM-4660 > Desulfatiglandales > HGW-15 > JAIPEI01. The sequence goes on along the minus strand of CAYVVQ010000038.1, from coordinate 1,938 downwards.
AGGAGGAACCCATGACGTCGAACGTACCCACGCGCGAGGAGGCCCTTCGGCTCCTCGAGGAGTTCAACGAGAGCGAGAGCCTCATCAAGCACGCCCTGGCGGTAGAGGGGGTCATGCGCCACATGGCCCGCAAGCGGGGCGAGGACGAGGAGAAGTGGGGGATCATCGGCCTGGTCCACGATCTGGACTACGAGAGGTACCCCGACCAACACTGCACCCGGAGCGAGGAGATCCTGAGGGACCGGGGATGGCCCGAGGAGTATGTTCGCGCGGTGGTGAGCCATGGTTGGGGGATCTGTTCCGACGTCAGGCCGGAGACGGATCTGGAGAAGACCCTCTACGCCGTGGACGAGCTCACGGGTCTCGTGGTGACGACCGCCCTGGTCCGTCCCTCCAAGAGCGTCATGGACCTCAAGGCCAAGTCCGTGAAGAAGAAGTGGAAGGACAAGCGGTTCGCCGCGGGGGTGGACCGGTCCATCATCGAGCGGGGCGCGGAGATGCTCGGCGTGGAGCTGGGGGAGCTCATCACCGACACCATCGCAGGCATGCGCGAGGTCGCCGGGGAGATCGGCCTCGAGGGTGAAACCGCCTAGCATGGCCCTGTCGACGATCCGGAGATCCTTGGTATGAACAGGGTGCTCGATCGGATCCTGCTCTCCTGTCTTCTGGCGGTCGCCGCCTCGTCTCACGTCCCGGCCTGGGCCGGGACGGACGGTCGGCTCGCCCGCCTCGCAGGAGGAGGTGCGGTCATGGCCGTGGAGGCGGACGGAAGGGTGCTGGCCTCGCACCGGCCGGACGAGCCCCTCGTGCCCGCCTCGGTCCTCAAGATCGTCACCGCTGCGGCCGCCCTGGAGGAGCTGGGTCCCGGCCACCGTTTCGAGACCGTGTTTCGCAGGACCCCCGAAGGAGACCTGGTGGTCTCGGGGCGGGGAGACCCTCACCTGGTCTCCGAGGAGCTCGCGCGCATCGCCGGAGCGCTGAGGGAGAAGGGGCTGGCGCGCGTTCGCCGTCTCCTGCTGGACAACCGCTACTTTCAGCCCGGTCTCGTGCTCCACGGGACGAATCGAAGCCTCAACCCGTACGACGCTTACAACGGCGCCCTGTGCGCCAACTTCAACACGGTCTTCGTCCGGGTGGACGGCCGGGGCCGCGTCCGGTCGGCGGAGCCCCAGACCCCCCTCACGGAGCTCGCCCGCAGGGCCGCCCTGGAGAGCGGAGCGAAGGGCCGCGTGCGCATCAACCTGGCCGAGAGCCCCGAGCAGTGCCTGCAGTATGCCGGGGAGCTCCTGGCGGCGTTCCTCCGGAAGGAGGGCATCGAGGTGAGGGGGGAGGTCCGGCGGTGCGAGGAGGACCCGGAGGCGTTTCCCCCGTTCTACGTCCACCGCTCCGCCTGGACCCTCGAGGCGCTTCTCGAGAAGATGTTCCGTTTCTCCAACAACTTCATGGCCAACCAGATCTTTCTGGCCATGGGGGCCTCCCGCTTCGGTCCCCCGGCCACGCCCGGGAAGGCGCGGCGTGCCGCGGGGCGGTTCCTGACCTCGGTCGGCGTCGGGGGGCTTCACCTGGAGGAGGGGTCCGGCCTCAGCCGCAGGACCCGCATCACCGCAAGGCAGATGATCCGCGTCCTGGAGCGCTTCCGGCCCCACCGGCGCCTGCTCGACTGCGAGCAGGGGGCCTGCACCAAGACCGGGACCCTTCACGACGTCAAGTCCCTTGCAGGGTACCTGGCCGCGGACACCGAGGACCCGGTCTCCTTCGTCATCCTGCTGAACGGAAAGGAGCACGGGTACGACAGCCGCAAGCGGATCTTCTCCTTTCTCCGGGACCGGTTTCCGCCCTCGCGCCCCGAGTAGGGACGACCCGGGAGGGCGGCGGCCGTTCCGGCGTCTCCCGGGAAGGCTGCCCCGGAGCGGAACGGCCGCCGGTTCGCGGTCTAGA
>CAYVVQ010000037.1:0-30591 GCA_964454455.1 uncultured Desulfobacterales bacterium | reverse complement strand
TGGAGGCGGCAACCGGATTCGAACCGGTGAATAACGGTTTTGCAGACCGCTGCCTTAGCCACTTGGCTATGCCGCCCGCTGAAAGGAAAGGAGGTTCATTCCGGCCCCCGCCGGGATGAACCTCTCGGATGTGCTTGGAGCGGGAAACGGGACTCGAACCCGCGACAATCACGTTGGCAACGTGAGGCTCTACCAGCTGAGCTATTCCCGCCTTGGGAAGTCCATATTCTATTGCCTGTCGCCGGTTTGTCAACAGAAAATCTCGCATTCGAGAGCCCCTTCAATTGCATTGCCACCCGGGATAGTCGCCGTGCGAGGGGGGGTGCTCGTGTGGATCCGTGGTGTACAGATCCACCATTTCCACCGGACGCATGTTCTTCTCACTGGAGTGCGCACTCCAAACGGGGTGCGGCGGGGAGTCCGTCTCCGAGGGATCGTAGCCGGAAGGGGGCTTCTCGCAGGTGAGCCGGTACCTTTCTGCACATTGGGGCTGGGGGTCGTCATAGATGGTCCCGGTGTGGGTCACGGCTCCTTTCCAGCCCCAGTCGATCCGCTTGAGGGGGACCCAGACGGTTTTCCGATCGTCCGTGCCGGGCCGGAACATGAGATAGGTCCGAAACCGGTTGTCGTCATAGGCGGCGTTCATGGCATCCAGGGGGTCCCCCGGAGAGTCGATCATCTCCAACACCGCGGTCTTCCCGCCGCATGCGGGGCCCTTGTAGGGGTAGGAGGTGTCCAGGTGATCCTCCACGAACATGCTGTACCAAATGAACCCCGGACGATGCCGTCTCAGGAACCAGCCCCGGCTGCTGGTCAGCTGTACGAACTGGATGCAGTTCGACGCATCCGCCTTCTCATCCGGCAGGGTCACCCTGGCCTCGAGGCGAATCGCCGGGCTCTCCGGCGCCAGCTCACAGCCGCCGACCGGCCGTATGCCCACGTAACCGCCGAGCTCCTTCTTCATCCACTCCACCCGGGGCTCGAACACCCGGAAGCGGGTCTTTCCCTCGAGCTTGGCCCCGCTGTAGTCGGCCATGTACTTGACCGTCCTCGCGGTCCCGCCGAAGGAGCCGTCCACCCAGGTCCACTGAACGATGCCGCCTCCAAGATCCTCGTCGTCAAACTCGACGATGTTCGCCTCCTTCAGGGACGCCCGCCAGTCCTTGATGATCTGCCCCGGCATCTTCCAGGACTTGAGAATCTCCTCCCCCAGCCCGGTGCCCACCACCTCGCCCTGGAGCTTGATCCTTTCGCCCACCAGGACCTTTTCCTCCTTGTCGGTGATGTCCTTGGGCGGAGCGCCCTCGGTGATCCGGTAGATGCGCACCTCGGGGGGCCCGTTGCTGAGGTGGACCGTGCACCGGGCGTGCTGCTCGATGGGGTGGTTCTCGCCGTCGAACGCCTTGTGGGGCAGCTTATCGCGCTCGTTGAAGTAGGCCGTGATGCGATCGCCCTCCTTGTCCCGGGTGTAGGTCCCGTCCATCTCGAACATCATGGGCCGGCAGAGCACGGTCTCGATCTCACGGGCGTCGTCTCGCTCCACCTTGTCCCCGTTCTTGCAGTTCATGCCGCTCGTGCGTTTGCTGGTGGTTTTGATGATTCCCCGGCAGGAGGGGATGAACTGGACCACCATCTTGATGGGAAAGGACTTGGCGGTGTCCTCCAATGCCCCCTTGAACTGGTCGTACACCTTGGCCAGGCACTCCGGGTCGGCCCCGCACTTGGCAATGGCCTGCTGAATGCCTTTTGCTGCATCCATGTGGCTCTTTCGCATGAAGGTGATGCGGACCTGGTTGTTCTCGATTCGGTCGGAGGCAGAGGCGTTCTGCTCGTCCTCGTTCAGGACCCAGCCGTGGGTGCACCAACTCGCGGGCGGCTTGACCCCGAAGACGTCCAGATCGTTCATCTGCACGAAGACCATGCCCCCGGCCTTCACGTCCCCACTGCCGAGCGGGCCCGCGGCCAGCACCTGGATGTTGGCCCGCTGGCTCCTGAACCGGTCTCGTGTCTTGTGCCGCCAGCCCAAATCCTTGGAGGGTTGAATCTCAAAAGCCTGCTTCTCGATGCCCTCCATCATGATGAAGCCCCGCCACATCATCTCTTCCTTGTCCCGATTCTGGGCTCGGCTGGGAACAGGGAACGACGCTGCCGCAACGCACAGACCCAGGAGCAGGGCCTTCCATCCGCTGAATCGCTTCATGACGTCCTCCCTGTGCCGGCTCAGAAGTCCACGTTCAGGGTCGTGGTCTCACCCTGCCGAATGGAGAAGGGGACGCGTTTTTTCGGGTCGCCCTCCAGCTTGTAGGCCCGGACGAGCGCCTCGTAGTTCCCCGGCCGCATTCGGACCTTCTCGTTGGCGTTCTCCGTGTCGAAGCGGCTCTTCTCCCCTGCGTGAAACAACTGGAAGTTGGCCTTGACGGTTTGGCCGCCGGAGATGGCCCGGATCTCCAGGACGCCCTCCTGAAACTCGGCCCGTCTCTCCACGGTCTCACCCGCGACCACCCGAACGCCTTCGAACACCTGCTCGGTCTCGGGTGTGGCCTTGCGATAGACTACCCTCAGGTCATAGGCCCCCGAGTTCAACTGGAAGACCCTGGGATTGTCTCGGGAGGTGTCGCCGGTGGTCACGCGTTTGTTCGTCCCGGCCCGGAACACATAGAGACCGGCGCTGCCTTTCTGACCGTTGACCAGCACCTCCACGCTCAACCGGCCGTGTCCGAATCCGGCCGTCTTCTCGACCACCCGGCCCGGCTGGACCTCGATGCCGTCAAACCGGATCTCGCTCTCGGGTTTGGACTTTCTGTACACGACCTGGAGGTCGTACACCCCCGGATCCAGCTCGAACTGATAGGGATTGTCCCGGGAGGTGTCGCCGGTGGCCACCCGGTTGCTCGTTCCGGCCTCGAAGACATAGAGGCTGGCGGTGTCCTTTTCATTGTTGACCAAAACCTCCACGCTCAGGCCCCCTTCGCCGAACTCGGCCCTCCGCTCCACCACCGCCCCGGCCTGGATGGTCACGTCGGAGAAGACGATCTCCTGGGGGGGCCGCACCCGGTCGTCCCGCACGACCACGTCGTAGGTCCCGGGGAGGAGGTGCTGGACGATGGGGTTCTCGGCCGACGTGTCCCGGTCGGCCACGATCTTCCCGGTCCCGGCCTCCAGCACCCGCACGCCGGCCGTGGAGGGCTCCCCCTCCTTGAGCACAGTCAGCTTCAGGACACCGGAGGAGAAGCTCACCTCCCGCTCCGTGGTCTTTCCGGCCTCGATCGGAACCCCTTCGACACGCACCGGGGCCTGGTTCGGGGTGTCGGGATCCGCCACCTGGAGGTCGTAGACGCCCGGCTCGAGCCTGGCGCCGGGCCGGCCCGCATCCAAGCCGGTGCGGCCGCTCTTGAGGGCCTCCTCCCCTCCCTGGGGATAGACCTCAACGTAGGCGTTGAAGGGCGTCCCGTTCCGCAGAGCCGTAACCCGGAGATGCCCGAAGCTCGGGGGCTTCTCCACCGCCTTTTTGGCGGCCACCCGGAACTCCTGGGCGGTCTTGGCGGTGAAGTACTCCCCGCCGCCCGCCCGGGCCATGCACTCCAGCTGCACCCGCTCCTCCTCGGTCACGTCGAAGCCGATCACGTGCAGGGTGAACCGGATCCCGGCCTGCTTGAGCTCCTTCACGAGGGCGCATGGGTGCCCTTCGCAGGTCTCCTTGCCGTCGCTCACCAGGATGATGAGGGTCTCGTCCTCGACGCCCTTGAGCTTCTCGGCCGTCTTTCGGACGGAGAGGGTGATGGGGGTCTTGCCCTTGGGGCTGATGGCCTGAATCCTGGCCGTGAGGGCCGACTTGTCGACGGGCTTCAGGGGAACCAGCTCCTCCACGTCGTTGCAGTCGCCCTTGCGGCGGTGGCCGTAGGCCACGAGCCCGGCGTCGGCGTCGTCCGGGAGGTCCTGAATCAGCTCGGTCATGACCTCCTTGGCGATGGCGATCTTGGCGGTCCCCTCGATCCGCCCCCACATGGACCCCGAGGCGTCCAGGATGAACATGACGGCTACGCGGCCGGCGGCTGGCGTCCGGTCGGCGGGCTTTTCTGCGGAGTCGGTCTGCGCCCGAGGCGCTGGAGCCTTCTCCTGCCAGGCCGCCGGGACCTCGCCTGGCTTTTCCGGCTGCTCCAGCCGCACGTGGGTGCCGCCGTCCAGGACGTTGAGGGTGATGGTGCCGATTCCCTCCTCGGCCGGGAACTCCCAGGTCCGGGCCTCGCCGTCCTTCATCTGGAGGGCCTCCTGCTTCAGCTCCTTCTTGTGCTGGGCCCTGCCCTGGTAGAAAATCAGCTGCCCCCGCGTGCCGGTCCCGTCCTTCGGGTCGTCCTGAAGGGTCATCCGGAGGGGCTTGTCCGTGTCCACGTGGAGCTCCTTGCCGGACATGTTCTTGACGAACGCCTTCTGGAGGACGATTCCGGCCGGCGCCTCCACCGGCTCGGCCGTGACGAGCACCCGGCCCTCCCGGACCCGGACCACCACCTCGTCGGCCTCCGCGGAAGTCTCCGTGGGGGAAAGGGTCACCCCCTGGCCTTTCCCGGCCAGGTTGAAGGTGCTCATGGAGGGATCCTTGACGGGTCGGCCCTCCTTGAAGGCCACGGCGGTCAGGGCCGCGTTGCCGTCCGAGACGCTCTTCCCGTGGATCTTGATCTTGTAGCCCGGCCTCAACGGAACGCACACGATCCGGCCGGCGGAAAGCGTCTCCTCAAAGGGAGCCTCGCGCCGGGGGGCCTGGCCGAGGTCCCCGGCCCAGTCCGGGGGCGGGACCGGCATCCGGTCCATCCGGATGTACCCAGGCGGCGTCTGGAACAGGTCATCCCCCAGATCCCCCTCCTCGATGTTCCTGAGCTCCGCGAACCGGCCCTCGGACATGTGATTGACGATCTTGACGGGGAACCCCAGCCCGCCGGCGACCCAGGCGGTCATGACGTCCCGCCCCCCGGACGTCACGAGCACCCGGCTGCATTCGTACCCGTTCACGGTCTCCCGCCCCTGTTCCCGGGTCTCGTAGCGGGACGCGGAGAACCGGAACGACTGGAAGGGGTTGTTCATCATGCTGCGGGGGCTCCTGTTCTCCATCTCCAGGTAGGCCTTCTCCGAGGGCATCAGGACCCGGGTCAGACCGTCCTCCTGGTCGACGATCACCACGACGGCGTGCCCCTTTCCGTCGTCGAGCTCCATCCGGTAGGCATCGCCCTTGACATACATTTTTCCCTGGAGGGTTTGCCCGGGCTCGCCTTGAACCAGGTCCGCGGAAAAGGTCGCTGCGGCGGCGGATCCGCAAATCAGCATGCTCCCGAACAGAATGCAGACGCCCGCCATCCAAGCCCTGCCTCGTTTCTGCGACATGATCGTCTCCTTTGCCTGTCCATGGCCGGTTACGGCCGTTCATCCGTTGGATGGATCTCTGCGAATGGACATGACCCGAACGATGCGACCCACCTGTCATCATACTCGATTTTTTACGAAACAGCGACGAAATGGAAACAGCACAGCCTGGAAGAGTCTCCCTGCGCAAAATGGATCGATGTTTGACGGGCGCAGGAGGAGCAGGAGCGAACGGGCGTGAGGACCGCCGGCGAAGGGGGAGGAACCCGCAATCGCCGGTCAGTCCCGGCTCAAATACCCGTTGTAATACTTGATGACCCGCTGAACGAAGGTCCGGGTCTCTTGGTAGGGAGGAATGCCGTTGTGGCTCTTCACCGCCTCCGGTCCGGCATTGTAGGCGGCCACGGCCAGCTCCATGTGGCCGAACCGGTCGAGCATTTTACGAAGGTACCGCGTACCCCCGAAGATGTTCTCCATGGGGTCGAACGGATCGTTGACCCGCAGGAGGTCCGCCGTGGCCGGCATCAGCTGCATCAGGCCCTGGGCCCCCTTGTGGGAGACGGCCTTGTGATTGAAGCCGGACTCGGCCTTGATCACGGCCTTGATCAGAGAGGGCTCCACGTCGAACATGTCCGAGGCCTGGTCGATGATCTCGGTGTACTTCTCGATGTACTCGATCGCCCTCTCCTCGGGGGATTTGATGTAGAGCCGGTACCGCGCGTCGTTCTTGATGTTCGTGTAGTGCCACACCCCGTTCTCGTCCTGGTAGCGGTAGATGTCCGCAAGCGCGGGAGCGGCCTGGATCACGACGGACCCCAGCAACAGGCCGACAAGGGCGAGGGATCGTCCGAAACCGTGCATGGCTACCCCATCTTTTTCCAGTCCGCGAGAAACTTCTCCAGCCCGATGTCCGTCATCGGGTGCTTGATCAACTGCTCCATCACCTTGTAGGGGATGGTTGCAATGTCCGCGCCCATCAGGGCGGCGTCGAGCACGTGGAGGGGGTTCCGGACGCTGGCCACGATGATCTCCGTGTCGTAGCCGTAGTTCTCGTAGATGGTGGTGATCTGCTCCACCAGCTCCATGCCCACCTGGCTCAGGTCGTCCAGCCGACCGATGAACGGGCTGATGTAGGAGGCTCCGGCCTTTGCGGACATGAGGGCCTGGATGGGGGAGAAGCAGAGGGTGACGTTCGTCTGGATCCCCTCCTCCGACAGGATGTTGACCGCCTTGAGGCCGTCCGCGATCAGGGGGATCTTCACCACGATGTTGTCCGCGATGGTGCTCAGGTCGCGGGCCTCCTCGAGCATGCCCGCGGTCTCGGTGCTCACCACCTCCGCGTTCACGGGTCCGTCCACGATGTCGCAGATCTCCTTGATGAGCCCGCGGAACTCGCGTCCCTCCTTGGCCACCAGGCTCGGGTTCGTGGTCACGCCGTCCAGGAGCCCCAGGTCGTTGGCCTTCTTGATCTCGTCGATGTTCGCGGTGTCGATGAAAAACTTCATGGTGTCGCTCTCTCCGTTTCCTTTGGATAATGATGTTCGATACCCTGCCGAACGCCCGGTCTTCCGCGCCGGAAAAACGCTCACTCCTCGCGCCGCTTCTCCAGATAGGCCTCGGCACAGGCCTCGCTGCAGAACCAGCGATCCTCCCCCCCCACGCTCCGCCTCACGGCTTCGCTCCGCGGAATGTAGGTGCCGCAGTTGGGGTCCTGCACCATGTCGTCCACGACCTCCCCCCCTCCGCCCCCGGCGGAGCGCTGCGGTCCCTGAAGGCCCTTCAACCCGCGCACCAGCCGGTACAGAAGATAGACGAGAAAGGCGATGATCAGGATGCGCATGCCGAACCTGCTTTCAGGGGGAACAGCTCCTGGCCTTCGGCGTCCAGCCCCGCCAGAAGGGCCCCGACGGGAACGCCGAGGGCCGGGTGAACCAGCTCCGGGTCCAGGTCCACCAGGGGCACCAGCACGAACCGCCGCTGGTGCATCCTCGGGTGGGGAACCGTCAAATCATTGTCGCAGATCCGGCGGCTCCCGTAAAGCAGGAGATCCAGATCGATGATCCGGGCCTCCCATCGCTCCTTTCGGACCCGCCCCATCTCCGCCTCGATGCGGAGGAGGTACCGGAGAAGCTCCCGGGCCGGAATCCCGGTCTCGAGAGCGGCAACGCCGTTCACGAACCATCCCTGCTCCTCCACCCCCACGGGACGGCTGGAGTACCAGGGCGAGACCCTTGCCAGCCGGGCGGCCGGGATCGCTTTCAAACGGCCCACCGCCTCCAGGCAGTGCTCGTGCGGGCGGCCCAGGTTGGAGCCGATGCCGATGTACGCCATCACCGCCACGCGCGGGGCTCCTTCACGGCTGGAGAGAAACCGACCGAATCCGCTCCACGGCCTCCTGGAGCCGCTCTCGGGTCTGGGTGAGGGCGATGCGGAAGTAGCCCTCCCCGGGCTCCCCGAACCCGTTTCCGGGCGTGACCACCACCCCGCTCTCCAGGAACCGGGCCGTGATTGCGGTCGAGCTCCACCCGTCCGGGACCCGGACCCAGAGGTAAAAGGTCGCCCGGCACGGTTCCACGTCGAAGCCGGCCTGCCCCAGGCCCTCGACCATGAGGTCCCGCCGTGCGGCGTACACCTCCGTCATGGACGCCACACAGGACTGGTCCCCCCGCAGCGCCTCGATCCCCGCCATCTGGACCGCCTGAAACACGCCCGAGTCGACGTTGCTCTTGATCGTGCCGAGCCCTTCCACCACGTCCCGGTTTCCGACGGCGAAGCCGATCCGCCAGCCGGTCATGTTGTAGGTCTTGGAGAGGGAGTGAAACTCGATGCCCACGTCCCTCGCCCCCTCGGCCTCCAGGAAGCTCGGCGGCCGGTACCCGTCGAAGGCCATCTCCGTGTAGGCCGCGTCGTGGCAGACGATGAGGCCGTGCTCCCGGGCAAAGGCCGCCACCCGGGCGAAGAAGGCCGTGTCGGCCACGGCCGAGGTGGGGTTGTTCGGGTAGTTGATGAAGAGCATCCGGGCCCGGTCGAGCGCATCGCGGGGGACGGCGTCCAGGTCCGGGAGGAACCCGTTCTCCTTCAGCAGCGGCATGAACACGGGCTCTCCGCCGGCGAACAGGGTGGCCGTGTTGTACACGGGGTAGGCGGGTGTGGGCACCAGGGCGACATCGCCCGGGTTCACGAAGGCCAGGGGCAGATGGGCCAGGCCCTCCTTGCTCCCGATGAGCGAGACCACCTCGGTGGCCGGGTCCAGGCTCACGTTGAACCGCTTCTCGTACCACTCGGCCACGGCGTCCTTGAAGGTGTTCATCCCCGAGTAGGAGGGGTAGCGGTGATTCGCCGGGTCCTCGGCCCCGGCCTTCAGGGCCTCGATGATATGGGGCGGGGTCGGGAGATCCGGGTCCCCCACCCCCAGGTCGATGATGTCCACGCCGCTCGCCCGGACCTCCGCCTTCTTCCGGTCGATCTCCTTGAAGAGGTAAGGGGGGAGCTTCTTCAGACGGTCTGCTTTCTCGAATGGCATGTTTTCGTTCCTCTGCTCCTGTTGTCTTGGCCCGGTGAAAAGGCCGGGGCCTTGCGCCCCACCTTGAAAGAACGCGCTGTTCACCCCTTCTCGTGCCCGGCGTCCGACGCACACGCTACTTCAACCCCAGCACGTCCTGCATGTCGTAGAACCCCTCGGGTTGCCCGACCACCCAGAGGGCCGCGCGGACGGCTCCCCGGGCGAAGTTGTCCCGGTTGTGGGCCCTGTGGGTGAGCTCGAGGCGCTCCCCCACCCCGCCGAACATCACGGTGTGCTCGCCGGTGATGTCCCCGGCCCGCCAGGTCTGGATCCCGATCTCGTCCCGCGTCCGCTCCCCGATCATCCCCCGGCGCTCGTAGACCGCGGTCTTGTCCAGGTCGCGGCCCACGGCCTCGGCCAGGACCTGGGCCAGACGGAGGGCCGTCCCGCTGGGCGCGTCCTTCTTGAAGCGGTGGTGGGCTTCCAGGATCTCCATGTCGTAATCGTCGCCCAGAATGCGCGCCATCTCCGAGGCGATTCGGAACATGAGGTTCACGCCCACGCTCATGTTGGGCGCCATCACGCAGCGCAGGCCGGAGGTCAGCTCCCGGAGCGCCTCCAGCCGCTCGCCGGTGATCCCGGTGGTCCCGATCACCAGGGACCAGCCTTTCTCCGCGGCGGTCCGGGCGTTCGCCATGGTGGCCTCGGGGGAGGTGAAGTCGATCAGCACGTCCGCGGGCCCCTCGACCTCCTCCGGGGCGCCGGTCACGGGCACCCCGATCACACCCAGGCCCGCAGCCTCACCGGCATCCCGGCCCACGGCCGCGTGGTCGCCCCGCTCGAACGCGCCCGCCAGGACAACGTCCGGGTTCTCCATGGCCATGTGAACGATGCGGCCGCCCATGCGGCCGCCCGCCCCTGCAACAATCACGCGTGCCATCTGATTCTCTCCCGTCGCGGTATGGATTGGCGATTCATCCCGCCGAAAGCGGTCCTCAGAGGATGCCGTAACCCTGGAGGTCTTTTCTCAGCCTCTCCACGTTCGCCGGGGACATGGGCGAGAGCGGAAGCCGCATCTCCCCGCCGATCTTCCCCATGAGGGCCAGGGCGGTCTTCACGGGAATCGGGTTGGTCTCGTAGAACATGGCCTTGCACAGGGGGAAGAGCCGGAAAAAACGCTCGCGCGCTTCGTCCAGGCGGCCCTCCCCCCAGGCCCGGACCATCTCGGCGTTGTCCCCCGGGATGAGGTTGGCCACCACCGAGATCACGCCCTTCCCGCCGATGGAGAGCACCGGCAGGGTCACGTTGTCGTCGCCCGAGAGCAGGGTGATCTTGTCGCCGGCCAGGTTCAGCACATCGGCCATCTGGGCCAGGCTGCCGGAAGCCTCCTTGATGGCCACGATCTCCTGGAGCTCCGCCAGGCGCGCCACGGTCTCGGGGAGCATGTTGACGCTCGTCCTCCCGGGCACGTTGTAGAGGACCTGGGGGAGGGCGACCGCCTTGGCAATGGCCTCGAAGTGCCGGTACAGCCCTTCCTGGGTGGGCTTGTTGTAGTACGGGGTGACCTGGAGCGTGGCGTCCGCACCGGCCTCCTTGGCGTGCCGGGAGAGCTCGACGGCCTCCTGCGTGCTGTTCCCGCCCGCACCCGCGATCACCGGGACCCGCTTGTTCACCGCGCTCACGGCGATGTCGATGACCCGGGCGTGCTCCTCCACGGAAAGCGTGGCGGACTCACCCGTGGTCCCGCACGGCACGATGGCGCTCGTGCCGTTTTCGATCTGCTCCTCGATGAGACCCCGGTAGGCCTCCTCGTCGACCTGCCCGTCCTTGAACGGCGTGACGATCGCAACGATGGATCCCCTGAACATGATCCCCTCCCTGTTGTACGCCGCCCCGGCACGACCTACGTACCCGGGGCCGACCTCAGTGTGACGTTTTCGCCGATCTCCTCACCTCAGAGGGCCTCCGGGTCCATACGCCCCCGGTAGATGACCGACGTGTTTCCTTCCAGCCAGACCTTCGTGAACGTACCCTGCTCCATTTCCAAGTGAACGACGAGCTCCTCGCCGCCCCACGTCTTCACCCGGGTCGGTGAGGTCGCCAGCCCCCGCTCGGCCGAGACCAGTGCGGCGGCGATGGCCCCGGTGCCGCAGGCGAGGGTCTCGCCCTCCACCCCCCGCTCGTAGGTCCGGATCTTCAGGGAGTCCGGGCCCGTCACCCGGACGAAGTCGGCGTTGGTCCCCCGGGGGGCGAAGAGGGCGTGGTTGCGGACCATCCGGCCCAGCTCCTCCACCGGGCAGTGCTCCAGATCGTCCACCTGGAGCACCGCGTGGGGGACGCCCGTGTTGACAAAGTCCGCGGTCCGCCACCCTTCCCCCGGCGGCAGGTTGACGTCGAGGTCGATCCTGGTGGGCCGGGGCATCCGCACCTTCACGATGCGCCCCCGTACCTCGGCGGATACCGGGCCCGCCAGGGTCTCGAAGGTCATTTCCGGACCCGCGATCCCCTTCAGGTGGGCAAAACGGGCCACGCAGCGGCCGCCGTTCCCGCACATCTCGGCCTCGCTGCCGTCCGCGTTGAAGAACCGCCACTGAAAGTCACAGCGGTTCGAGCCCTCGACGAAGATCATGCCGTCCGCCCCCACGGACTCCCTTCGCCGGCAGGCCCGCTTCACCAGGCGGGCCATGGAGTCGGACGCCACCCTGCCGTCCCGGTTGTCCACCAGGATGAAGTCGTTTCCGCTCCCGCTCATCTTCCAGAACTCGAGCTCTTCCATCCCTGCAGCTCCGCTTCGATGCTGTTGTTACCGCCCGGCAACGCCCGGAAGACCTCCCGGGGACCGGAGCGGGGACACGACCCGGGCTAACCGCTCACCAGGTCCGGCACCCGTTCCCCCCGGACCAGATCCTCGTAGAGCTCCCGTTCCCGGATCACCGCGAACCGATCCCCCCGGACCAGCACCTCTGCGGCGCGAGGGCGGGAGTTGTAGGTGGACGACATGCTGAAACCGTACGCGCCCGCGCTCATCACGGCCAGCAGGTCGCCGGGCTCGAAGGCCTCCAGCTCCCGGTCCTTGGCGAGGAAATCGCTCGACTCGCAGATCGGTCCTACCACGTCCGCCTTGACCCGTGCGCATCCGCGCTCCAGGACGGGCTGGATGCCGTGGAAGGAGCCGTACAGGCTCGGCCGGACCAGATCGTTCATGGCCGCGTCCACCACGAAAAAGGTCTTCCCTTCGACGGTCTTGGTGTAGAGCACCGTGGCCACGAGAATGCCCGCATTGCCCGCGATGACGCGGCCCGGCTCGAGCAGGACGAGGATGTCGTCCATGTCCAGCTCCTGCTTGATGGCGGCCGCGTACTCCCCCGGGGCGGGAGGCGTCTCCCGGTCGTAGGTGATGCCCAGCCCCCCGCCCAGGTCCAGGTACCGGATCCGGATCCCCTCGCCGGCCAGGCGGGCGATGAGCTGCTTGAGCCTCCCCAGGGCCTCCACGAAGGGGCTGATCTGCGTGAGCTGGCTCCCGATGTGGCAGGAGACCCCGCAGACGTCCAAATGGGGCAGGCCGGCCGCCCGCACGTACTCCTCGAAGGCCCGGTCCATGGCAATGCCGAACTTGTTCTCCCGCATGCCCGTGGAGATGTACGGGTGGGTCTTGGGGTCGATGTCCGGGTTCACCCGGACGGCCACCGGCGCACGGACGCTCTCGGCGGCCGCCGTCTCGTTCAGCCGGGTGATCTCCTGGGACGACTCCGCGGCGAACAGCAGGATCCCCGAGCGAAGGGCGTAGGCCATCTCCTCCCGGGTCTTTCCCACGCCCGAGTAGACGATCTTCTTCGGGTCCACGCCCGCGGCCAGGGCCCGGTAGAGCTCCCCGCCGCTCACGATGTCCGCGCCCCCGCCCGCGTCGGAGAAGAGCCGCAGCACGGCCATGCTGGAGTTGGACTTCACCGAGAAGCAGACCAGGTGGGGGAGACCTTCGAAGGCGCCGTCGAAGGCCCGGAAGTGCTGCATCAGGGTCGCGTGGGAGTAGAGGTAAAACGGCGTCCCCACCTCCTCCGCGATGCGCGCGACCGGAACCTCCTCGGCGAAGAGCTCGCCGTTGCGGTGCTGGAAGTGGTGCATGGTTCCTGTCTCCGTGCTGCCGGCGCCGGAGGGGTCGCCGGCTCGGGTTCAAGATACGGCCGGTTCCACCTTCACACGCTCGGACGCGGGTCCCAGGCCTCCTTCGGGCCCGATCATGTGGACCTTGAAGAAGTAGAGGGCGTCCTTTCGTTTGCCGGGGATCTTGCAGAGGAACCCGCCGGGGGCGACGGTGTCCGGACCGAACTCGTGGTAGCCGTGGTAGCGCACCGGGCAGGTCTCGCAGGGAGGCTCGGCCGGGTCGTAGGCCCCGTAGTAGACCCGGCAGCCCTGCAGGCGGCGGGCGGCCTCGTCCGGGTCGGCGATCCCGGCGAGGTCGCCCCGAAGCTCGATGAAGGGTCCTTCCCAAGCCCCAAAGAGGTTTTCCACCCGGGCCGTGAACCCCTTCTTCTCAGGAAGGGAGGGGTCGCCCTTCTTTCCGCACCCCGCGCCGGCCCCCAGGGCCGCAACGAGGAGCCACAGAATCGGCCATCGCAATCCCTTCACGACGCAATCTCCTCCTTGGCCTTCTGAAGGTGCTGCCGGACCATGTCCGGCCCGGTTCCTCCGGGCACGTTTCTCCTCGCCACGCACCGGACCGGGTCGAGCCAGTCGTAGACGTCCTGATCGACCCGCTCCGAAAATCCCCGCATTTCCTCCAGGGACAGGTCGCCCAGCTCCCGGTCCCGGTCCAGGGCGAAGAGCACCATCTTTCCGGACACCTCGTGGGCCTTTCGAAAGGTGAGCCCCTTGGTCACCAGATAGTCCGCCAGATCCGTGGCCGTGAGGTAGCCCCGCTCCGTGGCCCGGATCATGGCCGTCCCGTCGAAGGAGAGATTCCGGAGGAGCCGGGTCAGCACGTCCAGGCAGGACTCCACCGTGTCCACGGTGTCGAACAGGGGCTCCTTGTCCTCCTGCATGTCCTTGTTGTAGGTCAGGGGAAGGCCTTTCATGGTGGTGAGCAGGGACATGAGGTTCCCGTACACCCGGCCGGTCTTTCCCCGAACGAGCTCCAGGAGGTCCGGGTTCTTCTTCTGCGGCATGATGGAGCTTCCCGTGCAGAAGGCATCGGGCAGCCGCGCGAACCCGAACTCCTGCGTGGACCAGAGGATCAGCTCCTCGCTCAGCCGGCTCAGGTGCATCATGACCAGGGCGCAGGCGAAGAGAAACTCCGCCAGGAAGTCCCGGTCGCTCACCGAATCCATGCTGTTCCGGCTGATCTCGGCGAAGTCGAGGGCCTCGGCCACCGCCTCCCGGTCCAGGTCGAAGGTGGACCCGGCCAGGGCCGCGCTCCCGAGCGGCATCACGTTCACCCGGGCCAGGCCGTCGCGCAGTCGCTCCCGGTCCCGCTTGAGCATCTCGAAGTAGGCCATCAAGTGATGGGCCAGGAGAACGGGTTGGGCCCGCTGCATGTGGGTGTACCCGGGAAAGACCAGGTCCGCGTTGCGCTCGGCCAGATCCACCAGCGCCGCCTGCATCCGCCGGAGGCCCTCGTCCGCCCTCTCCGCGGCCTCGCGGACGAACATCCGGACGTCCAGGGCGACCTGGTCGTTGCGGCTGCGCGCCGTGTGGAGCTTCTCCCCCGCGGGGCCGATCTTCTCCACCAGGAGCGCTTCCACCAGGGAGTGGATGTCCTCGGCGCCTCCCCCCGAGAGGTGCTCGCCGCGGTCCATCTCCCGCCGGATCTCGGCCAGGCCCTCCACGATCCGGCCGACCTCCTCCTCAGGGAGGATGCCCTGCCCGGCGAGCATCCGCACGTGGGCGATGCTGCCCTCGATATCCTGGGGATAGAGGCGGCGGTCGAACGCGAGCGAGGCGTTGAAGCGGTCCAGCACCTCGTCCAGCGGCTCCCGGAATCGTCCTCCCCATACCTTGTCACTCATGCCGTGGTCCCCTCGACGTTCGAGCGGGTCGTCTCCGCTCGTACAACCCTCTGTGGTCCGCCTTCCCGAACGGGCTTTTCGATCACGCCCGGCCGGTGAGCCTGGCGATCTTCAGGCGAAGCGCGTTCAGCCGGATGAACCCTTCCGCGTCCTTCTGATCGTAGACGTCGTCCTCCTCGAAGGTCACGTAGTCGGTGCGATAGAGCGTGCGATCGGATTTTCTGCCCGTCACGGTACAGTTGCCCTTGTAGAGCTTGACCCGGGCCACGCCGCTCACGTCCCTCTGAGCCTCGTCCATCAGGGCCTGGAGCATGCGCATCTCGGGGCCGAACCAGTACCCGTAGTAGACCGCCTCCGCGTATCGGGGGATCAGGCCGTCCCGGATGTGCATCACCTCCCGATCCATGGTGATGGACTCCACGGCCTGGTGGGCAATGCGGATCACCGTCCCTCCCGGGGTCTCGTACACCCCCCTGGACTTCATGCCCACGTACCGGTTCTCCACCAGGTCGATCCGTCCGACCCCGTGCCGGCCGGCCCGCTCGTTCAGGTGGGTCAGGAGCTCGGCGGGGCTCATCTCGCGGCCGTCCACGGCCACCGGATCCCCCTCCCGAAAGGTGATCTCCACGGACTCGGATTGATCCGGGGCCTTCTCCGGCGAGGCGGTCATCACGAACATGTCCTCGGGCGGCTCGGCCCACGGGTCCTCGAGGACCCCGCCCTCGAAGCTGATGTGAAGCAGGTTGGCATCGCTGGAGTAGGGTTTCTCCGAGGTCACGGGCACCGGGATGCCCTTGCCCGAGGCGTACCGGATCAGGTCCTCCCGTCCCTTGAACTCCCAGATCCGCCAGGGCGCGATGATCGTCAGGGTGGGATCCAGTCCCATGTAGCCCATCTCGAAACGGACCTGGTCGTTGCCCTTGCCGGTGGCGCCGTGGCTCACGGCGTTCGCACCGAACCGCCGGGCCGTCTCCACCTGTCGTTTGGCGATGAGCGGCCTGGCCAGCGAGGTCCCCAGGAGGTACCCCGACTCGTACACCGTGTTGGCCCGAAGGGCGGGCCAGACGTAGTCCCTGACGAACTCCTCCCTCAAATCCTCCACCACCGCGTCCTCGGCCCCGGTCTCCAGCGCCTTCCGTCGAATCGCCTCCAGGTCGTCCCCCTGCCCCAGGTCCGCCGCATAGGCGACCACCGGGCACTGGTAGGTCTCCTTTAGCCATGCCAGGATCACCGAGGTATCGAGCCCACCGGAGTAGGCCAGCACGATCTTTTGGATGTCGTCGTTGTTCCGGTTCACGTTCAAGCCCCTTTTCTATACCCGCTCTGCGTCGCTTGATCCGAACGCCGCTTCCGCTGCGTCCGGATCGAGGTCAAAGCCATTGGAGTCCAAGGATCCGGTCTTCGGCCACTCAGCCGGTCTTCGGCCGGTCTTCCAGTCCGCCCAGCAGCCACTCCAGCAGGGCGTGGTGGAGGTGAAGCTTGTTCTCCGCCTGATCGAACACCACGGACCGGGGACCCTCCAGGACCTCCGCGGTGATCTCCTCGCCCCGGTGGGCCGGGAGGCAGTGCATGACCAGGACCTCGGGGTCCGCCTCCTCGACGAGCGCCGCGTCCACCTGATAGCCCCGAAAGTCCCGGAGTCGTTTCTCCCGCTCCGTCTCCTGGCCCATGCTGGCCCAGACGTCGGTGTTCAAAACGTGTGCGCCGCGGGCGGCCTCGGCGGGCGTCGCCGCCAGCCGCACGTTCGGGCCGGCCTGAGAAAGCAGCTCCTCGTCCGGGCCGTAGCCCGGCGGGCAGGCCAGGGACAGCTCGAACCCGAGGAGGGCCGAGGCATTGATCCAGGAGTGGGCCACGTTGTTCCCGTCGCCGATCCAGGCCACCTTGATGCCCTCGAGCCCGCCCCGCTTTTCCGTCACCGTCAGGAGGTCGCTCAGGATCTGGCAGGGGTGGAACCGGTCCGTCAGCGCGTTGATGACCGGGATGTCCGCCCACCGGGCCATCCGCTCCACCAGCACCTGGGAGTAGGTCCGGATGACCAGACCGTCCAGGTAGCGGGACAGCACCCGGGCCGTGTCCTCCACGGGCTCGTCCCGGGCGATCTGGGTGTCCGCGCTCTGGAGGAAGATGGCCTGCCCGCCGCAGCGGAACATGGCCGTCTCGAAGGAGACCCGGGTCCGGGTGGAGCTCTTGTCGAAGATCAGACCGACGGTCTTCCCGGCCAGGGTCCCGATGGTGCCTCCGGCGCGCTTGATCTCCAGGCCCCGTTCGATGAGGAAGAGGATCTCCCCGGCGGTGAGGCCCCGAAGGGTCAGCAGGTCGCGTTTCGTGACATGTTCGTCGTGTCTCATCCCTAGCCTTGCCGTGCTTCCGGCCCTTTCTTCCCTGTATCCCTACGTCCCGTCGATCCGTCCGAGGACCCGGTCCAGGCCCCGGACGACCGTGTCGATCTCCGGCTCGGTCACGATGAGCGGGGGCAGAAACCGCAGGACGTTCTCATGGGTGCAGTTCACGAGGAACCCTTCCTCCCGGCAGGCCTCCACCAAAGGAGCGCCGGGCCGGTCCAGCTCGACGCCCAGGATGAGCCCGAGACCGCGAACATCGGTGACACAGGCGTGCCTTTGCCGGAGCTTCTCCAGCTCGCCCTTGAAATGGTCCCCCATCCTGCGGGCGTTCTCGATCCATCCGTCCTCCAGGAGGCTCGTGAGAACGCCCTTGGCCACGGCGGAGACCAGGGGCGTGCCGCCGAAGGTGGTGGCGTGACTCCCCGGGGCGAAGGCGGTGCTCAACGCCTCCTTCGAGAGCATGGCGCCCACGGGCAGGCCGTTCCCCAGGGCCTTGGCCAGGCTGACGATGTCCGGGGTGACCCCGAACTGCTCGTGGGCGAAGAGGCTTCCGGTCCGCCCCATTCCCACCTGGACCTCGTCCAGGATCAGGAGTACGTCCCGCTCGCGGCACAGCTTCTCCACCCCCTGGAGGTACCCCTCCGCGGGGAGGACCACCCCGCCTTCCCCCTGGACGGGCTCCAGCATGACGGCGCAGGTGGTATCGTCCACCGCGGCCGCCAACTGCTCCAGGTCGTTGAAGGGGACGAAGCGGAACCCCTCCAGCAGCGGGGCGTATCCCTTCCGGATCTTGTCCTGGCCCGTGGCCGACAGGGTCCCCATGGTGCGCCCGTGAAAGGAGTTCTCCATGCAGACGATGGTGTGGCGGCCCGGCCCCTTGCGCTCGTAAGTGTACCGGCGCGCCAGCTTGATGGCCGCCTCGTTGGCCTCGGCCCCGCTGTTGCAGAGAAACACGCGGTCCGCGAAGGAGTGCTCCACCAGGAGGCGGGCCAGCTCCACCTGGGGGGCCGTGTAGAAGAGGTTGGAGACGTGGACCAGGGTCCTGGACTGCTCCTCCAGGATCTTCGTCACGAGCGGAGAGGCGTGCCCCAGGGCGCAGACGGCGATCCCGCCCACGAAGTCGAGGTACTCCCGGCCGGCCTCGTCCCAGACCCGGCATCCATCCCCCCGGACCAGGGTGAGGGGCCGCTTGCCGTAGGTCTCGAAGAGGACCCGGTCGGCCAGCTCGGCGATGGACTGTAGTGTTTGATCGTTCATGTCCCATGTCCTCCGGGGCGCCCGAGGCCCCGATGCAAATCCGTATCCCCCCGCCGGATCGTTTGAGGGTTCCAAAAGGGAAATACGAATTGATTGAGGAGCTCTATTTCAATCGCAGTTTCCGAAGCGGAAATGAGCTATTTTTTCCAAGATCAAGGAGGATCAAGGGGTGGGGAGGAGGCGTACTGAGAAGTACGCCGCACGACCCATCCCGCAGACCGACGCAGAGATTGGGAAAAAGAGCCATTTCTGCCGGAAACTAGCGGATGATTTCCGTTCCCACGCCTGCCTTCGTGAAGATCTCCAGCAGGATGGCGTGCTCCTTTCGCCCGTCCAGGATGTGGGCCTTTCCCACGCCGCCCTCCAGGGCGTCCAGGCAGCACCGCACCTTGGGGATCATCCCCCCCTGGATCGTTCCGTCCTGCACGAGGCGGTGGGCCTCCGCCGCGTCAAGGGTGGAGATCAGCTTCCCTCCGGAATCCAGCACCCCCTCGGTGTCCGTCAGCAGCACGAGCTTCCGGGCCTCGAGGGAGGCGGCGATCCGGCCGGCCACGATGTCCGCGTTGATGTTGTATGTCTCCCCGTCCTCCCCGGCCCCGACCGGGGCGATCACCGGGATGAACTCCCCCATGAGGCCCCGCAGGACCCGGTTGTCCACGGCCGTGATCTCTCCGACCATGCCCATGTCGATGATCTCGGGGGGCTGGTCCACACCCTTTTCCCGGACGTAGCGCATCTTGTCGGCCATGATCAGCCCGCCGTCCTTGCCGGAGAGGCCCACGCTCCTCCCGCCGTGGGCGTTGATCAGGGCCACGATCTCCTTGTTCACCTTGCCCACCAGGACCATCTCCACCACGTCCATGGTCTGCTGGTCCGTGACGCGCATGCCGTCGATGAACTCGCTCTCGATGGAGAGCCTGCCCAGGAAATCGCCGATCTGGGGACCGCCCCCGTGCACCACGATGGGGTTCATCCCCACGAACTTCATGAGGATGATGTTCAGCGCGAAGTCCCGCTTCAGCGTCTCGTCCACCATGGCGTGCCCGCCGTACTTCACCACCACGGTGGCGTTGTTGAAGCGGCGTATGTAGGGCAGGGCCTCGATCAGCACCTTGGCCCGGTCGACCTGCTCGAGCTGCTCCATGGACATGATGCGGCGCCTTTCTCCTTGAACCTTTCCCCTTGAGCCTTACAGAATGTACCGGCTCAGGTTCTCGTCCTCCAGGATGCCCTCCAGCTTCTCCTTCACGTAGGCCCGGTCGATGACCACCTCCTCTGCCTCCATGTCCGGCGCGTCGAAGGAGACGTCGTCCAGGAGCTTCTCCATCACCGTGTGGAGCCGCCGCGCGCCGATGTTCTCCATCTGCTCGTTGACGCGGCTCGACATGGCGGCGATCTCCTCGATGGCCTCGTTCTCGAACCGGAGGTCGATCCCTTCCGTCTCCAGCAGCGCCTTGTACTGCGTGATCAGGGCATTCCGGGGCTCCCGGAGGATCCGGATGAACTCCTCCGTGCCCAGGGAGTCCAGCTCCACGCGGATGGGAAACCGTCCCTGGAGCTCGGGAAGCAGGTCCGAAGGCTTGCTCACGTTGAAGGCGCCCGCGGCGATGAACAGGATGTGGTCGGTCCGGATCATGCCGTACTTGGTGGTCACCGTGGACCCTTCCACGATGGGCAGCAGGTCCCGCTGGACCCCCTCCCGGGAGACGTCCGGCCCCTGACCGGCGTCCGCGCCGCTCACCTTGTCCAGCTCATCCAGGAAGATGATGCCGTTCTGCTCGGTCATGCGGACCGCTTCCTCCACCACCTTGTCCATGTCGATCAGCTTCTGGGTCTCCTCCTGAAACAGGATCTCCGCCGCTTCCTTGACCTTGACCCGCCGTCGCTTCTTCCGCTGGGGGAAGAGGTTCCCGAACACCTCCTTGACGTTGAACTCCATCTCCTCCATGCCGGCGTTGGAGAAGACCTCCACCATGGGATTGCTTTGCTGGCTCACCTCGAGCTCCACGTAGCGGTTGTCCAGCTTTCCTTCCCGGAACAGCCTCCGGAGCTTCTCCCGGGTGGAGTCGCCCTCGCTCCGCTCGGATCGGACCACCTCGAGCGAGGTCTCCCGATCCCCCTCCTCCCCCTCGACGCCGTCCTGCTTCCGCTTGGGCAGGAGGATGTCCAGGAGTCGGTCCTCGGCCAGCTCCCGGGCCTTGGGCTCCACCCGCTCCTGCTCCCCCTTCTTGGCCATGTTCACGGCCAGCTCGCTCAGGTCCCGGATCATGGACTCCACGTCCCGGCCCACGTAACCCACCTCCGTGAACTTGGTGGCCTCCACCTTGAGGAAGGGGGAGTGGGCCAGCCGGGCCAGTCGGCGGGCGATCTCGGTCTTCCCCACCCCCGTGGGGCCCATCATGATGATGTTCTTCGGGGCGATCTCGTCGCGGAGCTCCTGGGGGACCTGCTGGCGGCGCCAGCGGTTCCTCAGGGCGATGGCCACAGAGCGCTTGGCCTCGTCCTGGCCGATGATGTAGGTGTCCAGCTCCGAGACGATCTGCCGCGGTGTGAAGGTTTTCATCGGGCCGGGAAGGCTTCCGTCGGCTTCTTTCATCAGGATTGCGGGCTCCCTATCTCCTCCACGGAGATGACGTCGTTCGTGTACAGGCAGATGGAGGCGGCGATCCCCATGGCCTCCCGGGCGACGGCCGGCGCATCGAGCGAGGAACGTCCCGCCAGGGCCCTGGCGGCTGCGTAGGCATAGGGTCCTCCGGAGCCGATGGCGGCCACGTCCTCGTCCGGCTCGACCACGTCGCCGGTGCCTGAAAGAATCAGCGTGTGATCCCGGTCCACGGCGAGGAGCATGGCCTCCAGCCGCCGGAGGACCTTGTCGAGACGCCAGTCCTTGGCCAGCTCCACGGCGGCCCGCACCAGGTTCCCGTTGAACTCCTCCAGGCGCCCCTCGAGCTTCTCGAACAGGGTGAAGGCATCGGCCGAGGCCCCGGCGAACCCCACCAGAACCTGATCGTTGTAGAGGAACCTGAGCTTGTTGGCCCGGTGCTTCATAATGGTCTCGCCGAGCGTCACCTGCCCGTCGCAGGCCATCACGGCGCGCCCGCCCTTCCGGACCGCGAGGATCGTGGTTCCATGAAACGCTGTGGATGCTCCGCCCATGAAGGGACCTCCCTGTGCCGCTCCCCGTCTCAACGCCTGGGGTGCGCCTTGTCGTACACCGCCATGAGCCGGTCCAGGGTAACGTGGGTGTACTTCTGGGTCGTCGACAGGCTGGCGTGCCCGAGAATCTCCTGCACCGAGCGCAGGTCCGCCCCGCCCTCCAGCATGTGGGTGGCGAAGGTGTGCCTCAGGGCGTGCGGAGAGACATCCGTGCCGAGGCCGCAAGCCGCCGCGTACTTCTTGATGATCCGGGCCATGCTCCGCGTGGTCAGCCGTCCTCCCCGGTTGTTCAGGAACACGGCTCCCCGGTCCGCGTCCTTCGACGCCTTCTTTCTCAGGGGGCGAACGGCCTCCAGGTAACGGGCCACCGCTCGAAGGGCCGTCCTTCCCACCGGGACCACCCGCTCCTTGTTCCCCTTTCCGACGACCCGGACGAGACGCCGGTCGGCGTCCACGTCCCCCAGATCGAGGCCGGCCAGCTCGCTCACCCGGAGCCCGCAGGAGTATAGGAGCTCCATGACGGCGAGATTGCGAAGGCCGAGCACATCCTCCCGGTCCGGAAGCTCGAGCATGCGGAACATGTCGTCCACCGGCAGGTAAACCGGAACGGGCTTGCCCTGCTTGGGCGAGGAGACGTACGCGCCCGGGTTGTCCGTTCGAAGCGTACGCCTCTCCAGGAAGGTCAGGAAGGAACGGACCGCCGAAAGCTTTCTGGAGACCGTGGTCCGCTCGTACCGACCGTACAGGCTGCCGATGTAGTCCCTCAGGGTACGGTAGTCGATGGGAGGGATCTCCTCCCCGGCGCCACCCTCCTCCACGAAGGCCCGAAACTGTTCCAGATCGACCCGGTAGCCGCGGACTGTGTTTTCGGAGCACCCTCTTTCCGCAGCCAGGTGGTCGATAAACCGCTCGATCCATACGGGAAGAAGTCCCATCCAAAACACTCCGCGCGCTTCACAAAAAAGAGTTAGAATAGCATATCTCAACCCGTTCGCAATGAAAAAAGGAGGGAGCCAAGGCCAAACGGATTCCGGTCTTGACTTCCGTTTCCAAGTTAAGCTAAGTATTTTGGTTTTGGCGACATTCCGTGCCCGGCGGGCGCGAACCCGCTTCGAGGGAGTCGGAAAATCACATGGAGAGGGATCCGGCATGGAAAGAAAAAGCGAGCAGCTGAGGAACATCGGTTTGGTAGGCCATGTGGGATGCGGTAAGACCTCCCTGGCCGAGGCCATGCTCTTGAACGGAAAGGCCACGTCCCGACTCGGGAAGGTGGACGACGGTTCTTCCAACTTTGACTTCGAGCCCGAGGAGATCAAGCGAAAGATCACCCTGAGCACGGCCTTCCACCACTGCACGTGGAAGAAGCACATCGTCAACCTCATCGACACCCCCGGGGACGACAACTTCCTCACCGACACCAAGTTCTCCCTGAAGGCTGCGGACGGCGCCGTGGTCGTGGTCGACGCCACGGCGGGCGTCAAGGTGGGCACGGAGAAGGTGTGGGGGTTCGCCGACGATGAAAACCTCCCGCGCATGATCTTCATCAACCGGATGGACCGGGAACGGGCGGACTTCGACGGGGTGGTGGAGCAAATCAACGAGAGCTTCGAGAAAAACGCCACGCCCGTGTTCCTTCCCATCGGCGCCGAGGAGGATTTCCGCGGCGTGGTGGACCTGATCCGCATGAAGGCCTACGTGTACGAAAAGGACGGCTCGGGTAACGTTACCGAGGAGCCCCCCCCCGGCGACATGGCCGACGCCATCGAGGAGCTGCGCGAGAAGGTCGTCGAGAACATCGTCGAGGCCAACGACGAGCTCATGGAGAAGTACCTGGAAGGGGAGGAGATCTCGCCCCAGGAGATCGAGGAGACCTTCATCCAGGGAATCCGGAACGGCTCCATCATCCCCATCCTCTGCGGATCGGCCGTCCTCAACATGGGGGTGGACCAGGTCCTGAACCTGATCACCCAGGCCATGCCGAGCCCCCTCGACCGCGGTCCCTTCAAGGGGATGAAGCCGGGAACCGACGAGGAGATCGAGCGGGAGGCCTCCCCCGACGCCCCCTTCTCGGGCATCGTCTTCAAGACCGTGGCCGACCCCTTCGCCGGCAAGCTGACGGTCCTCCGCATCCTGTCGGGAACGTTGACCCAGGGCTCCACCCTCTACAACCCCAACAAGGAAACCAAGGAAAAATTCGGAAGCATCCTGCTCCTGGAGGGAAAGAAGCAGAAGCCCGCCGAGGAGGCCGCGACCGGGGACATCGTGGCATTCGCCAAGCTCAAGGAAACGGCCACGGGCGACACCCTGTGCGACGAGAAGAACCCCATCGTCTACCCCTCCTTGGAGCCGCTCCCGAGCGTGCTCTCCTATGCGGTGGAGGCCAAGGAGCAGGGGACGGAGGACAAGCTGTTCAGCTCGCTCACGCGGGTGCGGGAGGAAGACCCCACGCTTCGCCTGGACCGAGGGACCGCCTCCGAGATCATCCTGTCCGGGACCGGGCAGATCCACCTGGAGGCCACCATCGAGAAGCTCCAGCGCAAGTTCGGCGTGGGCGTAGAGCTCAAACCGGTCCGGGTGCCGTACCTCGAGACCATCAAGAAGGCCGTGCAGGGGATCGTCTATCGCCACAAGAAGCAGACGGGCGGCCGGGGCCAGTTCGCCGAGGTGCACTTCGACGTGGCCCCGCTGGAACGGAGCTCCGGGTTCGAGTTCGAGGAGGCCCTGGTGGGCATGAACGTTCCGAGGAACTTCGTCCCCGCCGTGGAAAAGGGCATCCAGGAGACCCTGTCCAGCGGCGTCGTGGCCGGGTATCCCGTGGTGGACGTGAAGGTCCGTTTCTACGACGGGAAGAGCCACGACGTGGACTCCTCCGAAATGGCCTTCAAGATCGCCGCCAGCATGTGCTTCAAGAAGGGCGTGCAGGACGCCAACCCGGTCCTGCTCGAGCCGGTCATGAAGCTGGACATCGTCGTTCCCGAGGAGTCCATGGGCGACGTCATGGGCGACCTGACCGGCCGGAGAGGACGGGTGCTCGGCATGGAGGGCCAGGGCAAATACCAGGTGATCAAGGCCCAGGCCCCCATGGCCGAGGTCACCCGATACGCCCTGGACCTGAACCAGATGTCGGGCGGCCGCGGCTCCTTCACCATGGAGCTCAGCCACTACGAGGAGCTCCCCTCCCAGCTCGCGGAGAAGGTGATCGCCGAGGCCCGGGAGGAGGAGTAGCGGCCCAGCCGGGCGGGTCCCGACCCGCCCTTTCGAAGGCCTCGAGCCCGGCTGCGCCGCCGCGCAGCCGGGCTCTTTTTTCGTCGATGCGGAAGGAGGTCCAGCAATGAAGACGAGAACGCCCTACCCGGCCGGGATCCTCATCGTCAGCGACCGGGGCGCCCGGGGCGAGCGGAAGGACCAGAGCGGAGACGCCGCCCGTGAGATGCTCGAGGGAGCCGGCTACGAGGTGACGCGATACGAGATCGTCCCGGACGAGCCGGACCGGATCCGGGAGGCGCTCATCCGCTGGGCCGACCGGGACGGGCTGGCCCTGATCGTGACCTCGGGCGGCACCGGCCTCGCCCCCCGGGACGTCACCCCTCAGGCAACGCGCGAGGCCCTCGACTACGAGATCCCCGGCATGGCCGAGGCCATGCGCGCGGCGGGCCTCGCCAAGACCCCCCACGCCATGCTCTCCAGGGCCCTGGCCGGCATCCGGGGCGGCTGCCTGATTCTCAATCTCCCGGGCAGCCCCAAGGCGGTCCGCGAAAACCTGGCCACGGTGATCCCGGCCCTGGACCACGCCCTGGACAAGCTCCGGGGCGACACGGCCGACTGCGCCCGGTAGCCCCGGGGGGCTCGTCTCAACCACCGGGAACACGGATGACCTTCCGGGGGAAGACCTCCTCAAGTACCCGGCGGACAAGGTGGTGAGCCGGCTCGGGCTCAGCCACGTGCCCGAGGGGAGGCGGCTGTCTGGGAATCTGACGGTGCTGGAAAACCTGCAGCTCGCGACCTTCGCGCGCCGGGACAAGGAGCAGATCGAGCGGGACGTCGAGCAGGTGTTCTCCATCTTCGAGAGGCTGCGGGAGAGGTCCAGCCAGAAGGCCGGCACCCTGAGCGGGGGGGAGCAGCAGATGCTCGACATCGGCCGGGCCTTCATGAGCGGCCGGCAGTTCATGATCCTGGACGAGCCGTCCATGGGGCTGGCGCTCCAGTTCGCCAGCCGGGGCTACGTGCTCGAGAGCGGCGAGCTCGTGCTCCAGGGGGAGTCTCAAGGGCTCCTCGAGGACCCCGAGGTGAAAAAGGCCTACCTGGGCGGGTAAACCCCTCCGCTGCTCTCCGGCTCTCCGATCATGCCTCGTCCCTCGTCATCAGGGTCTTCAGCACGTCCTCCTTGCCGATGACGCCCACCAGGACCTCGCCGTCCACCACGGGCAGGGTGTGGAACTTCCGGTCCACCATGAGGGTGGCCACCTCGTCGACGGTCATGTCGGGGGCGACCGTGACCGGGTCGGGGGTCATGGCCTCCCTCACCGTGGTGGCCGTGATCTTCTTGACCTCCCGGTCCAGGCTCTTGGTGGATTGAAGCGGGATCAGCCCGTCCAGCAGGGTGAACAGGGTGGGTATCGGAAACTTCTTCTGCTGGGTCACCAGGTCGCTCTGGCAGATGATGCCCGTGAGCTTTCCCTCGGAATCCACCACGGGAAGCCCGTTGATCCGCCGATCCAGGAGCAGCCCGGCCGCCTCGGTGATGGGGGTGTCCGGGCCGACGGTGATCGGGTCCCGGGTCATGATCTCCTTGACCGTCCACATGGTGTGATTCCTCCTGACGGGTTCTCCGCTACGATCAGGTAGGGCCCTGCCCGGCGCCCCGCCGAATCCATTCGCTCAATGCCGGCAGCTCCTCCTGCTCCCACTCCTGGGAGACCCGGAGCCGGATGAACCCGGCGAAGAGCGCATTCACCACGGCGACCGGCTGCTCGATCAGGAACATGCGCTCGTAGAACAGGCCGTCGGCGTCCTCCTTGGCGTCCTGCATCACCTTCGGCGTCTTGAGCCCGGAGATGTTGAGCCACGGCGCGTCCAGAAGGAACGTCCACTCGTCGTCCCCCTTGATCAGCCTCACTGCCGCCTGGGTGACCTTCTTGTCCTTGGTCAGGGCGAACCGCGCCTCCCGCAGACGGGTGCCGCCCGTGCAGGTCACCTTGTCCCCCCGTTCCTCGCCGTCCGCCTCCAGGGTCATCTTCCCCTCGAACCAGAGCTCCACGGTGCCGATCTCGCCCAGGTCGAACACGCCTTCCGCGGACTCGCTCCGAAACCACAGCCAGGTCAGGAACTCCCGCCCCAGAAACTCGGTCTGTTTTACCCTCTCGGCCAGGTTCACGTCGCCGCCTCCCCGGTCGTCGACGCCGGCCGCAAATCCTCCAGGACGCCCGGGTCCTTTCCTTCCTCCTGAAGGAGCTCGTAGGCCAGGGCGTAAGGGTAGAGGGAGGAGAGCCGCAGCTCGAAGGTGTTGAAGAAGAGCTCGCTGAACTCGTCGCAGATCCGGTTGCTGGTGGAGCCGAAGAGTACGACGCCGCTCTGGAGGTCCCAGGTCATGTCGTAGGTGATGGAGCGGGGGATGGCGCGCCGAAGAAGCCGGGAGCGGACCCCCTCCCGGATCTCCTCCCGCCGCTTCTTGTTGAGGTGCTCCAGGCCTTCCCGGGCCTTCGCCTCCTCCTCCGCCTCCAGGCAGTACTGCCGAAGCGCCCGGGCCGGAACGCTCCTCGTATCGACCCGGAAGGAGAGCCCCAGGTAGGGCTCCTTGAAGAACTCGTCGCCGAAGAACCCGATCTGGAACTCGTCGAGCACGTTCACCCATCCCACGGACCGCTCCTGGTCCGAGTCCTCCCGCAGCCGCCGGAAGGCGTAGCGTGGAATCCGCTCCCGAACCGTCTCGCGGAAGTCGTCGGGCAGGTCCCCGGCGACCCGGTAGCGCGTGCATGTGACGGAACCCCGAACAAACCCCATGATCCCTCCCCGCGCCCGGCCGGCATCGAACGACGATCCCCCTTCGCCTCGCGGCGAAAGGGGATCGTCCTCGTCCCGCCGATTACATGACGTCCTTGTCGCTCTCTTCCACGGCCCGGTCGATCTCCGCCTGGAGCTCCTGTGGCAGTCCCGGGATGTCCACGCTCAGAAACCCCCGCACGATGGTGGCCGTGGCCTCGTCCTCGGTCAGCCCCCGGGCCTGGAGGTAGGTGATCTCCTCCTGGGCGATCTTCCCCACCGCCGCCTCGTGGCTCATCTCCACGCCGTCCACGTGGCCCTCCAACTCGGGTATGGCGTGAATGAGCCCTCCGTTCAGAAGGAGCCCCCGGCACTCCAGGTGCGCCTTGATCTCCGGCTCCTTGCCCACGAGGTGGCCCCGGGCGACCACGTTCCCCCCGTTGCTGATCACGCGGGAGACGATCTCCGCGCGGTTGCCCGGGTGGTTCAGGATGATCCGCCCTCCCATGTCGTACTCCGAGCCCGGACTGCCCATGACGATGCTGTAGAACCGCGCCACCGCGTCCGGGCCCGTCAGGTGGGTCGTGGGATACATCTGGAGGGACCGCACCGGCTTCATGCAGATGTAGTTGTTCACGAACTGCCCCCCCTCCTCCACCCGGGCCACGGAGCGCGGCCGGACGGCCATGTTCTCGGCCCAGTTGTGGATCATGGTGAAGGAGAGCTTGGCGTTCTTCTTGACGAAGAACTCGGAGATGCCCACGTGGAGGCCGCGCTTCATGTGGGGAGAGGTGGCGCACCCCGTGATGATGTGGAGCTCCGAGTCCTCCTCGGCGATGATAATGTTGTGGACGTTCTGCTGGAGCCCCTCCTTGTCCAGGTACATGCAGGCCTGGATCGGGTAGACCGTGCTGCTCCCCGGCCGGGATCGGATCACGTACCCGTCGTGCAGATCGAGCTCGGCCGCGGCGGTGTACTTGTCCGCGTCCACCGTGGCGAGCTTCCAGTAGTACTCCTCGAGCCAGTCGTGCTCCTCGAGCGCCTTCTTGATGGACAGCACCTCGACGTCCTCCTGGCCCGCCTGGCAGTGAACCACCGAGGTGTCTTTCTGGAAGAAGGTGCCGCCCCGGCCCTTGCCGCTCACGTCCAGTCCCGCCATGAGCAGGGTCTGCCGGTCCGCCATGGGAAGGGCGCACATCTCCTCCTCGGCCATGTAGGAGTGGGGTACCGGCGCGGGGTCGAACTCCTTGAAATCCACGTCCGGCCCGATGGCCGCTTTCTTGTCCAGGGCCTTCTCCGCCCGCTCCTTCAGCTGGTCTCTGTAATGCATCGCACGCACTCCTTGTATCCCGACTCCCCCACGCAGCGCAGAATCTCCCTCGGATTGCTGATGCAGCTCAACCGGCCGTCGTAGAGCACCTGCCCCTTGTCCGCGGTCAGGTAGTCCAGGATGTATCCGGTGTGGGTGATGATGAGCCCCATCTTGGTGCGCTCGAGCTTCTTGGCCATCCTGGTCTTGTCGCCGTTGGCCCGGACGTCCTTCTGCAGCAGGGCGGCGATGGTACCGCCCACCAGCTGAATGTTCTCCATGTCGACGCCGGACTCCGGCTCATCGAACAGCATCAGGTCCGGGTCCTGGGCCATGAGCTGGAGGAGCTCGCTCCGCTTGATCTCCCCCCCGGAGAACCCGGCGTTCACGTCCCGGTCCAGGAACTCCTCGAAGTTGACCTTCCTCGCCAGGTTGCCCTCGTCCACTTCCTCCCCGGCCGCGCAGAGCTGCACGAGCTGGCGGGTCTTGAGGCCGTGAATGGTGGGCGGCCGCTGATAGCTCATGCCGATACCCAGCCTGGCCCGCTCGTGAATGGGCATGTGGGTGATCTCCTCGCCCTTGAACTCGATCTTCCCCTCAACGACGCGAAACTGCGGATAGCCCATGATGGTCATGAGCAGGGACGTCTTGCCGGAACCGTTCGGGCCGAAGAGCACGTGGGTCTCACCCGGATGAATCTCGAGATCGATGTGCTGGAGGATGACCTTCTCCCCGAGCGCCACCTTGAGATCTTCAATGAGCAGCATGGTTGTCCCTCCTTGATCGCGTGCGCCGGGCACCCGCTTTACGGGGTTTCGCGGGCCGTCGGGTTCACTTCAGGTACGGCGCCCATTGATCCGCCGTCCTTCGAATGTAGTCGGACGGCAGGTCCGTGGCGATCCGGTTGTGCCCGGGCAGCAGGGTCTCCACGTCCAGGTCGGCGAGCCGGTACAGGGACTCCCTCAGAGCGCTCCCGTCGGCCCCGTGGAGGTCGAAGCGGCCGATGGCGGAATCGGCGTAGACCACGTCGCCCGGAATCAGGATCCGCCTGGCGGGGTCGTACAGGCCGATGCTTCCGGCCGAGTGCCCGGGGATGTGCAGAATCTCCCAATCCGCGCCCCCGAGCCCCACCGTCTCGCCCCCCTGGAGCTTGCGGTCCACGGAAAAGGTGAACGCCCCGGGCTCGAGCCCATACTGGGCCTGGCACATGCTCCGGAACATCTCCATGCCGTAAACCGTCCGCTCGTCCCCGGTCTCCAGGGGCACGGCCTCGGTCTCGTGCACCCAGAGCTCGGCGTTGGGAAGCTGCTCGAGGAGAGCCCCCAGACAGCCGATGTGATCCAGGTGCGTGTGGGTCATGACGATGCGCCGGACGCTCTCCAGGGGCACGCCCATTCGCTTGAGCGATTCGATCTTGTAAGGGGCCTTTCCCACCAGCCCGGCGTCCACCAGGGTCAGGTCCCCGCCTGCGTCGTCCCCCAGAAGATAGACGTGCGCATCCGGGATCATGTCGTCCTGTCCCCGTATCCATCGAACCCCTTCGGTGACTTCGGTCATACCTCGCTCCTTCCGTTTCGAATGGGGCGGAACCGTGCGGGGATGTCAAGGTGAGCACGCGACGCCGCACCGGGTTCGTTTCGACCATAAACGATCCTCGATGCGGGTTCAAGGAAAGAATCCGGCCCGCCACGC